>JBBRBZ010000060.1:0-16000 GCA_038205305.1 Gemmatimonadales bacterium
CGTTCACGTGTGGCTTGGTCCGCTCGAACTTGACCTTCGACATGATGCAATCCTCGCCCTGTGTGGTGATCCCAACCTGTATGGGCGACCCATGCATCGCCCCGGCCCTTGCCCCGTTGGGGGCGACGCCTGCGTCGCCCCCTCCTGCGTTGTCGCTACTTCCCGGCGTTCTTGCTGATGATCGCCTCGGCCACGGACTTCGGCACTTCCTCGTAGTGATCGAACTCCATGGTGTACGCGGCGCGGCCCTGGGTCGCACTGCGCAGCGACGTGGAGTAGCCAAACATCTCGGCCAGCGGCACCTCGGCGGCGACGACCTGCGACTCGCCGCGCTGCGTCATGCCGCCGATCTTGCCACGGCGGGAGGAAAGGTCGCCGATGACCGACCCGAGGAAGTCCTCGGGGCAGACGACTTCGACCTTCTTGACCGGCTCGAGGATGTCGGGGCCGGCCTGACGGGCGGCTTCCTTGATCGCCATTGAGCCCGCGATCTTGAACGCCATTTCGCTCGAATCGACGTCGTGGTAGGAGCCGTAGACCAGCTCCGCCTTGATGTCGACCATCGGGTAGCCAGCGAGAATGCCGTTCTCGAGCGCCTCGCGCATGCCGGCTTCCGACGGCTTGATGAACTCGCGTGGCACCACGCCGCCGACGATCTTGTCGACGAACTCGAAGCCCTTGCCCACCTCGCCCGGCATGATGTTGATGACGACGTGGCCGTACTGGCCCTTGCCGCCCGACTGCCGGATGAACTTCCCCTCGACCTGATCGACCCGCTTGGTGATCGTCTCACGGAAGGCGACCTGTGGCCGGCCAACGTTGGCCTCGACCTTGAACTCGCGGCGCATGCGGTCGACCAGCACCTCGAGGTGCAGTTCGCCCATGCCGGCGATGATGACCTGCCCGGTCTCCGCATCGCTGCGGACACGGAAAGTCGGGTCTTCTTCGGCCAACTTCTGCATGGCGATCGCCAGCTTGTCCTGGTCGGCCTTGGACTTCGGTTCGATCGACATCGAGATGACCGGATCGGCGAACTTCATCGACTCCAGGATGATCGGCCGCGAATCGTCGCACAGCGTGTCGCCGGTGCGGGTGTCCTTCAGGCCGATTGCCGCGCCAATGTCGCCAGCCAGCACCTCGCTGATTTCCTCGCGCTTGTTCGCGTGCATCTGCAGCAGGCGCGCGACGCGCTCCTTCTTGTCCTTGTTCGCGTTGTAGACGTACGAGCCAGCGTCGAGCTTGCCGGAGTAGACGCGGAAGAAGGTCAGCCGGCCGACGAACGGGTCGGTCATGATCTTGAACGCCAGCGCTGCGAACGGCTCATCATCGGTCGGATGCGGCTCGATCAGCGCCGTCTCATCGCCCGGCGCGTGGCCCTTGATGGCCGCGACGTCGAGGGGCGACGGCAGATAGTCGATGACAGCATCGAGCAGCGCCTGCACGCCCTTGTTCTTGAACGAGGCACCGCAGAGCACCGGCACGAACTGCATCGCCAGCGTCGCCTTGCGGATCGCGCGATGGATCTCGTCGACCGTGAGCTCCTCGCCGCCCAGATACTTCTCCATCAGCTCGTCGTCGAACTCGACTGCCGCCTCGATCGCCTCATGGCGCGCCAGTTCGATCGCGTCGTGGAACTCCGGGGCCGGATCGACCACCTTGAAGTTCTTCCCCATCGTCGCATCATCGAAAATGTACTGGCGACGGGCAATGACGTCGATGTGACCGGTGAAGGTCTCGCCACTGCCTACGGGGAGCTGCAACGGGAACGACCGACGGCTGAGGCGGTCGCGGATCATCGCGACACAGCGCTCGAAGTTGGCGCCGACACGGTCCATCTTGTTGGCGAAGATCATCCGCGGCACACCGTAGCGATCCGCCTGCTTCCACACCGTTTCAGTCTGCGGCTCCACGCCGGCCACCGAGTCCAGCAGGGTGACGCAACCGTCGAGCACGCGCAGTGACCGCTCGACTTCGACCGTGAAGTCGACGTGGCCCGGCGTGTCAATGATGTTCACGCGGTATTCGGGACCGGTACCCTGGATGTCGCTCTCGCCATGCCGCGTCCAGAACGCCGTGGTGGCCGCCGACGTGATGGTGATGCCGCGCTCCTGCTCCTGCTCCATCCAGTCCATCGTCGCGGCGCCATCGTGCACTTCACCGATTTTGTAATTCTTGCCGGTGTAATACAGAATACGCTCAGTCGTGGTCGTCTTGCCGGCATCGATGTGCGCCATGATGCCGATGTTCCGGTACATCTCGAGCGGAGTATGACGGGCCATAACTGCATGCACTCCCAGCGAAAAAGCGGGGCGACCGGACCGGGCCATTGGCCCGCGGTATCGCTCCGCGCCACGTCCGGGCCTGCGCCCGAGACGAGGATTCTCATGGAGAATCCCGGCGTTTGTCGAAGGACCAGTGGTGGGCGGCCACCTGCCGCTCACATGATCCGGATGTTGGGGCGACGCGTGCGTCGCCCGCCTACACGTCGATCATCTACCAGCGATAGTGTGCAAACGCGCGGTTGGCTTCCGCCATCCGGTGCGTGTCTTCCTTCTTCTTGATGGCGTTCCCTTCGCCCTTCGACGCCAAAATCAGTTCAGCCGCCAGACGCTCCGGCATGGTCTTCTCCCCGCGCGAGCGCGAGAAGGTGATCAGCCAGCGCATCGCCAGCGCCGTCCGACGATCGGGACGGACTTCGACCGGGACCTGGAGCGAGGCACCACCGACACGGCGGGACTTCACTTCGACGGCCGGCTTCGCGTTGTTCACGGCCTGCTTGAACACCGCCACTCCCGGCTGCCCGGTGCGCTCTTCGATCATGTCCATCGCCTTGTAGAAGATCCCCTCGGCGAGGCTCTTCTTGCCCTGCGACATCAGGTTGCTCACGAACTTCGAGACGGTCTGGCTGTCGTAGCGCGGATCGGGGGGCACCGGCCGCTTGACGGCATTCTTGCGGCGGCTCACTTCTTCTTCCCCTTGGCCGGCACGCCAGCCTTGGGCGCCTTGGCGCCGTACTTCGAACGGCTCTGGCGGCGATCATTGACGCCGGCGGCGTCGAGCGTGCCGCGCAGGATGTGGTACCGCACGCCGGGCAGGTCTTTCACACGGCCACCGCGGATGAGCACGATACTGTGCTCCTGCAGGTTGTGCCCTTCACCCGGGATGTACGCGATGACCTCGATGCCATTGGTCAGGCGGACCTTCGCCACCTTGCGCAACGCAGAGTTCGGCTTCTTGGGCGTGGTGGTATACACACGCGTGCAGACGCCCCGCTTCTGCGGATTGCCCTGGAGGTGCGGCGCCTTCCCCTTGTAGTTGGGATCGTGGCGGCCATGGCGAAGCAGCTGATTGATCGTCGGCATACACCCGTTTCGTGAATCCGTTACTGGTCGGGACGCATCCCGACACATTTCCGCGACAGATCTGAAGAATACTGGCCTAGGACAATGGGGTCAAGCCCGGGAGTGGGCAAGAAGAAGCGCCCGGGAAGAACTCCCCCCGGGCGCCGCCCTTGCCATCACAACATGTGTCCGAAAATCAGACCACGGCCTCGTCCTCGACGGCAACCAGCAGGACATCGGGCACCGGCTCCTCGACCACTTCCAGGGCCGGCGGCGGCGGTTCGAAGCCCGCCGGCGGCTCGATCTCCAGGTCGACATACCGGTAGTGACCGGTGCCAGCCGGAATCAGGTGGCCGATGATGATGTTCTCCTTCAGGCCCCGAAGTTCATCCTTCGCTCCACGGATCGCCGCATCGGTAAGGATGCGGGTGGTTTCCTGGAACGACGCCGCCGAGATGAACGACTGCGTGGTCAGCGAGGCCTTGGTGATCCCGAGGAGTACGGGCTCGGCCGTGGCCGGCTTCAACTTCCGCTTGAGCACCCGGTCGTTCTCATCGCGGAACGATTGACGATCCACCGTCTCCGCGTCGAGGAAGGTCGTGTCGCCCGGATCGGTGACGCGGACCTTCTGGAGCATCTGGCGCACGATCACGCCGATGTGCTTGTCGTTGATGCGCACGCCCTGAAGTCGGTAGACCTCCTGGACCTCGTTGAGCAGGTATTCCTGCACCGCGCGCGGTCCCTTGATCTGCAGGATCTCGTGCGGCGACACCGGCCCTTCAGTCAGGCGGTCACCCGCCCGGACGCGATCGCCTTCATGCACCCGGAGGTGCTTGCCGGCGGGCACTTCGTACGTGCGCGCCTCGTCCTCGGGCACCGGCGTCCCGTCGGGCGCGACCGGGTAGACGAAGATCTCGCGCTTGCCGCGCTTGATCTCGCCGAACTTCACGATGCCATCGACCTCGGACATCGTCGCCGGATCCTTGGGACGACGCGCCTCGAAGAGCTCGGCGACGCGCGGCAGACCGCCCGTGATGTCACGAGTCTTGTAGGCCTGGCGCGGGATCTTCGTGATGGTGACACCCTTCGACACCTTGACCGGGGCCGAAAGGAACACCGTCTTGTCCTTGCTCTCCTTCTTGGTCTTGCTCGGCCATGCCACGTTGATCGGGTGTTCGGTGACCTTGAACGACTCCGACCATGGGTTGGACTCGGGCGGCAGTTCCATGGCACGCGACACCGGATCGGTGGGCGAGCCGAGGATGATGCGTGACCCTTCGGCGAGGGTGTATTCCTGCGGATCCTTCCGGTTCGCCTGATAGACGAGCACGGACGGATGAAGCTCACGATCGGGATCGGTGACGACGACCACGGACCGAAGCCCGGTGCCTTCGTCAAGTTCCTCGCGCAGGGTCACGCCAGGCACCAGGTCCTTCCAGCGCAGTTCGCCATCGACCTTGATGATGCTCGGGTCGTTGTACGGGTCCCAGGTGTAGAGGATGCTGGCGCGCTTGTCGTTGTCGCCCTTGGCCGAGAGATCGCCCTCCTTGACCTGCAGGAGCGCGCCTTCCGGCACCGGGTAGCGGTTGAGTGCCCGCTTCGGGTCCTTCGGGTCGACCAGCACGATGCCGGCCTTGTTTTCCTCGGTGGCCGATTCCGTCTCGCGGGTAAGGGCGATACGGATCGACGCCTTCACGCCGTCCTCATACTCGACCGGCACGTCGGCCCACTCGAAGTCGCTGGTGTAGGTCACCAGGCCGTCGGTGCGGGCGCGGCGCTCGGCTTCTTCGGCGATACGCGACGCGGTGCCGCCGATGTGGAAGGTCCGCAGGGTCAGCTGCGTGCCCGGCTCGCCGATCGACTGCGCGGCGAGGATGCCCACCGCCTCGCCGAGATCAACGCGCTCCATGGTGGCCAGGTTGCGGCCGTAGCACATGCGGCAGACACCGCGCTTCGATTCGCAGGTGAGCACCGACCGGATGCGCACCTTGTCAATCGAAGCGTCGTCGATCAGCTGCGAGACTTCCTCGTCGATCAGCTGCCCGGCCTGCACCAGCAGCTTCGGATCTCCGAACTCATCGAGCTCGTGCGGATCGGTGACATCCTCGGCCGCGACCGTGCCGAGAATCCGGTCACGCAACGGCTCGATGATGTCCTCCCCTTCCTTGAGCGGCGTCATGTCGAGGCCCATCACCGTCCCGCAATCCTCCTCGGTGATCGTGACATCCTGCGCCACGTCACAGAGCCGGCGGGTGAGGTAGCCGGCGTCGGCCGTCTTGAGCGCCGTGTCGGCCAGCCCCTTCCGTGCGCCGTGGGTCGAGATGAAGTACTCGAGCACCGTGAGGCCTTCGCGGAAGTTCGACTTGATCGGCGATTCGATGATTTCGCCGATGCCGCCGGTGAGCTTCTTCTGCGGCTTCGCCATCAGGCCGCGCATGCCGGCGAGCTGCCGGATCTGGTCGCGCGAACCGCGGGAGCCGGAATCGTACATCATGTACACCGGGTTGTAGCCACCGCGCGATTCGCGCATGTGCGCCAGCATCGCCTCGGCCACGTCGTTGTTGGCGTGGGTCCAGGCGTCGATCACCTTGTTGTAGCGCTCGCCGAAGGTGATCTGACCGGTGTTGTAGGCCTTCTGGAACCGCTCGACCCGCTTTTGCGCGTCGGCGAGCAGTTCCTGCTTTTTGATCGGAATCTCGAGATCCTCGATGCCGATGGAGATACCTCCCCCGGTCGCGAACTCGAAGCCGAACCGCTTCAGACGATCGAGGAACTCGACCGTCTCCCGCAGGCCGGCACGACGGTAGCTCTGCAGCACCGTCTCGGAGAGCTGCTTCTTCTTCATCAACTCATCGCGGAAGCCCAGCTCGGCAATGACCGCACCTGGGACGATGCTGTTGAACAGCACTCGCCCGACCGTGGTCTTCACCCAGCGCGGCCGGGTGTCGACCGAGCCCATCGGCGGCACGAACCAGAAGTGGATCGCACTCTGGTGCGTGGTGAAGCCGTGCAGCAGCGCCATCTCCAGCTCGGCAATGGCGCTGTAGTAGGGCGCGTCCTTCCAGAGCTCGGCCTTCACCTCGTCGAGCTGCGGCCCGGCCAGGCGGATCTTCTCCTCGAAGCCCGCAGGAAGCTTGGTGAGGAAGTACGATCCGAGCACCATGTCCTGGGACGGCTCGGCGATTGGCCGGCCATCGGAGGGCTTCAGGATGTTGTTCGACGACACCATCAGGAGCCGGGCCTCGAGCTGCGCCTCGAACGAGAGCGGCACGTGCACGGCCATCTGGTCGCCGTCGAAGTCGGCGTTGAACGCGGCGCAGACGAGCGGATGGATCCGGATCGCCTTGCCTTCCACCAGCTTCGGCTCGAACGCCTGGATGCCCAGACGGTGGAGCGTCGGCGCGCGGTTGAGCAGCACCGGATGGTCCTGGATGATCTCCTCGAGGATCTCGTAGACCTCGGGGCTCTCGCGCTCCACGATCTTCTTGGCGCGCTTGACCGTCTCGGCAATCCCCTTCTCCACCAGCTTGTGGATGATGAAGGGCTTGAAGAGTTCGACCGCCATCGTCTTCGGCAGGCCGCATTGGTGCAATCGCAGTTCCGGGCCGACGACAATGACCGACCGACCGGAATAGTCCACGCGCTTGCCGAGCAGGTTCTGACGGAACCGCCCCTGCTTCCCCTTCAGCATGTCGGACAGCGACTTGAGCGGGCGCTTGCCGCGACCACGAATCGCCTTGGACCGGCGACCGTTGTCGAACAGGGCGTCGACCGCCTCCTGCAGCATCCGCTTCTCGTTGCGCAGGAGCACTTCCGGCTCGCGGTGCTGGATCAACTTCTGCAGCCGGTTGTTGCGGTTGATCACCCGGCGGTACAGGTCGTTCAGATCGGACGTGGCGAAGCGGCCGCCATCGAGCGGCACCAGCGGGCGCAGATCGGGCGGGATCACCGGGATCACATCCATGATCATCCACGCCGGGTCATTGGCCATGTCGCCATTGTCGCCCGAGCAGAGGAAGGCGTCGACGATCTTGAGCCGCTTGAGCATCTGCTTCTTGCGATGCTGGCTGGTCTCGACCGCGACCGATGCCCGCAGCTCCTCGGCCAACTTCTTGATGTCGAGCTTCTGCAGCAGCTCGCGCACCGCCGGCGCGCCGATCTCGGCCCGGAAGGCGGTGTCGCCCGCGTCCCGCGCCTTCTGGCGCAGCGCGAGGTATTCATCCTCGTCGATGAGCTGCTTGTCCTCGACTTCCTGCTCCCCCGGGTCGAGCACCACATAGGAGGAGTAGTAGACAATGCGCTCGAGTTCCTTGAGCGTCACGTCGAGCAGATTGCCCATCGGCGACGGCAGCGTCTTGAAGAACCAGATGTGCGCCACCGGCACGGAGAGCTCGATGTGCCCCATCCGCTCGCGCCGCACCTTGGACAGCGTCACCTCGACGCCGCACCGATCGCAGATCACGCCGCGATAGCGGATCCGCTTGTACTTGCCGCAATGGCATTCCCAGTCCTTGACCGGACCGAAGATGCGCTCGCAGAACAGGCCGTCCTTCTCCGGCTTGAAGGAGCGGTAGTTGATGGTCTCCGGCTTGGTCACCTCACCCCAGGACCACCAGTACCGCTGGCCCTGAAGTTCGACCCGCTCCCGTTCCTTCGGGTCGCGCGGTCCGCGAATTTCTTCGGGACTGGCGATCCGGATGCCGATGTAATCAAAGCTCGAGCTCTTGGGCTCGCGTCCGCTGCGGAAATCAATCATGGCCGCCTCACTCCTCCCCTTCGGCGGTGGTGCCCAGGGTGACCTTCAATCCCAGGGCCTGCAACTCCTTCACGAGCACGTTGAACGACTCCGGGATGCCCGGTTCGGGCAGGTTCTGCCCCTTCACGATGGCCTCGTAGACACGGCTCCGGCCATTCACGTCGTCCGACTTCACGGTCAACATCTCCTGCAACACATGCGACGCCCCGTACGCCTCGAGCGCCCACACTTCCATCTCACCGAAGCGCTGGCCGCCGAACTGCGCCTTGCCGGCGAGCGGCTGCTGCGTCACCAGCGAGTACGGTCCGATCGAACGGGCGTGGATCTTGTCATCAACCAGGTGGCTGAGCTTGAGCATGTAGATGGTGCCCACCGTCACGTCACCCTTGAACTCCTGCCCAGTCCGGCCATCGCGCAGCCGAGCCTTGCCGGCGGGCGTCAAGCCGGCGTGCCGGATGAGCAGATCGGCGACCTTGCCGATCGTGTCCGCATCCGCCTTGCCGCCCGCCACCGTGGCGAGCGCGTCGAGGCCGAATGATGCCAGCAACTCGGCGTCAGTCAGCTTGGCCCCGTCGGCGAGACTCTTGCGCGCCGTCTGCAACGCCGTCTTTTCGGCTCCCGTCGCGCCCTGCAGCAGCGCATCATGGGTGGCGAGTTCGATTTCGCGCTGGGCCCGCTCGCGGGCGGCCAGCTCCCGACCTGCGGTGGCGAGGAACTTCTCGACCCGCTTCGCCATCGCGGCGGTGCTGGCCGAGACACCCTTGGTGTAGAGCGCCTCCACGCCGGTGCCATCGAGCGTCGCGCCCGGCACTTCGAGCGCGCGAAGATCACCGACCAACTTGGCGATCTCGCTATCGGTCGGCGGCGGCGGCGCATCGGACAGTCGCAGCGACTCGGCGGCCCAGGTCAGGCCGGAGAGGCGCAGCAGCACGCCGATTTCCGATTCTTCCGCGCCCCGGAACACTGGGGTCTTCGCCATGAAGCCGAGAATCCGGCCGCACCAGCCGAGGTGCGTCTCCAGGATCTGTCCAACGTTCATGCGGCTCGGCACGCCGAGCGGATTCAGCACGATGTCGACCGGCGAACCGTCCGGGAGGAACGGCATATCCTCCTCGGGAACGATGCGCGCCACGATGCCCTTGTTGCCGTGGCGGCCGGCCATCTTGTCGCCGACGGAAATCTTCCGTTTCTCGGCGCAGTACACCTTGACCAGCTGGATGACGCCCGGGGGCAGTTCGTCCGGCTGGAGAATCTTGTCGATCTGGTCCTCGGCCTTCTCTTCCACCTTGGCGCGTTCGGCCGCGGCGGTGTCGAGCGTGGCACGAACGCGCTCGTTGGCGGCTTTCGCGGCCACGCGCAGCGTCTTCAGGTCCACCTCACCGAGGTCGAGCTCCTTGAGCGCAGCCTTGGTGAGCTTGAAGCCAGCGGGGTGCAACTCCTCGACCGTTCCGGCTCGAAGCATCAGGCCGACTTCCTCGCCCTCCAGCAGCTCGCTGAG
Source organism: Gemmatimonadales bacterium (assembly GCA_038205305.1). GTDB lineage: Bacteria > Gemmatimonadota > Gemmatimonadetes > Gemmatimonadales > GWC2-71-9 > Palsa-1233. Next base: position 9,596 of record JBBRBZ010000060.1, read on the forward strand.
TTCATCGAGCATGGCCTGGGTGATGCGGGCCTTCTCCTCGCTCTCGTGACGACGCACATCGCCGATCCGTTCGCCGCGATCCTTGTCGACGACCGGCCCTTCGACGCGCGAGAAGATTTTCACGTCGATAACGGTGCCCTTCATCCCTGGTGGCACCTTCAGCGACGAGTCCTTCACGTCCTTCGCCTTCTCGCCGAAGATCGCCGTCAGCAGCTTCTCTTCGGGCGACAGCTCGGTCTCGCCCTTCGGCGTGATCTTGCCGACCAGGATATCACCCGGCTTGACGTGCGCACCAATCCGGATGATCCCGCGTTCGTCGAGGTCAACCAGCGACTCGTCGGAGACGTTGGGGATTTCCCGGGTGATTTCTTCCTGGCCACGCTTGGTGTCGCGGACATGGAGCTCGAGTTCCTGGATGTGGATCGACGAGTAGACGTCATCCTTCACCAGGCGCTCGGAGAGGACGATCGCGTCCTCGAAGTTGAAGCCGTACCAGGGCATGAACGCGACCAGCACGTTCGAGCCCAACGCGAGCTCGCCCGCCTCGGTGGCAGCGCCGTCGGCGATGATCTGCCCGGCGGTGACCTTCTGTCCCTGCTGCACCAGTGGCCGCTGGTTGATGGCGGTGTCCTGGTTGGTGCGCCAGAATTTCTTCACCCGGTAGCGATCGATCCGCGCCAAGCGACCGAGCGGCTGGGCCTTGTCGGCAGAATCGGAACCGGCATCGACGATGATCTCGTCGGCAGTCACCTTGGTGACCGTGCCGGCGCGCTTCGAGATGATCACGGCACCGGAATCCCGGGCGACCTTGGTCTCGAGCCCCGTGCCCACGATCGGCGCCTTGGGGAAGAGCAGCGGCACCGACTGACGCTGCATGTTCGAACCCATGAGGGCGCGGTTGGCGTCGTCGTGCTCAAGGAACGGAATGAGCGCGGCAGCGATGGAGACGAGCTGTTCCGGGGCGACATCCATGAATTCGATGCGCGCCGGTGGGAGCAGCGGGTAATCGTCGCCGCGACGGCAGAGCACCAGCGCGTCGGCGAAGGAACCATCCTCGTTCAGCGGCGCGTTGGCCTGCGCCACCGCGAAGTCCTCTTCCTCGCTGGCCGACAGCCACTGCAGGCCGCCGGTCGCCTTGCCGTTCTTCACCACGCGGTAGGGCGTCTCGATGAAGCCGAGATCGTTGATGCGCGCGTAGGTCGAGAGCGACGTGATCAGGCCGATGTTCGGGCCTTCCGGGGTCTCGATCGGGCACATGCGGCCGTACTGCGAGTAGTGCACGTCACGGACTTCGAAGCCGGCGCGCTCGCGCGTCAAGCCGCCAGGTCCGAGCGCGGAGAGACGGCGCTTGTTCGTCAGCTCGGCGAGCGGATTGGTCTGGTCCATGAACTGCGACAGCTGCGAGCTGCCGAAGAAGGCCTGGATGACCGCGGAGACCGTCCGGGCGTTGACCAGGTCGTCGAGCGAGATCTTCTCCGGATCGGAGTTGATGCTCATTCGCTCCTTGACCAGTCGCGCCATACGCGAGAGGCCGACGGAGAACTGGTTGGCGATGAGTTCGCCCACCGAGCGGATCCGGCGGTTGCCGAGGTGGTCGATGTCGTCCGTGTTCCCGCGCCCGTCGTGCAGGTCGATCAGATAGCGGATGATCGCAATGAAATCTTCCTCGGTCAGGACCGTGTGGTTTGGGTCGATCTTGACCTTGAGGCGCTGGTTGATCTTGTAGCGGCCGACACGACCCAGGTCGTAGCGCTTCGGATTGAAGAAGAGCTTCTGGATCTGCTGCCGCGCCGTCTCCAGGTTGGGCGCATCACCCGGGCGCAGCAGGGCGTAGATCTGCTCCAGCGCCTCCTGCTCGGAGTGCGTCGGGTCCTTGGCAAGGGTGTTCCGGATGAGGGGCGACTCGCCCTTTCCGGCTGGCAGCAGGATCTCGACCTTGTGCACGCCGGCCTTCTCGAGCTTGGCGCGCAGCTTTTCGGTGAGCTCGGTGCCGCCCTCGGCGAGCACTTCACCGGTCTCGGGATCGGCGACCGCGAAGGCCAGGACATGGTTGCCCCGGTCCCGGTTGGTGATCGGGAGTTCCTCGTCGCGGATATCGAGGATGCTGTAGCCGGCGAAGACGCGCACATGCTTGACGCCCACGTGCCGCATCGCCTGGAGGCGATCGGGAGAGAGTTCGTCACCGGTCCGGCCCAAGGGATCGCCCTTCGGATCTTCCGGGTTCGGCACGTCGGCGGCCAACATCGCCCCGACGATCTCGCGCCGCTCCTGACGGGAGTCTGCGCGCCCGGAGATGTCGAGCATCTTCTCGGAGAAGAAGAGGCGGAGGATGTCCGCGTTGTGCCCGTAACCAAAGGCGCGAAGCAGCGCCGTGGCCGGGAACTTTTTCTTCTTGTCGATGTGGACGTAGATCACGTCGTGAATGTCGATCGTGAATTCCACCCACGACCCGCGGAACGGAATGATCCGCGCCGAGAAGAGCCGCTGCCCGTTGGGGTGGGTGTCCTCCTCGAAGACCACGCCCGGCGAGCGGTGCAACTGCGAGACCACGACGCGCTCGGCGCCGTTGATCACGAAGGTGCCCAGCGGGGTCATGATCGGCAGTTCGCCGAGATAGACCTCCTTCTCGATGGCGTTCTTGAGCCGCCGCTGCCCATCCACCTCCTCGAAGACGTCGAGGCGGAGCTTGGTGCGGAGCGGGGCCGCGTAGGTCATGTCCCGCTCGATGCACTCCTCAACGGAGTACTTCGGGTCGCCGAGCGAGTACCCCACGAACTCCAGGGAGTACTTGCCGTTGACGTCGGAGATCGGGAAGAGGTCGCGGAAGACGCGCTCCAGCGACACATCCTGACGATCGCCCTCGACATCATCGGGCACGAGCAGGGATTCAAAGGCCTTCGTCTGGATGTCGAGCAGGTGGGGCATGTCCATGCCCTCCTGCAGCGTCGAGAACGAAATGACCGGCAAGGTATCAGGCATCAGCACATCCCGGGCAAATGGGGACAACAGCGCCGCAACCCCCGCCACAGGCGGGGGTCGGCACCATCGTCATCCGGATTACGAGGTCGCGTCGAGTCGTCATGCCGTCTCACTGAAAGTGACCGTTGCGGGGTGACGGGAGCCCCGGTGCCAGCCGCGGAAGGCGACTGGCTCGGGATGACCCGTTCCGCAGGTCACTTCAGTTCGACAGTCGCGCCCTGGTCCTCAAGCTTCTTCTTCATCTCGTCGGCCTCGGCCTTGGAGACCCCTTCCTTCACCGTGCTCGGGGCGCCATCGACCAGATCCTTCGCTTCCTTCAGGCCCAGCGACGTGATCTCGCGGACAGCCTTGATCACATTGATCTTCTTGTCGCCAGTGGCCTTCAGGATCACGGTGAACTCGGTCTGCTCCTCGACCACGGCCGCGGCCGCGCCACCACCAGCGCCGCCCGACGAAGCGGCGACCACGGTGACATTGAACTTCGTCTTGAACGTCTCGATCAGGTCGGCCAGTTCCAGCACGGTCTTGTGGCCGATCGCCTCGAGGATTTCATCATTGCTGAGCATGGTTGCCATGGTTGTCATTCTCCGTTGACTGGGGCCGAAGCGGCCGCACGCTGTTCGCGGAGCGCTTCGAGCGCACCGACCATTTGATACATGATCCCGTTGAGGGCGCCGACGAACTGGCCGAGCAGCACCTCTCGCGGCGGGATCTCGCCGAGCCGCTTGACGTACGCGGGTTCCACCGCCTTACCATCCACCCACCCCATCCGCACGGTCGGCTTCTCGTGCTGCTTGGCGAACTCGCCGACCACCTTCGCCGCCGCCATCAGATCCTCGCCCGCGAAGACGAGTCCGGTGTTGCCGGTCAGGTGATCATCGAGCGCGGCGATCTGATTGGCGGCCATCGCCCGCTGCGCCAGGGTGTTCTTGACAACCACATACCGTCCGCCGGCCTGGCGCAGACGACGACGGAGCTCTGTCATCTTCAGCACGTTGAGGCCGGTGAAGTCCGTTACGAAGACGTTGGGCGACGCCTTGATCCGCGCCGTCAGGTCCTCGACCGAGTCCTGTCGTTCCGTCTTGCTCATCGATACACCGCCGTGTCGAGCTTGATGCCGGGCCCCATGGTACTCGAGATCGTGGCGGACCGGATGTAGGTCCCCTTCGAGGCCGAGGGCTTGGCCTTCACCACCGTGTCCATGAATGCCGACAGGTTGGCTGCGAGCTGCTCGGCCGAGAACGACACCTTGCCGATCGGCGCGTGCAGGTTCCCCGTCTTGTCGACGCGGAACTCGATCTTGCCGGCCTTGATCTCCTTGACGGCCTTGGCCACATCCATCGTGACCGTGCCCGCCTTGGGGTTCGGCATCAGGCCGCGCGGTCCGAGGATCCGGCCGAGCGCGCCGAGCTGGCCCATGACGTCGGGCGTGGCGACGATGACATCGCACTCAAGCCAGCCGTCCTTGAGCTTCTGCAGGTATTCGGTGCCGACGAAATCCGCGCCGGCAGCCTCGGCATCCTTGGCCCGATCACCCTGCGCGATCACCAGCACCTTGACGGACTTGCCGGTACCGTGCGGCAGCACGACCGTGCCGCGCACCACCTGGTCGGCGTGGCGCGGGTCGACGCCCAGGCGCACGGCCACGTCCACCGTACAATCGAACTTGGCGTACGAGGTGTCCTTCACCAGGCCGACAGCCTGCTCGACCTGATAGAACTTGCCGGCCTCGACCTTCGCCGCGGCGGCGCGATATTTCTTGCCGAGAAGTGGCATCAGTCAGCGACCTCCAGCCCCATCGACCGTGCCGTACCGGCGATCATCCGCATCGCCGACTCGAGGTCAGAGGCATTGAGGTCGGCCATCTTGATCTCCGCAATCTTCTTCAGCTGGGCACGGGTGACCTTGCCAACCTTGGTCCGGTTCGGCGACGCGCTCCCCTTTTCGATCCCGGCTTCCTTCAGCAGGAGATTGGGGGCAGGCGGCGTCTTGGTGATGAAGGTGAACGTGCGATCCGCAAAGATCGTCACGACCACCGGAATCACCATGCCGCTCTGGGCCTGGGTCCGCGCGTTGAACTGCTTGCAGAACTCCATGATGTTGACCCCGTGCGGGCCGAGCGCTGTACCAACTGGCGGGGCGGGATTGGCCGCTCCGGCAGGGCACTGCAGCTTCACCATGGCTGTGATCTTTTTCGCCATGTTGCTCCTTTCACGATGTCCGCAGGCGGAGCGGATCACCGAATAACGGACCGACCCTGTGGCCGGACCTGCCGCCAGTGATCCCGGGCGGTCGCGGGGTGGAGAGAGGATCTCTCCGGAACAGTCTCTTCAACTCGCTCCTCCCTCCTCGCCCCTCGACGTTCAGGAGGAGCGAGAAGCGAGGAGCGGGTGTACTAGTGTCCCTTCAACTGCATGTAGTCGAGTTCGACAGTCGTCGGTCGACCGAACAGCGACACCGACACCTTCACCTTCCCCTTGTCGGGGATCACTTCCTCGACCACGCCGTTGAAGTCCGAGAACGGCCCTTCGATGATCTCGACGGCCTGCCCCGCGAGGAAGGGAATCTCCTCCTTCGGGCTCGAATCGGCTTCCGACTCCGCCACGCCGAGGAGACGATTCACTTCGTCGTCCCGGAGCGGCAACGGAGCCCGGCTGGTCCCCACAAACTTGATGACGCCTTGGATGGAGTTGACCAGGTGCTGCGCTTCCTGGCTCATGCCCATCTGGACGATCACGTAGCCAGGGTAGAGCTTCCGCTCGACCGTGACCTTCTTGCCATTCTTGATCTCGACCACTTCCTGCGTCGGCACCAGGACCGTCGAGACCAGCTTCTGCCCCTCGGGGCGCGGGTCGTCCTTGATGCGCTGCTGCAGGAGCGTGCGGACCTTGTTCTCATGGCCCGCCGTCGTCTGGATCGCGTACCAGCGTGAATCCACGAGGCGTCCCCCTTACCGGGAGAGGTTCGCGGGAAGATCGATCAGCAACTTCTGCAACAGGAAGTCCATCAGGCCGATCACCACGCCAAGGATCAGCGCCCCGATGAGCACGGCCTTGGTCGCCTTGACCAGCTCCTCGCGCGACGGCCAGCTCACCTTCTCGAGCTCGGTACGGGTCGCGTCGAGAAAGCCGACCGCCTGGGCCAGCTTCCCCGGTCCTGCCGCTTCCGTCTGTGCTTCCAGCTGTTCCATGGACCCCTCTATATCATCTGATGGGGCGATGCATGCGCCACCCTTACGTGATCATCTGATGGGGCGACGCATGCGTCGCCCTTACCCGCTACTTCAGGATCTTGGTCACCACGCCGGCCCCGACCGTGCGGCCCCCTTCGCGGATCGCGAAGCGCAGTCCCGCATCCATCGCCACCGGCACGATCAGTTCGATCGTCATCTGGATGTTGTCCCCCGGCATCACCATCTCCACCCCC
>JBBRBZ010000061.1:0-15760 GCA_038205305.1 Gemmatimonadales bacterium
TTGCCGATCTGGATCACGATGAAGCCGAGTTGCGCGAGCTGCTGCGGTCCGCCACCGGGGGTGAAGTTGTTGTTCACCGATTCGGTCTGCGGTCCCGGGTAGACGTTGGCGATGATGGGATACTTCTTGGTCGAGTCGAAATCAAACGGCTTCCACAGATTGCCATAGATCGGCGTCACGCCGTCGGCCGCGAGCGTCTCGAACGGCTCGGGGGGCTTCCAGCCCATCTCCTTGAGCCGGGAGAGGTCGGTGCTCTCGAGATCCATGAGCACCTTGCCGGTAAGGGCATCGCGCAACTTGACCTGGTTCTCGAGGTCCACTCGCGAGGAGAGGTCGAAGAGATAGCGCCCCGACTTGGACACCGTTGAGGTGTGGGTGGCGTTGGCCGGATCGAGCAGCGCAATCGAGGCGTCGACCAGGTTTACCCGGTAGAGGTGTTGGTTGTACGGATTCTCGCCCGGCTCGCGCCCTTCCCCACGAATCCAGGCAATGCCTTTGATGCTGTCCACGGCGATCACGGCATCGGAACGCCACTGGCCCGAGGTCAGCTGGCGCTTGAGCGTGCCGTCATTGGCGTACAGGTAGTAGTGTCCCCAGCCGTCCCGTTCCGAGAACCAGATGAAATCACCGCCCTCCTTGACGTAGACTGGACCCTGGATCTCGAGCGAGCCAAAGTCCCCTTTGGTGTCGCTGACGAGCACCTTGGTGGCGCCGCTCGCCACATCGAGTTCCAGCAACTCCGCATTGCGCTGCAGGCGGTCACGCCGCACGATCCGGAGGGTGCTGCTCCCCGTGCCGACCCAGTAGCCCTGGTTGGGCAGTGGCGGCAGCGACGGATCGCGGCCACCCAGCCCGACCCCCACCTGTCCCGACGCCACGATGCGCTGATCGAGCCACTTGTCGATGGGTGCGCGCTTGGCCGCATGGTCGCCACGAACGTAGGTCCAGAGTTCCGGCTTGGGGATGCTGTCCTCCCCGGGCATCGGATAGGAGTAGGTCATCAGCGTCGGCCGCGGTTGGGTCAGCGAGCGCACCAGAAAGAGATCTTTCACGCCACGGTTGTCGGTGCGGGTGATGTGAAACGCCTTCGAGTCGAGCGACCAGGTGACATTGGGGCGCGAGGGAAGCAGCGCCTTCGCGCTGTCGGTCAGGACAGTATCCTGCTTCTGGGTGGTGTCCTCCTCTCCGCCTCGGCCGCCGCCGCCATTCGCAAAGGAAAACTTCTCGATGCCGTCATGGGTGATCTGCATGGTGTCGCCCTTCGCCTTTTCCACCAGGAAGAGGTTGTCTTTGCGGGCAAAGACGTACGCCGTGCTGTCGGGTGAGTAGTTGCGGACCTCCGGCGGACCACCGCGCCCACCACCCGCCCCGCCTCGGCCACCACCGCCCGCACCTCGCCCGCCGCCGGAACCATCGATCTCCTCGTCCTTGAGCATCAGCGAGTCCTTCGCCCCCCGGTAGAGACCCAGCGAGGTGAGTGTCTCGGTGGCGAGATTCCAGTTGTAGCGCACGCTGTCGTTGGCGAAGCGGAGATTCTTGTGATCCTTGGTGATGTTCACGCTGGTGAACTGTTCGTTGAGCGCGAACGCCTCCACCGCCTTCTTCTTCAGCACCGAGAGCTGGGCCGCCAGTTTGGTGTGATCGAAGAGCGGCTTCTTGGTGCCCGCCTTGGCGTTGACCAGGTACCAGTGCTCCCCCGTGTGATCGCGCCAGCTGTAGAAGACGGAGTCGGTCTCGCCAATCCATCGCGGGGTCACCGAGGTGCTGTAGGTCAGTCCGCGCAGGTTGGCGGTGCTGTACTTGTCGAACAGCGCCCAGTTGGCTTTGGGGCCGTGGGGATTGGGCGCAGGGACCTGGGCCTGTCCGGCCGAGCAGAACAGCAACAGTGCGGCGGATACTCCGCCAAGGAAGCGCTCCGTACCAGACATTCGACGGTCTCCTGCGAAAGGATCGCGCGGGGGTGCGTGAGGGGATGGCTTGAGGGTGGTGAGACGATCCGACCAGATCGTCGCAGGAAAAGAATACCCGGCGACGACCGTGCTGTCGATTCCGGCGGACTATCTCGACCCCGAATGGAAGCTCACCGTGGTACGAGCGTATCCATCGGTGTCGGCCTTGCCCGTCGGGAAGGTGATGGTCACCCACCGCTCGCGACCGCCAGGGCCGACCAGCAGCGCCTCCCCGGAACCGGAGGAGGGGTCCCGATCGATCTGGCCGGCGAGGTCGGCATTCGGAGCCCGCAGCCGGAAGGTGTACTGTTGCCCGGCAATGCCTTCGAGCGCCACCACGTAGCGTCCAAGTCCGCTGATTCGTTCGCTGAGCACCCGGGGTGCGGCGGAGCGTTGTCCGATCCGGGCGGGCATCTCCGGCGGGATCAGGCTCCAGCCAGGTGTGGTCGCGATGGTCAGTTGGAGGGATCGGTCCAGGGTTCCGGCAACCGTGGCGTGGCTGTCGCCGAGCGTCGGTTCCAGCGTTACCCCTGCTCCCGTCGCCCGTGCGCCGAGCGGGAGGGCGGGCGAGAACGTCACCGTGATGGCTGAGCCACCGTCCCGTCGAACATTGAGCGTGAGGCGATCATCCGTCCGCCGCACCACAAACGAGACCGTGCCATTGCCGACCGGGACGTGATCGACCGCAACCGAATCCCAGGTAGGGGGGAGGTGTGGTGCGATCGTCATGTGATGGGCCGGCGCGTCGACGGTGATGCCGAGCAGGCCGCGCAGCAGCGGCGTCAGGACCATCGATGTCGCGAAGAACTGCTGCGGCACCGCCGTATCAAGCGGCTTGTAGAGGCGTCCGGAAATCACCTCCGGATTTCGCCCGAGCGACTGGTCGAAGCCGGTACGCGCGATGGCCTGCAGCGCAAACCAGCCGGCTGCTGCGTTGTGGTAGTTGTATTCCGCCAGCGCGACGAACCCGGTGACGAACGGCCAGACGGCGCCATTGTTGTAGTGCAGCGGGTCGAACAGCGCGCTGGTCGCGCCGAGCGGCCTGGCACCCCAGTCGGTCATGATGCTCGACGATGCGAGCCGGGCCGCCATCTCGGCGCCATGCTTGTCATCGAGAAGATTGAACGACATCGCCGTCGCCGGCCACGAGGTGAGCGCCGGATTCACCGAGCCATCCTTGAGCAGAGCGAAGGCGTACTGGTTGACGGCTGGCATCCAGAACTTCGCTTCGAGCGTGGCGAGCGCACGGCGCCGGATCGCCAGGGCGCTGTCGCGCACCGCAGGTTCCCCCATCGCCGTCGCCATCTGCGCGAAGCGCTCCAGTGACGCGATCCACACGCCGCTCAGGTAGATGTCGGAGAGGATCCCGATCTGCAGATCCCCCACCTCGAGGGCCCCGGCCCCCGCCGAGGGGTTTTCCATCAGGCCGTCGCCGTCGGTATCGGTCTTTCGCGACCACTCCCACGCCCGCTTGAGATTGGGCCAGAGGCTCCGCACGGTAGCGGTGTCGTTGGTCTGCTTCCAGTACTCTCCGAAAGCGAGAATCCAGAATGGCGTGGTGTCGCCGTGGTAGTAGGGATAGGGATAGCTGAACCAATCGACATGGCCGGCGCCCTGGGAAATCTCGTGGGTGATCTTCCCGTCGGCTCGCTGGTACTTCGAGAAGAAGCGGAGCGCACCGTCCCGCACCAGCGCCGCTTCACCGGCGCCGGTCATCGCAAAGGAGTTGATCGACGCGTCGCCACCGAAGAACCAGCCAAAGCCCGGGCGATCGCTGGCGGAACCCGACAGCCCGAAGCCCGCCACGAGGCCGCAGCCCAAGTCGGGGTTGCAGGCCATCGATTCATCGAGATTGACCTTGGCATATTCGACCGCCTTGTCGAGCAGCGGGTCGGGAGAATGGATGGCGAACATGGTCGTGCGGATGGAGTCGGCGTGCCGCACCCTGCGCTGCCATTCCCGCTCCGCCGCCCCCGGTGCGATCAGTTGACGGTAGAGCGCCAACGCCGAATCGCGCGGCATCTGGCCGCCCACCAGGACGATCGGGATGTAGGCGGCATGCAGGTTGACGTTGCGGCCCGGCGGTTCCCCCAGGCGGGGTGCGGTATATCGCTCGGTGCCGCTGCCGACGCCGAGGACCAGCTGGGGTCGCTCCGCGGCGAGCATGTGAGCCGGCACGTCCGATGCCTGCGTCACGGCGGGCGAGCCGAGGAAGGCATTGATGCCACTCTTTCCCTCCGAGAAGAGGAAGGCACGGGCGTTCTGTTCCCAGATCAGGTACTGCCCGCCGAGTCCGGCCGGCCACGCGTAGTGAATGTCCGGCGTGAACTGGGCCACGATGTCGAGGGGGCGCACCGCGTCCACTTCGAGCAGGATGATCACCGCCGGAAGGTCAAGCGGGACGAAGATGTGTTCCCGCACGGTGAACTGCTCGTGACTGTACTCGATCGTGACACCCTCGGGCCGCTCGGTGACAGTGGTCGCCACCGTGTGTCCAGCGATCGGGGTCGGGTACTTCGGCACCCGGAAGGAGAGCTCGAAGTCGTGCAGCCACTTGATGGGCCATGACCAGAGCTCGAGCGTGCCGACTTCCGTTCCCATCGCGATCGCGCGCCGACCAACCGCGGAGACGAAGATCCCCGGACGCGAGGGCCCGGAGAGGGCGAGGGGCGAACGCCCGAGCGGAAAGAACGGGATGGTGGTGGCTGCGCTGTCGAAGAGCGTGGTACGGATCGCCGGGGGAGCGCCCGGTACCCGCGGTGGCGGATCCTGTGCGACAGCGCCCTGCACCAGCAGGACGCTGCTCACGGCGGCGAGCAGGAGCGAGGCGGGGCGCACCAGGCGAGGGCATGGCATGGGCGAGTCCGGCGGCAGGAGATGGGGGCCGGAGATGAATACTATCTTCCTCCCTCCCCCGCCACCGGAGAGCCTGGTCATGCCGCCCCATCTGCCGGTCCGTCGCGCGACACTCGGCGATCTCGACGCCATCGTCCAGGTGACCAATGCGGCGTATCGCGTCGAGGAATTCTTCATTGTTGGCGATCGGACCGACGCCATCGAAGTGGCCGAGCTGCTTACCCGGCCCGACAGTGCCTTCTTGGTGGTCGACGGCCAGCAGCCGGGCACGCTGGCGGGGTCGGTGGAGGTGGAATCACGCGGCGACCGGGGTTACTTCGGCCTGCTGGCGGTCGACCCAGCCCGCCAGGGCGAGGGGATCGCCCGGGCGCTGCTCGGAGCGGTGGAGGACTATTTCCGCTCGCGCGGCTGCCATACTCTTGAGCTCACGGTGGTGGATCTTCGCACCGAGCTGATGCCGTTCTACGCCGCCTTCGGCTTCGCCCCCACCGGTCGCACCCCCGAGTTTGAGCGGGACGTGAAGTTGCGCCGTCCCGCCCACTTGATCGAATTCGCGAAGTCCCTCCGCCTACAGCCCTAGTTGATGGTCTTGGCGTAGTCCCCGATGGCGGTGGCGAGCAGGTGCGTCTTCGGCGCATCGGCGGCGGTCCGGGCATCGGCGTGCATCGTGTTCGAAAGCTGGGTCAGTATCGCCGAGCGGGCGGCACCGGTGAGCATCTCGGAGTTGGAGAGGGTCTTCCGGGCCGCATCGATCTTCTCCGCTGCCAGTCCCTTGCCGCGCTCGAGCTGATCGAGATAGGCACCCGCCAGGAAGATCGACGGCGGCCAGGTGTACTGCGGCTGATCCTGCACGTTCAGGAAGGCGAGCCGCGCCGTCTTGGCCGCGTCGATTTCGTTCTGGGTGAGGAAGCCGCTCGGCTGCAGTCGGAAGACATCGAGGCCGCGCTTCATCTCCGAGCCGACGATCACGCCATTGTACCAATACGACGACCAGAAGCCGCCACCGACCGCGGTGGTGGAATCATTCGGCCCGCGATCGAAGAAGGCGATCTCCACCGGATGGGCGGCATTGGTCCAGTCGAACACCGTGATGCCACCCTGATAGAACGACTGCACCATGATGTCGCGCCCCGGCACCGGGATCAGCGAGCCATTGTGGGCCACGCAGTTCTCCAGACTGGTCTGCGCCGCGGGCAGCTTGTAATAGCTCTGGAAGATCAGCTTGCCGTTCACGATCTTGAAGAGGGCATCGGCACCCCACTCCTTGGGGTCGTCCTTGCGACAGTAGGCCGCACCGCCACCGCCCCACTCGTCACTGAAGAGCACCTTCGATCCGTCATTGCTGAAGGTGGCCGAGTGCCAGAAGGAGAAATTGGAGTCGGCGTACTGGGCGATCCGCTTGGGATGCGCGACATCGCTGATATCGAGCAGCAGCCCCATGCCGGCGCAGGCGCCGCCGGCAAGTCCCATCGCCGGGTAGACCGTGATGTCGTGGCATTGGGTCAGCGCGCCCGGGGGGGGAGTTCCGGGCCGGCGCGCTCCCGGCGCGCTGCGGGCCTTCATCGCGCTGTCCGCCGGCGAGGCGCCGTGCGTGGCGGTGTTCACCAATCCCATGGCGGCACCCGTCTCTGCATCGGCGAAGATCCGCGGTGACGAGACGATCGCCGCCTGCTCCGGATGCGCCAGCGGCACCTTGATCACCTCAATGCGGAAGAGCGCCGTATTCGGATCGTCCGCACTGCCCACGCAGCCAGCGAGTTCTTCGGGCGAGCGCACCGAGGAGGTACCGGAGATGTAGATGTAGACGTTGTCAGGGTCCTTGGGGTCGTGCACCACCGTGTGCGTATGCGAACCGCGGCAGGTCTGCACGTTGGTGATGTACCGGGGGTGCATGATGTCGGTCGCATCAAAGATGCGCACGCCGCGAATGCGGTCCTTGCTCACCGGGTCGGCGACTCCCTGGGTACCGCAATCGAGCCGCGCGCTGGGTGCCTCGGCCGAGACGAAAAGCAGATTCTTGTAGACGGAGACATCGCTCTGTGACGCTGGGCAGACGTAGGAGCTGGCCAGCATCGGCTTGACCGGGTTGGAGATGTCCCAGACCTGATAGCCGTTGTAGTTCCCCTGGATGGCGTAGTTCCCGATGAACGCCAAGTCCGAGTTGGTCACTCCCATGAAGGCTGGCGGCGGCGGCGAGTTGGAGAGATGCTCCATGTTCCACGATGCCTGAGCGGCCTCGGCCGTAAAGCTCTTGCTGGCGGTGTCCCACTTGCCACCGTGCAATCCGATGCGCGGGTCGGGGTTGGGCGCCGTGGTCGACATATCCAGTCGGGGCGTCGGCATGCCACCTGGCGAGCCGGAGGAGGAGCAGCCGGCGATCGCGAGCGATCCAGCCAGCAGGATGAGTGAGAGTGTGGTTCGCGGTGCACGTACCATGGGGTACCTCGGTGGAAGGCCTGCGTTGGTGGAATGGTCTTGTCCTGAAACCGAAGGCGACTACGGCTGCTCGCCCTTGGCGGGGAGCGCGTCAAGCATCTGCTGCATGCGATTGATCTCGGTCGTCTGATCGGCGTTGACGTCGGTGGCAAACTTGAAGACGACCTCGTCCTGTCCCGCGCCGCTGGTCGCGAAGAGCTTGTCGACCATCTGAATCGCGCCCTGGTGATGCTGGATCATGAAGGTGAGAAAGAGACGATCGAACTCCACGCCGCGCGCCCGGTCGAGTTGCGCCATCTGCTCAGCGGTGAGCATTCCCGGCATGAGCGAGTCATGCATCGTCATTCCCGGCATCGTCATCCCGGTCATCTCGTGCTTGCCGAGTGGATCGGGCGCCTCCTGATGGCGGTTCTGCAACCAGAGCCGCATCAGTCCGATCTCGGCGGTCTGCGCCATGGCCACGCGGCCGCAGTAGATCTGCAGCGACTTGCTCGCGCCGTGGGACGGTGCCCAATGGGCCATTGTCACGGCCTGGGCATGGTGCCCGATCATCCCCTGCATGAAAGCCACATCGGCCGTGGTGAAGGGAAAATTGCCGTCAGGGCCGATGCCGAGCGCGGCCGACGCAGCGGACGAGTTGGCCGCGCCCGCGCCTTGGGCGGCCAGCGGCAGCGAGAGGCTCGAGCATATCAGGAGCAGCCGCGTGGCGGTGGCCAGGCGGGAACGGCGCTGCCGGTTCACGGGAGACCTCACTTGTCATGCAGGGGAATGATCAAATAGTAGGTTGGATCCGTCGTGGGCGCCATCCGTCAACCTGAACGAGGGCTCGCTCGTATTCCTATGGATGTACCAGAATCACTGCGTGTCCGCGGTTCTGAGCACACTACCAGTCACATTCTGAACCGTAGCTGCCTGCCGCATACCCGGTCCCGCCATCTCTCAGGGAGATCCTCGATGTATCGAAAACTGTTTGCCCCGCTGCTCTTTGTCGGCTTGGTGGCCACGACGGCCGCCCCGGCCTCCGCTCAGGCCCCCGAACGCATCGACACGGCGATGAATGCCAAGATTCGCGACGAGGGGATGAATCGTTCGAAGGTCATGTGGATCGAGCACTTTTTCACCGATGTATTCGGCCCGCGGCCGATCGGCTCGCCCAACCACAAGGCCGCCGCTGACTGGGCGGTCAAGACGATGCAGAGCTGGGGGATGACGGCGCATCTGGAGCCGTTCACCTGGCGCGGGGTGGGCTGGATGCCTGGCCGGACGGCCGGGTATGTGACCGCACCGGTCAAGTGGAACCTCAAGTACGAGGCCAATCCTTGGTCGCCCTCCACCAAGGGCACGGTGAAGGGGACGGTGGTGAGCATCATGGCACCGGTCAATCCGACCGAGGCCGAACTGCAGGCCTACCTCACCGAGATGGCGCCGAAGGTAAAGGGCGGCATCGTGATGGTGGGGAAGCCGGCGGTGGTTCCGGTTTCGTTCAATCCCATCGCGAGCCGGATGGTGGACAGCGTGGCCAAGGCGCGGTATCAGGGTGGCGGCGACGCTGGCGGTGGACGCGGTGGACGGGGCGGCATTGGCCGCGGCGGCGCCGGCGGCGGCACGCCCCCGGCAGCGGGCCAGCTGAGCGCGCAGGAAGTGAATGCGCGAATCACCAGCATGCTGCGCGACAACCTGCCGGCGCTGCTGCTCAAGTATCAGGGCGGTGGCCGCATTCCGGGCGAGATCGTGGCGCAGAACGGCGCGGGGCAGATCTATGACGATGTCACGCCGCAGCCGCCCTCGGTCATCCTGCGCAACGACGATGCCGGCCGCATCTGGCGCATCATCCAGGACGGCACGCCGGTCACGGTTGAGCTCACCATGGAAAACACCTTCTACCCCGCAGGAAAGACGTCGTACGTCACCATCGGCGAAATCCCCGGCACCGACAAGGCCGACGAAGTGGTGATGATGGGTGGTCACCTCGATTCGTGGTCGTCGGCGACCGGCGCGACCGACAACGGCATTGGCTCGGCGATCATGATGGAAGCGGCCCGCATCCTCACCACCACCGGTGCCAAGCCGCGCCGGACCATCCGCGTGGCACTGTGGAGCGGTGAGGAAGAGGGCGAGCTCGGATCAACTTGGTACGTCAAGGAACATTTCGGGTCGTTCGAAGATCCCAAGCCGGATTACTACAAGTTCCAGGGCTACTGGAACATCGATGGCGGCACCGGCCTGGTGCGCGGCGCCAACGTCTTCGGTCCGCCCGAAGCGGGGACGGTGGTGGCCCAGATCCTCAAGCCGTTCGAGGACTTCAAGATCTATGGCGCCATCGCGAGCTCAGTGCGTGTGGCGGGGAGCAGCGACCACGGCCCATTCTTTGTTGCGGGCCTGCCTGGCATCGATGGCAACCAGGATCAGATCGAGTACGGCACCACCACCTGGCACTCGAACCTCGACACCTACGAGCGGATCATTCCCGATGACGTGATGAAGAACGCCACCATCTCGGCGTCGCTCATGTGGCACATCGCCAATCGCGACGAATCCATGCCGCGCTTCGCCAAGGCCGACATGCCGGCGATTCCGGCCGGTCGCGGTGGTGGTGGCTTCGGTGGTGCTGCCGGCAACGCGACCCTCATGGCGCAGCCACACGTCTTCGCCAGCAGCAAGCTCAAGCCGTTGATGGTCGCCGCTCCCGGGCTGATGACCGCCCCGCGTGCAGGTGAAGCCGCGGCAACGGCCGCCGTGGCAACCCGTCCCACCAAGGGGGCGTTGCTCCTCAAGGCCGACGGCTCCTTCAGCTACACGCCCAAGCCGGGCGCGACCGGTGTCGATAGCTTCATGTACACCGTGACGCGCGACGGCACCACCTCCGCCCCGGCGACGGTCACCATCGTGTTGAAGTAGTCACCTGATTCGTACCCTTCATCCGACATTCGGAGTACGCTGATGTCCGACCCGACCCCCCGCATCGAGGACAAGAACGATCTTGGCTTCGGTGCGGTGGTCTCGTCGCTGAGTCGCCATCGTCTCCTCAACAAGGACGGCAGCTTCAACGTCCGGCGGCACGGGCTCGGCGTCTGGCGCTCACAAAGTTATTACCACCAATCGCTGTCGATTTCCTGGCCGCGCTTCCTGCTCGCGATCGTCGCGCTCTACTTCATCGTCAACGTCGTCTTCGCGCTGCTCTTCATCCTCTGCGGTCCCGACGCCCTGATCGGGGCCGATGCGCAGCAGATGGGCGGATCGCTCTGGCGGGCGTTCTTCTTCTCAGTCGAGACCTTCGCCACCATCGGCTATGGCGAGATCTCGCCGGTGGGATTGCCGGCGCACTTCGTGATGGTGGTCGAGGCGCTGGTGGCGCTGATGAGTCAGGCGCTGATCACCGGGCTGCTCTTCGCCCGCTTCGCGCGCCCGAGCGCCGCCATCCTCTTCAGCAAGCAGATGGTGATGGCGCCGTACCAGGGTGGCAGGGGGTTGATGTTCCGACTCACCAACCTCCGCGACAACCAACTCATCGATGTGCGCGCCAGGGTGCTCTGCAGCATGATCGATCCTCAAGATCCCGCCAAGGGGCGACGCTATGCCCAGCTGGCGCTCGAACGATCGGAGGTGACCTTCTTCCCGCTGGCATGGACGGTGGTGCACCCGATCACCCCCGAGAGTCCGATTTACGGCCTGAGCCTCGAGGCCCTCCAGCAGGGCGACTACGAATTCCTGTCGATCATCTCGGCCACCGACGAGACCTTCGCCCAAGTGGTGCACGCCCGGTCGTCGTACAAGCACGACGAGATCGTCTGGGGGGCGAAGTTCCAGAACATCTTCAATCCTGCCGATAGCGACGGCAAGCTGTCGGTCGATGTCGAGCGGATCGACAACTTCGATCGGGTCTCCCTCCCCGCCTGAGGCCGTTCCTCCCCTCCCTCCCCGGGGTCGGGCGGCATCCTCCGAACGTTTGCCTTCGCCAAGGCGTACTGTCTAGGACCTTAGATTGCTCCTTCACGCCAACGCGAGACGAGCCATGCGTCAGATTGGAACCTTCCGCGGATCTCCCCTCGGGCGCGCTGCCCGGCGCGGCTTCACCCTGATCGAAATCCTCGTGGTCATCGTGGTCATTGGCATCCTGGCCACGCTGGTCGCGCCCAACATCTTCCAGCATGTCGGTGCGGCGAAGTCGGCAACGGCCAAGTCCCAGGTCGAGATGCTCGGCAGTGCCCTCGACGCCTACCGCCTCGACAACGGGCACTATCCCACCACGCAGCAGGGGCTGGCCGCGCTCTGGGAGCTGCCGACGGTGGACGCGCCGACCAACTGGCGCGGTCCGTACCTGCGCAAGCCCGTGCCTCTCGATCCGTGGCACGTGGCCTACCTCTTCGTCTCGCCCGGGCAGATCAATCCCAACGGTTATGACCTCCTCTCCTATGGAGCGGACGGCAAGCCGGGCGGGACCGGCGAGGACGAAGACATCACCAGCTGGCAGTAGCCCACAGGGGCTTCAAGCATGCCGACCTTCGCCTACCAGGCGGTTGACGGAGCGGGAAAGCGCAGTCGCGGTGTGGCCAATGCCGCGAGCGCTGCCGCGCTCACGCGCACGCTCGAGGAGCGCGGCCTACTGGTGCTCGAGCTGGCGGAGCCCAGCGACAGCGACGTGAGTGGCGGCGGGCTGTTCAAGTCGAACGGTCGCCGGGAGGTGCTGGAATTCACCCGGGCCATGGGATCACTACTGCCGGTGGGGATGCCGCTCGCCCAGGCGTTGAACGCCGCGGCGGGCGTGGCCACCGGTGCGGTGCGCGCGGCGGTGCATGACATTCGCGAGCGCGTCGAACGCGGTGACACGCTCTCGGCAGCATTGAGTGAACATCCACGCTTCTTCACGCCATTGTATGTGGGACTGGTTCGCGCCGGGGAGCGAAGCGGCGACCTGGACAGCGCCTTCGGTCGCCTTGCCGTGCAACTCGAACGGGACGAGCAGCTGCGCGGCAAGGTGCTCTCGGCCGCGATCTATCCACTGATTCTTGCGGCGGCGGGCACCACGGCGGTGATGGTGTTGATGTTCTTCGTGCTGCCGCAATTCGTGGGGTTGCTGGAGGGAAGTGGTGCCGCGCTGCCGACCTCGACGGCGCTGCTGCTCTCGATTTCCACCAACCTGCGCCGCTTCTGGCCGGTGGTGTTGATGGTGCCGGTGGCGCTCGCGCTGCTGGCCACTTGGATGCAGACCACCGATGAGGGGCGCCTTGCTTGGGCGAAGTTCCTGCTGGCCGTGCCGCTGGTGAAGACGCTGCGGCAGTACGCGTTGGCGGCACGATTCGCCCGGCTCATCGGCGTGTTGCTTGGCGGCGGTGCACCGTTGCTTACCGCCCTCGATGACACGGTCGATTCCCTCTCCGATCCGATCGCCCGCGAGGATACCATTCGGGTGCGGGCGCGTGTGCGCGAGGGGATCTCGTTGCGAGCCGCCGTGGCGGAGGGGACCATCTACCCACCGCTGCTGGCGCAACTGATCGGCGTGGGTGAGGATGCCGGCGAGCTGCGCGCCTTCCTGCTCAAGTCGGCCGACATCTTCGAGGAGCGGACCGAACGTGCCACTCAGCGCCTCGCCACGCTCGCGGAACCCGCGATGATCGTGATCTTCGGCGCGATCGTCGCCTTTGTCGCGCTGTCGCTGCTGCAGGCGATCTACGGCATCAACGCGAACTCGTTCAAGTGACCCATTCCCGGCGCGGTTTCACCCTGCTCGAGGTGTCGATCACCCTGGCGGTGATGGCTGTCGCATCGCTGCTGGTAGTGCCGGCGCTGGTGGACTTTGGCAGGACGCCCCCGCCGCGGACGGCGAACGCGCTCCTCTCACTGCTCGATGCCTCGCGTGCCCTGGCGGTCGACAGCAACGTCACGGTGGCCGTCGTGCTCGACCCCAAGACGGGGAAGTACCGCGTGGACAGCGTCGGCGTGTTTGGTGCGGGGCCGGTCGTCGAGGGGGAGCTCGAGCAGAACTCCATGGAAACTTTCGAGACCACCGTGCCTCGCCTGACCTACACCTTCCGGCCCACCGGCGCGTCGTTCGGCGACAGCGTCCGGGTGCGCGGTGTCGACTCCTCGGTGGTGATCCGGGTGGATTCCTGGAGTGGAGCAGCGCGTGCATCGGGGCAGTAGCCGCGGCGTGACGCTGTTCGAGACCGTGGCGGCGCTCACCATCGTGTCGCTGACGGCGGTGAGCGCGCTGGCGGCCGTCGGCAGCGAGTTGCGCACCACCGAGCGTGCCCGTCGCGCGATTGAGGCGGAGGCGCTGGCGAGCCAGCGGCTGGACTTCCTCAGCATGATGACCGATCAGGAATTGCAATCACTGCCCGACTCGGTCAAGTCGGGGAAGTTTGACAAGCCGCTCGACGAATACCACTGGGAGACCAGTTCGACGCCCAACTCGTCGATCGCGGGAGTCTACGACATTACCCTGAGCATCGAGTGGGCCAACAACCGGTACGTCATCAACACGTCCCAATACCGGCGTCCACCGTTGACGTCGTCACGATGATCCGCGCCACGCGCGGGATGATGCTGCTGGAACTGGTGATCGCCCTGGTGATCACTGGCCTGATGGCGGCCGTGGGTTATGCCGCGTTCGGCGGGATCATCGATCACCACCGGCGCATTGAGGAGGCCTCGATCACCACCGAGCGTGCGTCCGCGCTCCGCGAGACGATCCATGGCTGGCTCGAAGCGGGCACGGTCACCGTCCAGCAGGGCGGGATGCCGCAGGGGCTGGCGCGCGGGGGACGGTCGCTGCAGACGGTGAGCGCGAGTGGGACGGCGGCGGTGCAATCGGTCAGCCCCGCCGTCGTGACCGGTGATGTGTTGTCGTTCACCACGCAGGCCGACAATCCGGCCAACGCGCCGAACGCGATCATGAAACTCTTTGTTGATGATGACCCGACCACGCCCGAGGTGGGCCTGACGGTGGAGTACCAGGCCAGCCAGCAATCGCCTCTGCTGCGGCGGGAGCTGGAGCCCTCGATCGATTCCTTGGTGATCGAATATCTCGACTCGCGCACCAGTCGCTGGTATCCGGCGAAGGACGTGGCCACCATCTCACCCAAGGCGGTGCGGCTGCACCTGCACGCCTACCAAGGCGCCACGTTCGCGCCGTTGTTGAGCATGCCGATGCAGTTGCCGGTGGCCTCTGTGGGTGGCGCCGGCGGCTCCCGTGGCAGGGGCAACTGATGGCAGGCCAACGTCGTCCTGTGCTCGATCGCCGTGGTGTGGCGATGATGGCCGCGCTCTGGTTGGTGGTCGCGATCGCGGTGGTCGCGCTGCAGCTCTCGCTGGTCGCCAAACAGCGTCGGGTGCTTGGTCTGGCGGCTGCCGACCGTGGCATCGGGCGTGGCGCGGCACTCGGCGCGATGGCGGTCACCCAGGCCAAGCTCGATGCCGCGCTCCGCAATACCCCGACCGGACGGGCGGCGACGGCGCTCGCCAATTCTCGCTCGGCCGATCCCTGGCTCGGCGTCGATTCGATCTATTCGGGCAGCTACGACATCGACAGCACCAAAGTGCAGGTGCAGGCCACAGATCTCGGCATGCAGCTCAACCTGAACCAGATGTCGGAACAGCAGCTGCGCGACTTCTTCAGTTTCCTGTTGGGGAACTTCTCGGTCGCCGACCAGCTCTCGCAGACCATCGCCGACTGGCGCGACTTGGATGACGACAAGCGCCCTTCGGGGGAGGAGCGCGATGGCTACATCCGGAAGGGACTGCTCACCTTGCCGCCCAACGGTCCGTTCCGTCACGTGGAAGAATTACTGCACGTGGAAGGGATGACACCGGAGATCTATGCCGTCGCCGCGCCCTACCTTACCACCTACGGCAACGGCATCGTGAACCTGAACACCGCGCCAACGCCGGTGCTGCGCGCGATGCCCGGCATGAGCGACGCCGTGCTCAACAACATTCTCAGCATGCGGTCCAACGGCCAGCGCATCTCAAGTGTCGCCCAGGTGGTTCCCGGCGGCATTGTGGGCGGTGGCCGCGGTGGGGGTGGCATGTCACCCCAGGCGGCGCAGCTCGCGGGCGCGGCCGGCGTGAACACCGCGTACGTGGCCCTGACCATCATCGTGCGGCCCAGTGCGGCGTCGCAACCGGTCAAGCTGACCGCGCTCCTCACCCGCAACGGGACCACCGCAACCGTCGAGTGGATTCAATGGTGAAAGTGATACGACCGGGCATCGCCCTTTCGGCGACCGGGCTCTGCATCGCACGGCCGGGCGCCACACGCCCGACTGTGACGCGGCTCACGCTCGCATCCACGCCGGGTGATAATGGCAGTTGGCCCGAGCTGGCACAGGCGCTGCGAGACGCGGCGACCAGTGGCGAGGCGGGCGAGATCGCCGTGGCGTTGATGCCCCCGCTGGTGGAGGTGCGCCGTCTGGCGTTGCCGCCGCTGCCCGAGGCCGCCCTGCTGTCGTTGCTCGCGAAGAACGCCGCCCGCTATTTCGTTGGCGCGCGCGGGACGCAGACGATCGGCGCACGGCAGTGGC
>JBBRBZ010000062.1:0-15715 GCA_038205305.1 Gemmatimonadales bacterium
GTTTGCATCGCGAATCGACCCAAGTGCCACGAATGCGTGATTGCGGAGTACTGCCCGAGCAGGAAAGACTGAGAGAAGAGAGTCGCTCTTCTCTCTTCTCTCTTCTCTCTTCTCAATTATTCTTCCTGCTCACTTTTCCGAGGCTCGTTCATGTCCAAGACCGCCACCTTCGATACCGCCAAGGGCACCATCGTCGCCGAGCTGTTTGACGAGGCCGCGCCGGGCACTGTCGCCAATTTCGAGAAGCTGGCCAACGAGGAGTTCTACGACGGCACGCGTTTTCATCGCGTCATCAAGAACTTCATGATCCAGGGCGGTGATCCGCTGTCGAAGGATGCCCATGCACCGCGCGTCGGCACCGGTGGACCGGGCTACACCATCAAGTGCGAGACCAAGGGCAATCCGCACAAGCACGGCACCGGGACCCTGTCGATGGCGCATGCCGGCAAGGATACCGGCGGCTCACAGTTCTTCATCACCCACGGGCCGCAGTCGCACCTCGATGGCGTGCACACCGTGTTCGGCCAGGTGACCAGCGGCATGGATGTCGTGAATGCGATTGGGCAGGGCGATGTGGTCAACACCATCCGAGTGAGCTGAGCCGCTGCAGGCCGACGTCTCGCTCCTCTGCGACTATGCCCTGGTCGACCAGTTCGGCAAGCTATCGGTGATCGGCATCTGGCGGCACATCACCGTGCCGCAGTTCCCCACGGTGCATCCGCGGGCCAACCTCGTGATCCTCCTGCGTGGCCGGAGGTCTGACGTTGGCCCGCATGCGTTCATGGTCCAGCTGCTCGACCCCAGTGGCAACGCCGTCCTGCAACACGGCGGCACCATGCACATCAACGAACCGCCGCCGGGCGAGATGGAACTGGAGTCGCCTGCCGTGATGGTGCTCGACCTGCCGTTGTCGGGGCCGGGCGAATATGCCTTCATGGTCGAACTCGACGCCATGTTGATGGCGCGGGTGGCGTTCCAGGTCAGCCAGGTCGGCGGGCCGATGGTGGGGCATGGCGGGGGGATGCACTGAAAACAGCCGAGAGACGATAGACGAGAGACGAGAGACGAGGGGGAATTCGACTGTCACCTCGCTCCTTCGACTCCGGCCCCAGTTCGGGATGAGGCGGTGGCGGGCACCAGGCTCTCGTCCCTCGTCTCTCGTCTCTCGTCTCTCGAGCCCCGCCGCCGTATCTTTTCCCCATGACACCGACCGCCTGGCCCCGCGACCGCGCGTGGGAACTGATGACCAGATGGACCGCGTCGCCGGCCCTTCGGGCGCACATGCATGCGGTCGAACTCGCCATGCGTCATTTTGCGGTGCGCTACAGCGCCGACCCCGAGTGGTGGGGCGTCGTCGGCCTGCTGCACGACTTCGACTACGAGCGCTTTCCAAATGCTTCGCGTGCGGCCGATGCCGAACACCCGAGCGAGGGCGTCCGCTACCTCCGCCGTGAGGGCTTCGGCGACGATGGTTGTCAGGCGATCCTCGGCCACGCGGAGTTTACCGGCGTGCCACGCACCAGCGACATGGCGCGGGCGCTCTTCGCGGTGGACGAATTGTGCGGCTTCGTGGTGGCTTGTGCGCTGGTGCGTCCGTCGCGGTCGCTGGCCGATCTCGAAGTCCGCTCGGTGCTCAAGAAGCTCAAGGACAAGGCGTTTGCCCGCGGCGTGAGTCGTGAGGATGTGCGCCAGGGCGCCGAGGAGCTCGGCGTCCCGCTCGATGAAATGGTGAGTGAGGTGCTTGCGGCGCTGCGACCGCACGAGCGCGCTATCGGTCTTGGCGCGGCGTGAGCCTTCCGGCGCGACCGCAGCCCGAGTCGTGGTCGCCGGTGATCCGCGCCTTCGCGCGGGCGGCCGGTTCGCGGGCGTCGCGCGGCAACCAGGTCGCACTGCTCGTCGATGGTCCCGCCACCTATGCTGCGATGCACGCGCAGATTGCCTCGGCGCGCCACCGCATCCATCTCGAGAACTACATCATTCACGACGACGGCGCCGGTCGCGGCTTCGCGGAGCAACTCGCCGCCAAGGCGCGCGAGGGCGTCGTCGTCCGCGTGTTGTATGACTGGGTCGGTTCGTGGGGAACCCCGCGCAGCTACTGGGACGGGTTGCGCGCGGCCGGGGTTGAGGTGCGCGCCTTCGGCCCCCCGCGCTGGAGCGATCCGCTGCTGATCGCCTCGCGAGACCATCGCAAGGTGTTGGTGGTCGACAGCGAACGGGGGATTACCGGCGGCCTCTGCATTGGCGACGAATGGGTGGGCGATCTGGCCGAGGGGCGACGCCCTTGGCGTGACACCGCGATCGAGATCCATGGCCCTGCGGCCGAGGTGCTCGACGAGGCCTTCACCCGCTCCTGGACCTTTGCCGACAGCACCGCCCCCGCCGACTTCATCGCGCGAGAGCACGCCAATGGGGATGCGGGAGGCGCCACCGTGCAGGTGGTGGCGACCGAACCTGGCCGCGAGCGGGCCGCGCGCGCCATCGACCTGATGGTGGCCGTCACGGCGGAACGGCTCTGGGTGACCGAGGCGTATCTCTCCATGTCGCAGCGACTCTATCAGGCGTTCATCGATGCCGCGCGAGGCGGAGTCGATGTGCGCCTGCTTTTGCCGAGTACCAGCGACATCCGGGTGGCGCGGAACCTGTCGCGCGTGGGCTATCGCGGGCTGCTTCGCTCCGGCGTGCGGATCTGGGAGTGGAATGGCCCGATGCTCCACGCCAAGACCATGGTGTCCGATGGGCGGTGGGTCCGGATCGGATCGAGCAACCTGAATCCCTTCTCGATGCTTGCCAACTGGGAACTCGATGTCTTCACCGACGACACCGGCGTGGCCGTCGGGCTGGAGGAGCAGTACCTGCGCGACCTCACCGAGTCGAGCGAGCTCACCCTCCGCCCGCGACGCATTCCCGCCATCATGGGGCGGACCGTTCCGCCACGGTTTGCCAAGACGGAAACCGAAGAATTCCCGATACCGCACCAGCGGACCGTAGGGGAGCGCCGCCGGCAGGCCGTGGTGCGGGTCAACGGACTGATTCGCGGGGCCCGGGCAGCCCTCTTTGGACCGCTGGCAACCCTGCTCCTTGTGGTGGCTGTCTTGTTCGCCATCTTCCCTGTTTCCATGGCCTTAGGCGCGGCGGTGCTGTCCGGATTGGGCGGATTGTCCCTCTTGGTGCGGGCCCTGGGCCATCGGGAGCGGGGATGAGCCTCAACCAGATCCAGACTGGGTGCGTATGACGGGCGTGGACGAGGGAGAGCTCGCCCGGCGCGCAAGTGAAGGTGATGCCGAGGCATACGGGCTCCTGGTCGAACGGCACGCCCCGATGGCACGGCGGGTGGCCTACGCCATCCTCGAGGATCGGGAGGACGCCGACGACGCAGCGCAGGACGGATTTCTCTCCGCCTGGCAGGCGATCGCACGGTACGACCCCCGGAAGTCGTTCCGCCCGTGGTTGATGCAGATTGTCGTCAACGCGGCCCGGGACCTCCGGAGGCGACGACGGGTGAGAACGGCGGACTCACTGGAGTCGGTTTCACCGGCCTCCCGAGACGACCCGGCACGGGCCGTCGGAGACCGGGACCTTGGCGAGCGGCTTCGCACCGCCCTCGCCACGCTGCCGGAACGGCAACGGATTGCGGTGGTGATGTTCGATGCAGAAGGGTTTTCGCAGGCCGAAATCGCTGTATTCCTTGGAATCCCTGAGGGGACGGTGAAATCAGACGTGTTCCACGGTCGTCGGGCCCTGCGCAAGGTGCTTGGCTCCGTGAAGGAGGAGTGGGATGCAAGATGAGATGTCGCCGTTCAGTGCCGCGCCCGATCCCGAACTGGGAGAGGCGCTGCGCAGTGCCCTCGCACCGCATTTCGCCGAGGCCTTCGTTGGCCGGGTGATGGCGCGGTTGGGGCAGCGGCAGCAGCGCGGCTGGGATGAGGAGCTGTCGCAGTGGTTCTGGCGCGGGCTGGTGGCGGCGTCGCTGGTGGTCGTGCTCGCCGGATGGGGACTGACCCAGCTGTCGGGCGCAACCCTCGATGCGACGGAGGCATCTGTGGGGAGTCAGATGCTTGAGGGCTCGACGCCGGTCGCCGATATCGTGATCGCCTCGATGACCTCGTCGACGCCATGACCACGTCCCGCAACCGCGCCATGACACTTCTCATCGTCGCGTTCATTGTGGGCGCGCTGGTTGGCGGTGGCGTGCTCGGCATGGCGGTACGCGGCGGGAAGGCCGACTGGGTGTGGCAGGGTGCCCATCAGCCGACGGACCGACAGGCGACAACCCAGCCGCAGCGCCCGGCGTATGGCGTGTACCTCGACAGTGTGCTGGGACTCAAGCTCACGCCGGCTGCCAAGGACAGCGTCACCGCGATCTACCGGCGCGGGGTGGCCCGAATGGATTCCATCAATCGGGCCTCCTCGGCCAACAACCAAGAGATGTGGCTCAAAGTCGACTCGGTGCTGCAGCCGTATCGCGCACCGGTCGAGGCGATCCGGATCCAGACCCGGGCTGCGATGCGCGGACTGCTGCGGGCCGATCAGCAGACGCGGTTCGATTCGCTGATGAAGGCGAATGATGAGATGCGGCAGCGTCGTCGGCAGCAGGGACCCGGGGCCGGGCGCGGTGATGGGCGTAGCGATGGCGGCAATCGTGGGGGAGCGGGCAGCAGCCCGAGTGGTGCAGGACATGGTGGCCCGGGAGGGCCCGGACAACCAGCAGGAGGAGGTCTTGATCGTGGCCCGATTTGATCGTCATTTCCGCGCCGCTCTTGCGGCGCTTCTTTTCGCTACCCCGGCCATGGCGCAGCAGACGGCGCCGAAAGCCGTCACGCTCGACCAAGCGCTCCAGATGGCGGAGGATGCCTCGCCGCTGATCGTGTCGGCCAGGGGCTCGGTGCGCTCGGCTGAACTCGGCGTGCGCACCGCGATCTGGTCGTTCATCCCCCAGATCCAGCTGACGCCACAGGCCAGTGTCGCCCTCTCCTCGGGCAAGTCGCGCCTCGACCCGGTGACGCAGGAAATCATCAGCGGCAACCAGACGATTCCGAGCTACGGGGTGAACCTGTCCGGTTCCGTCACGTTGTTCGACGGCTTCGCCCGCAACAACCAGCTCAAGGCCGCGCGCGCGCAGCAGAACTCCGCCGATGCCACGCTCACCTCCCAGCGTTTCGCGCTGGCGTCGACGGTGACCGGCGCATTTTTTGATGCGCTCCAGAACCAGCAGCTGCTTCGCGTCAGTGAGGGAGCGGTGCAGTCGGCACAGCAGCAGTTGAACGCGGCGGCGGCCCGGCTCCAGACCGGCTCCGGGCAGCGCACCGATTCACTCAACTTTGCAGTGACCCTCGGCCAGGCGCAGCTGAACCTGCTGAACGCCCAAGCGAATCTGGCGACCTCCGAGGCGATCCTCGGTCGCTACATCGGGGTACTGGGCCGGGTCGCGGCAACCGACGATCCCAGTTTCGCCGCCTCCCCCGCGATGGTGGACACCAGCACGATCCGGAGCAGCGCGCAGTCCGTCTCGCCAGGGGTGAAGACCGCTCTGGCAGCAGTGACGTCGGCGCAGGCCAGCTGGAAGGCGGCGAAGGCCGTCTACTGGCCCACGCTGTCACTCTCGGCCGGTTCAAACTGGGTGGCCAACAAGTCCAACGACTACGCCCTCGAAGGGCGTCGCTCACTGAACTTGCAGCTGAGCGTCTCGCCGTGGAGTTCGTTGCGCAACGAGACCCAGATCGAGCAGCGCTCGATTGCGATCGACAATGCCGAGGCCAACCTCGCCGACACGAAGCTTTCGGTTGACGCGCAGGTCACGCAGTATCTCGCGACACTCGCGAATGTGCAGCTGCAGTTTGCGGTCACCGGGGCATCGGTGACGGCTGCCGCGGAAAACCTCCGGGTCACCAACGAACGGTTCCGTCTTGGGGTGGCGACGATCATCGAAGTGATCACTGCCCAGCAGAGCCTGACTCAGGCACAAGTCAACGAAGTGACGGCGCGATTCTCCTACCTGCGTACCAAGGCGCAGCTGGAGTCGCTCGTCGGAAGGAAGCTCTGATGGCCAAGGATATCGGGAATACCGCCGAGCGGATGGCACGGCTGCCCGCCGATGTGCCGCGCGATGCGGTCATCGTGACGCGCAACCTGCAGCGCTTCTACCAGATGGGGAGCGAGACGGTGCGCGCGCTGCGCGGGGTCGACATCACCATCCGACGCAACGAGTTCGTGGCGATCATGGGACCGTCGGGCAGCGGCAAGTCCACGCTGATGAACCTGATCGGCTGCCTCGACACGCCGAGTGACGGAGAGTACTGGCTCAACGGGTATCGCGTCAGCGAACTCGATGACACGGCGCTGGCCCGCATCCGGAACAAGGAAATCGGCTTCGTCTTCCAGACTTTCAACCTGCTGCCGCG
Organism: Gemmatimonadales bacterium; assembly: GCA_038205305.1. Classification (GTDB taxonomy): domain Bacteria; phylum Gemmatimonadota; class Gemmatimonadetes; order Gemmatimonadales; family GWC2-71-9; genus Palsa-1233. The sequence goes on from JBBRBZ010000062.1 coordinate 6,399, forward strand.
CGCCTCATCGCTCGCCAATGTCGAGCTGCCGCTGGTGTACGCCGGGGTGAGTGGCCGGGAACGGCGTGATCGGGCTCGCGAGGCGCTGACCTCGGTCGGGCTGGGCGAGCGGATGGACCACAAGCCGAACGAGCTCTCGGGCGGCCAGCGTCAGCGCGTGGCGGTGGCCCGCGCGTTGGTGAACCGGCCGTCGATCCTGCTCGCCGACGAACCGACCGGCAACCTCGACTCGGCCACGTCGCACGAAATCATGGAACTATTCAACACGCTCCACGCCAGCGGCCAGACAATTATTCTGGTCACCCACGAAGCCGATATCGCCGCACATGCTCATCGCCAGATTGTGCTCAAGGATGGCCTGGTCGCCAGCGACGGCAGTCTTACGGAGGTAGTCTCGTGAAGTTCGCCCGTCTCCTGCCCATCCTCGCCGTGCTCGGCGCCTGCAGCAAGCCGCCCGCCCAGGTCGTCTATCAGGCCGTGCCGGTCGAACGACGCGACATCGTGGTCACCGCGCAGGCGGCGGGTGCCATCAATCCCGACACGATTGTGCAGGTCAAGTCGAAGGCGTCGGGTGAAATTCTCGACATGAAGGTGCAGACCGGCGATGTGGTCCGGCGCGGCACCCTGATGGTGCAGGTCGATCAGCGCATCCCGACCAACGACGTCGCGACCGCGCGCGCGGTGCTGCAGGTGGACAGCGCCCAGCTGGCCAACGCCCGCGCCAAGCTGCGCCGGGCCGACGAGCTCTTCGCTGCCAAGGCGATCACCCAGGAAGACCATGAGTCCGCCGCGCTGGCGGTGGCCGTGGCCAACGCCTCGGTGGTGCGCGACAACATCTCGCTGGAGAACGCCAAGATCGCCCTCGGTGACACGCAGGTGCTGGCGCCGATCACCGGCATGGTGATTGCCCAGAACGTGCAGCGCGGCACGGTCATCTCCTCGCCCAACACGGCGAGCGGCGGCAGCGTGCTGCTGACGATGGCCGACCTCTCGCTGGTCATGGTCAAGACCTACGTGGATGAAACCGACATCGGCAAGCTGCACGCAGGAATGTCGGCCAACGTGACGGTCGCGGCCTATCCGACCCGGCCGTTCAAGGGAATCGTGACGAAGATCGAGCCGCAGGCGGACACGATCCAGAACGTGACGATGTTCCCGGTGCTGATCAACATCGACAACCGCGAAGGGCTCCTCAAGCCGGGGATGAACGCCGACGTGAAGATGCAGGTCGGGGAGCGGCTGAACGTGCTGGCGATTCCCAACGCCGCGCTCCGCACCGAGAAGGACGTCGCCAGCGCCGCTGGCGTGCTGGGGATTACCCCCGACGCCCTGAAGCCGATGCTCGAGGCCGCCAAGAAGGTGGAGGAGACGGCGGCGGCCCAGGCGGCCGACACCGCCTCGGCGACCAAGGCTCTTCCCGGCGGTGCGTCGGCCACTCCGGCCACTCCGGCCGCGGGTGGTCGTGGCGGCCGCGGCGGTGGTCGTGGCGGCAACGGTGGCAGCAACTACCTCTTCGGCGGGACGTACATCGTCTTCGTCCAGCGTGCCGGAAAGCCCACCCCGGTCTATGTGAAGACCGGCCTCACCGACCTCGACTACTCCGAGGTCAAGTCGGGGTTGACGGAGCAGGACTCGGTGTTGATGCTGCCAAGCGCCTCCTTCGTCCAGGCACAGCAGGATCTGCAGACGCGGATGCAGTCGCGCAGCCAGGGGCTTCCAGGTCAGTCGAAGCAGGCGGGTCAGTCAACCAGCGGTTCTGGCTCCACTGCCGGCCGCAGCGGCACGACGGCCACACCGTCCACGAGTGGTGGTGGTGGTGGGCGAGGAGGGAAGTAGCTCATGATGATCGGAGAGACGGTACGTGTGGCCTTTCAGAGCATCCGCTCGAACAAGCTGCGCGCGATGCTCACCATGCTCGGTGTCATCATCGGCGTGGCGGCGGTGATCACCGTCGTCGCCATGGGCAGCGGAGCGCAGAAGGCCGTGCAGGACCAGATCAACTCACTCGGCGCCACGCTGGTGACGATCAACCCAGGTCAGGGATTCTCGATGGGCGCCGCACGCGGTGACGGTGCGCCGATGTACGTCTCGGATGCCGAGGCGCTGAAGCGCGACGCCACGACCCTCGAGGCGGTGGTGCCGGAAATGGGCAAGAACCAGCAGGTGGTCTTCGGCAGCAAGAACATCAACACCAGTATTGTCGGGACGACCTCGAACTATCCCGAGGCTCGGAACTACACCATCACCGCCGGACGCATGTTCACCGACGGTGACGATGCCGCCCGCCAGCGCTACGCCGTCATCGGCGCGGACGTCCCCAAGATGCTCGACGTCAATGGCGGGGCCATCATCGGTCAGAGTTTCGTCATTCGCGGGATCTCCTTCGAGATCATCGGCATCCTGAGCGCCAAGGGGTCACAGGGGTTCCAGAACCCCGACGAGCAGATCCTGATTCCACTCAACACCGCGCGCTACCGGGTCTTCGGCACCGACCGGTTGCGGTCGATTTCGGTGATTGTCGATCCGAAGATACCGATGGAAGTCGGCATGGTCGATGTCGAGCGGATCATGCGGCGGGAGCACAAGATCCGCCCCGGCGGCGCCAACAACTTCACTGTGCGGTCGCCGAAGGAGTTTCTGGCGACGTCGGCACAGAACGCCCAGACCTTCTCGACGCTGCTGCTGTCGATCGCGGCGGTGTCGCTGCTGGTGGGCGGCATCGGCATCATGAACATCATGCTGGTGTCGGTGACGGAGCGGACCAAGGAAATCGGCATCCGCAAGGCGTTGGGTGCCACCAAGCTGACCATTCTGAGTCAATTCCTGATCGAGGCGCTGGTCCTCTGCGTCTCCGGCGGCATCCTGGGCATCGCGCTCGGGATTGGCACGTCGATTTTCGTGAGCAAGCAGTACGGATCGACGACGCTGATCTCTCCGGTCGCCATTGCGGTGGCCTTCGCCTTCTCCGCGCTGGTGGGACTCTTCTTCGGACTCTGGCCGGCGCGTCGGGCGGCATCGCTCGACCCGATCCAGGCGCTGCGGTACGAGTAGCCGAAGGAAGCAGCCGTCGAGCACGCTCGAGAGACGAGAGACGAGAGGCGAGAGACGCGAGGGGAAACCTTTACCCCCTCGACTCTCGTTTCTCGTTTCTCCCTCGTCACCCTCTATCTTTCCTCGATGCGATTTCCCATTCTGATCATGTTCGCCGGGTACACCCCGGTTCTCGCCGCGCAGGTGGTGCCCACGCCGCCGTCGGTTGCCATCCCGCGCGTTGAAGCCAGCATCGTCGTGGACGGACGTCTCGATGAACCGGTCTGGCAGCAGGCTGCCCGCCTGGATGGCTTCAAGCAGTACCGGCCAGTCGATGCCCGGGCCGCCGAAGACTCGACGGTGGTGCTGGTCTGGTATTCGCCGACGGCGATCCATTTTGGCATCATGGCGTACGATCGCGAGCCGGGGAGCGTCCGCGCCACGATGGCCGATCGCGACAACATCGGCAACGACGACGAGGTGACGGTCTACCTCGACACCTTCAACGATCGGCGCCGTGCCTACTTCTTCGGGAGCAACGCCCTGGGGGTCCAGGACGATGGCGTGCGGAGTGAGGGCGGCTTCTCCGCCAGCAGCACGATGTCGGGAACGCTCGACCGCAACCCGGACTTCCTCTACCAGACCAAGGGCCAGCGGACAGCCTATGGTTACGTGGTCGAGATGCGGATTCCGTTCAAGTCGCTGCGCTATGCCGGCGGCGCGGAGCAGTCGTGGGGGCTGAACGTCTACCGCGTCAATCAGCGCACCGGCTACGAGTGCACCTGGACCGACGTGCGGCGCGCCAATGCCTCGTTCCTCGCGCAGGCCGGGACGATCACCGGCATTCACGGCATCCATCGTGGCGTGGTCACCGAGCTGCAACCGACGGTGACGTTCGATGCGCCGGGAAGTCGGCAAGCCGATGGCTCCTTCGCTCGCGCCAACATCCACCCGGATGTCGGCGGCAATCTGCGACTCGGCTTCACCAGCCTCACGCTCGACGGGACCATCAACCCCGACTTCTCCCAGATCGAGTCCGATGCCGGCCTGATCACGCTCAACCAACGATTTGCGCTCTTCTATCCCGAACGGCGGCCGTTTTTCCTCGAGGGGATCGAGTTGTTCGCGTCACCGAACAACCTCGTCTATACCCGCACCATCACCAATCCACTGGTTGGCGCCAAGATCACAGGGAAGTTCGGCGCGTGGTCGGTGGCGCACCTGAGCAGCGTCGATGAAGTGCCGAATGCCTCGAACGCCTTCGCCTCACTCACGCGCATCCGGCGTGACATTGGCGACAATTCGGTGGCGGGTGTCACCGCGACCGACCGCGAGACCGATGGCGCGTTCAATCGGGTCCTCTCGGCCGACACCCGACTGGTGTTCAGCAAGCTCTACTATGTCCAGGCACAACTCGCCGGCTCCTCGACCAGAGATTCGGCGGGACTCGCCGCCAGGACCGCTCCCCTCTGGGATCTGGAGGTCGACCGCACCGGTCGCGCCTTCGGCTTCAACTACAAGCTGACGGGTATCGATAAAGACTTCACCGCTGCCAGCGGGTTCATCCCCCGCCCCGGCGTGACGACACTGCACGGCTACAATCGCTACTCGTGGTACGGGGCCCGGAACGCGCTGGTGGAGACGGTGTCGATCTTCGGCGGTCTCCAGGAACTCTGGCGCTATCAGGACTTCCTCTCGCATGCGCCGCTCGAAGGGAGTGCAAGCGCCAATCTTACGGTGCGGTTGCGGGGCGGTTGGAACATCAACGCCACCGGGGGCGACGGCTTCACGCGCTTCGAGCCGATCGAGTACGCCAACTATCGGGTGTCGGGACCGAACGGCGCGGTCCCGATGCGCCTGAGTGAAGGGGTCTTCAATGCGGGGAGCGGGAGTATCAGCGTGGGCACGCCGCTCTACCAGAAGTGGAACGCCTCGGTGAAAGTCGAGGGGGGCACCGTCCCGATTTTTCCCGAGGCAGCCCGAGGCCATTATCTCACCTCGAGTGCGAGCCTCTCGTTGCGCCCCGTTCCGGCGGTTCGGCTGGCCGGGACGCTCGCCTACTCGCGACTCCTTCGCCTGGGGGGCAGCGAGTTTGGCCGGAGCGTCATTCCCCGGCTGAAGATTGAGGTGCAGCCCAACCGCGCCCTCTTCTTCCGACTGGTGAGCGAGTACCGCTCGGAGCGGCAGTCCGCCCTCCGCGATCCGAACAGCGGCGACCTCCTGGTGGTGAACGGCGCCCTGGTACCGGCGAGCCACCGCGACCGCCTCCGGATGGACTGGCTCGTATCCTACCAGCCGACGCCTGGCACGGTGGCCTTCTTCGGCTACGGCTCAAGCCTGCAGACCGATCAGCCGCTGACGCTCCGCAACTTGCAGCGGCAGAACGATGGATTCTTCGTGAAGGTGGCTTACCTCTTTCGGCGGTAGCTTCCCATGATGCCTTCTACTCGCATCGCTGGCACCGGACACGCCGTTCCCGAGCGCATCGTCACCAACGACGAGCTCGCAACGATGATGGACACCACTGATGAATGGATCCGGCAGCGGACCGGCATCGCCCAGCGACACTGGGTCCGCGAGGGTGAGAGCGGGACCGAACTGGCGCGACTCGCCTGCGAGCGCGCCCTGGCGGCAGCGGCGGTCGTGCCGGGTGAGGTCGATGCGATCGTCTTCGCCACCTCGACTCCCGATCATTTCGCCCCCGGCAACGGCGTCTTCCTGCAACGCGCACTCGGCGTGCGAGACATTCCCGCCATCGACATCCGCACCCAGTGCTCCGGCTTCGTGTACGCGCTCTCGATGGCTGATGCCTACATTCGCTCAGGGGCGTTCCGGACCATTCTGGTGGTGGGTGCCGAGGTGCAGAGCACCGGCATGGACGTCACGACGCGGGGGCGGAATACCGCCGTGATCTTCGCCGACGGCGCCGGGGCGGCGGTGGTGCAGGCCCACGACGATCCCACGGGCTCGGCTGTGCTCGGCTGGGACCTCCATTCCGATGGCCGCTTCGCCGAGAAGCTCTGGGTGGACGCCCCGGGCGCGATCTACCATCCCCGGAATCAGGCCGCCCACATCGACAACAAGGACTTCCTGGAGATGGATGGCAAGGAGGTCTTCCGCCACGCCTGCACACTGATGCCGGAATCGGTGCGGGCCGCCCTTGCCAAGGCCGGCCGCCAGAGCAGCGACATCACTTTGCTGATTCCGCATCAGGCGAACCTGCGCATTTCCGAAATGGTGCAACGCTCCCTCAGTCTCCGCGACGATCAGGTCTACAACAACATCGAGCGCTTCGGGAATACCACCGCCGCCACCATCCCCATCGCGCTCGACGAGTGCGTCCGGGCGGGGCGCCTGCAGCGGGGCGACATCCTGGCGATGACCGCATTCGGGAGCGGATTCTTGTGGGGGAGCGCGATTGTCAGGTGGTAGAAGGGGAACGGTGATTGGAGAACGGAGAACGGAGATTGGAGGATCCGCCCACCCGGGAACTCCTGCGCCTCAACCAGCGCCTCCGTTCTCCAATCACCGTTCTCCGTTCTCCGTTCTGAATCTTCCCCGGCACCTGTTCCGTACTGCAACACAGCCCCAACCAGGATGGTCACATGCTCAGTTCACTCTTCAACCTCATCGGACTGGCAATAGGTGTTGGCGCCGGCCTCTTCGCCTTTGGTCTGGCGAGGGAATACGTCCGTCAGCGGCTCCGGTTCGTGGATGCGGTGCGCCATCCGCTGGCTCCTTGGGTGGCCGCGTTCGGGGCCATTCTGATTGCGACGCCGGTGGTCTGGCTGCTGCCGATCGTGGGCGGCGGGACGGCGCTGTTGTTCGGGGCCGCAACCGGCCTGGGTACCGCCAGCGGAGTGAAGGCACTGAAGCGAGGGGAGTAACCCCGAGTTAGTTTCCGGGCATGACGACGATTCATTGCGTGCGCTGTGCTCAGGACCGCGAACGGCAGGCCTTCAAGCCGTTCAACTCGGAGCTGGGCCAGCGCATTTACGACACCATCTGCAAGGTCTGCTGGGGGGAGTGGTTGAAGACTCAGCAGCAACTGATCAATCATTATGGGCTGGTTCCCCACCAGCCAACCGCCAAGGCATTCCTGCTCCGCAACATGGAGCAATTCCTCTTTGCCGAGGGCGCACCCGACTCGATCGCCTGAGCGTACCCCGCTGCGCGAGTGATTCGTCACCATGGTTGACGATCACCCAGGAGAGGCCTGTCATGACGACTTCGCGCAATCGAGCCAATCCGAGGAACAGCAGTGCCATGCAGGAAGGAATCTTCACTGGGCTGCTCGGCGCTGCAGGCGTGGCGCTTTTCTATTTCCTGCTGGATCTGATTAGCGGGCATCCGCTAAAGACGCCGAGTGTGCTGGGCCAGACCTTCCTGTTGCACGAAGCGCCCACGGTCAGCGTGATCAGCCCGGCAGCGGTCATTGCCTACACCGCCGCGCACCTCGTCGCCTTCATGCTGTTTGGTGTCCTGCTCGCCATCCTGGTGCGCGCCGCCGAGCGGACGAGCCTGGCGCGCTATGCGGTGGTGCAACTCTTCATCGTATTCGAGCTCTTTTTCTATGGCATGTTGCTGGTGGGGTCGGCGAGCACTCGCGAGATGTTTCCGCTGTGGAGTGTCCTGGTGGCGAACTCCCTTGCGGCGCTGGTGATGGGACTCTGGCAGTGGCGGCATCACCCGATGCTGCGCCTGGCGTCCTACGCCACTCCGCTGGGCGCGACCAATTCCTCAGGCGATTAGCGCCAGCGCAGGCCAAGCTTGAAGCCAGCGTCGATGGCGGGGCCGCCCGGCTTGAGGTCCTCGGTCATGCCGAGCTGAAGCTCGGGCCAATGTTTGCCGAGCGAGAGCAGTCCGCCAAAGTCGAGCGTCACCTCGGCGTCATCGAGCGACCCCCAGCCAGTCGCCTTCCAGTTGGCCGACTGCATCCAGAGCGTGCCGAAGAGCGCCTGTCGGCCGGCGAACCTCCACCGCAGCGCCATCGACCCTCCCGCAAAGACGCTTCGCTGGTAGCGTGCGAGGGTGCCGTGCGTGGGTGTCCATCCCACGGTGGCCTCACCCTCGAGCAAGACCCGCGGGGTGCGAAGGAGGTTGGACGTCAGCGCCAGCGATGTGCCTACCACGCCGCGCCCCCAGCCATCAGCGGAACTCGGCGTGGTAGGGAGGGTGACCGAGCCGATCAGCTGTGAGCGTCCCACACGCACACCGACGCCAGCGCGGACATCGCCGAAGAAGGTGCCGGGGCGTGTCCGGTTGACGACGGTGTCGGGAAGGGTGAACTGCCAGCCAAATTGGTTCTCGGGCCGTTCATCACGCCCTGTCACGTTGAGGCCGAAGAGGTCGTGGTACCAGTTGAGAAAGCCGTCGAGCACGCCGTTGTAGCCACCACGCAATGCGAGATCACCAAGGATGAACACTCGCCGGGAAAGGTCGTGCGTCAGCCACAGATCGCTCTGCAGGATTTCGGCGTCGAGCAGGTAGTGACGTCGGTCTCGGGAGAAATCATATTCGATGGCGTTGGAGTAGTCCGTCACCATCCGGACGTGCCAGCCGCCCCCCCCAGGCAGCATTGGCTGGGCGTAGAGCGCGCTCCGTGAGGCGAGCACGGGATTGACCGGAACGTAGGGCGGCAGATCCTGGGCCGTGGCCACGCTGGGAAACACCAGAGTGGCGGCGAGGATCAGAGGGAGTGCCAGGCGCATCGAGGGAATATATTGGACTGATGCGTCGCACCGTCTGGCTCGCCTTCCTCGCCGTTGCCGCCATCGTTGCCGCCCACCTCGGCGACCGATGGGCCTATGCCCACCTGGTCTCGCGTGACGTGTACGACCACGACACGGGTCGGATGCTCCGGACCATCGGCTATCTCCCGTTCTGGCTGATCGCCGGCCTCGCCCTTGGGCTCGAGCGTCGGCAGGCCCGGCCAGGGCTGCTGCTGGCCCTGATTCCCACCGCCGCCGGGCTCTTCGACGAAGTCCTCAAAATCCTTTCCCAGCGCGAACGCCCCGGACTGCACAACGGCGCCTACTTCTTCCGTCCGTTCACCGGCGCCTGGTGGAAGACCTCGGACGTCGGCCTGCCGAGCAGCCATGCCATCGTGGCGTTCAGCGCCGCCTGGGTGCTCTGCCGGCTCTATCCCCGGGCGTCCGTGGTCTGGTTGGCGCTGGCCGCCGGCTGCGCGATCACCCGGGTCGCGGCGCAGGCGCATTTCCTGAGTGATGTGACGGTGGCGGCGGTGGTGGGGATGCTGGTGGCGGAGTGGGGGTGGCGGAAGTTCA
>JBBRBZ010000063.1:0-15559 GCA_038205305.1 Gemmatimonadales bacterium
GGCGGCACCGGCATGGTCGGCGATCCGTCGGGCCGCCGTGCCGAGCGGCCGATGCTCCCGGCTGAGACGGTGGCGACCAACGCCGCCGCACTCCGCGGGCAACTCTCGCACTTCCTCGACTTTGGCAGTGGACCAACCGGCGCGGTGATGCGCGACAACGCCGAGTGGCTCGCGCCGATGGGACTGCTGGAGTTCCTGCGCGACACCGGCAAGCACTTCACCGTCAACTACATGCTCCAGAAGGAGTCAGTGAAGTCCCGGATGGAGGACGGCATCTCCTTCACCGAGTTCGCCTACATGCTGGTGCAGGCGCATGACTTCGCCCATCTCTCCCAGGTGGCGGGGTGCGAGCTCCAGCTCGGCGGCAGTGACCAGTGGGGCAACATCACCGCCGGCATCGAGCTCGGCTCGCGGTGCCACGGTGCCAAGCTCCACGGCCTCGTCATGCCGCTGCTGACGACGGCCTCGGGCGCCAAGTTCGGCAAGAGCGAAGGTGGAAATGTCTGGCTCGACCCGGAGAAGACATCGCCGTACGCCTTCCACCAGTTCTGGTTGCAGGCCGAGGATGCCGACGTCGAGCGGCTGCTGCGCTTCTTCACCTTCCTCGATCTCGCTGACATCGCGACCATCGTGGCGGAGCACCAGGCCGATCCGGGCCAGCGCACGGCGCAGCGGCGCCTGGCGGACGACGTGACGGCCAGGGTGCATGGCAATGACGCACTCGAACGGGTGAAAGCTGCGGCGGCGATACTCTTTGGCGTGGGCGCGCTGAAGGAGACCGACGCGGCGACGTTGGAGTTGGTGAGGCGGGAAGTGCCGTCGCACGGCACGACATCTGCTACTCTGGATGCTGGGATACCGATTGTCGACGCGCTGATTGCGACCGGGCTCGCAACATCGAAAAGTGAGGCCCGTCGTGGACTTGACGCGGGCGGCTTCTCGGTGAACGGTGCGACTGCCACGGCGGCAACAATCGTCACCCGAGTCGACGTGCTTTCCGCCGGCATCGTGCTGTTGCGCAAAGGCAAGAAAAATTGGGCGGCATTGCAACTCGAGGAATGATTATCATGGCGATTTTCCGACGGACAGCAGGAATGGCGGCGGGGTTGGCTCTCGCCGCTTTTGCGTGCGGCAACCAGCCGTCGCATGACCTGATCACCGTGCCGCCCCCTCCGCTGCCGCTGTTGCTCGCCGTCACGCCAGCCGGACATCGTGCCGAGGCGCAGGTGCATACCGCCGTGCAGGGCGATTCAGTGCGCGTGTCACTCACCGGCGACGGCGCGGCGACCACCTCCTGGACAGCCACCAAGCGACAAAACTGGACCACGCTGACGACGGCGAGCGGCACGGGAGCGGGAATGGCACGATGGACACGCGAGATCACCGAACTGAGCATTGGCATCCACGTGGACACCATCACCGTGACGGCACCCGGCGCCGACGGATCGCCGTTCCTGGTGTACGACACCGTGCTGATCTCCTCCGCCCCGGTGCCGCTTGCGCTCAGTGCGGCCCCTGCCGCGCTGTCGGCGAGCGTCATCACCGGATCGATCGCGCCGATCGCGGCCGAGGCGGCCGTGACGATCACCGGTACCGGTGCGGAATCGGTGGGCTGGACAGCCACCAAGCGACGCAGTTCAACGACGCTGACCAATTCGGGTGGCACCGGCTCGGGCGCTGCCCGCTGGAATCGCGATGCGTCCGCGCTCGCCGTGGGCATCTACGTGGATTCCATCGCCATCACTGCCACGGGGATCGCCGGCAACGCAATGGTGTTCGACACCCTCCACGTCCTTCCGGTGCCGGTGCCTCTGGCGCTCGCGCTCTCGCCCGCCGCTCGGAGCGCCTCGGTACCACAGGGTGGCTCGGCACCGGCCGACTCGGGCAATGTCACGCTCAGCGGTGACGGTGCGGCGTCCACGCCGTGGAGTGCGACCAAGCGGAAGGCCTGGACCACGCTCACGACCGCCGCCGGCACCGGCAGTGGTGCGGTGCGCTGGACCAGGAATGCCACCGGACTCGCGGCGGGCGTGTATCTGGACACCATCACCGTCACAGCAACAGGTGCCAGCGGATCGCCCGCAATGATCGTCGACACACTGCGCGTCACCGCAATATCCGGTGGCCCAGTGCCCGACCTCGGCGTGATGGCATCGCTCCACGGCAAAAAGATCTTCCCCGAAAGCGACCCATGGAATCAGCCGGTGGACACCGCGCAGGTCGATCCCAACTCGACGGGCATTCTTTCGCTGATTGGGCTCACCAAGAGCTTCCATCCCGATTGGGGACCGACCTGGGGCTTCCCGTACATCGTGATCACGGAGCCGATCACCCGGTATCACCCGACCTTCGACTATCCGAACGAGAGCGATCCGGGCCCGTATCCCATTCCGCCCAACCCGCCGATCGAAGGAGGCGGTCAGGGAGACGCCCACCTGTTGGTGCTGCACCGCGACGAGTGGAAGCTCTACGAGCTCTACTCGCTGGCCCCCGCAGCCGGTGGCCAGTGGACGGCCGGTTCCGGCGCGATCTTCGACATGATCCACGGGACGCAGCGTCCGGCCGGTTGGACCTCGGCCGATGCCGCAGGGCTGCCGATCTTCCCCGGTTTGGTGCGCTATGACGAGGTGTACGAGCAGGGGGAGATCACCCATGCGCTGCGGATGACGATCACGCACAGCCAGCATGCCTACATTTTCCCGGCCACCCACCACGCGAGTCCGTCGACCAACCCGCTCTATCCGCCGATGGGCATGCGGGTGCGGTTGCGCGCCAACTTCGACATCTCGGGCTACCCGGCGCCGATGCAGGTGATTCTCCGGGCGCTCAAGAAGTACGGCCTGATCGTGGCCGACAACGGCGGCGATTTCTTTGTTTCCGGCACCATCGACCCGCGCTGGAACGATGACTTCGACAATTTGCTCAAGCAGGTGAAGGTCAGCGACTTCGAGGTCATCAAGATGGTCGGCGTTATCACTCAGTAGCCCGACGGGCCACCCGGCCTGACGAGGTATCCCGTTTCTGGCCTTGGACTTGCATTCCGTCGCCCTCGCTCGCGGGTGACGGAAGGCCGTTTTCCCCATGGGCGCCAATGTGCGATGATTCGCCGCACTCAAGCCGAGGCCGGATGGCGCTGTGAACGACACGCTCGACGTGGAGAACGCGAAGGTCGGCCGGATCTGGAAGAACGCCGCCTGGCTGGGGGCGATTCCGATCCTGCTGAACATGGTCAGCGTCCTGAGCGCCGGCTTCATCGCGCGCGTGCTGGGTGCCGAGGCATTCGGGCGGTTCAGCATGGGAACCGCGCTGGTCGCCCTGACCGGACCGATCACCGACTTCGGGCTGCGCGCGCTGGCAGGCCGGGAGTTGTCGCGGGTGGGCAAGGGCGCCACCCGGCTGCTGAACGATCTCCTCTCGCTTCGACTCTTTCTCGCCCTGATCGCCTCGGCGGTGGCGTGCGGCATCGCGATGGTGGTCTCAACGGCGAGCGGTCTCCGCCCGGTCATCCTCGCCACTTCGCTCACGATCATCCCGACCTCGCTGGCCGGCATCTACAGCGATGGCCTGATCGCCCGTGATCGGGCCAGAGAGATCAGCGGGACGATCTTCTGGAGCGGCGTCCTGCTCACCGGGGCGTCGGTGTTTGCCGTGGCGGTTTGGCGTTCGCCGACGGCACTCGCCTTGGCGTACGTCGTGGGACCGGTGGTGAACGCCGTGCTGCTCAGCCGGCACTCGCACCGGGTGCATGGCCCGACCACGCTGCGTTGGCGGCCGAGCCACTGGCGCGTCCTGATCCGGCGGGCGCTGCCATTCTTCCGGCTCAGCATCCTGCAGATGGTGATCGCCCGGGTGGACACTCTGGTGGTGGGCACCCTCTTCGGGCAGGCGATGGCCGGCATTTACGCGGCTGCAACCAGCCTGGCCGATCGCCTCTACGTTGTCGTGGACAGTGTGGCGTCGGCGATCCTCCCGACGCTGGTCCGGTTGCGCCATGAACCGGAGCGCGTCGAGGAGATGCTCGGCCGAATTCTCTATCCCTTGCTGGCCATCCTTACCGCAGGAATGGTGGTGGCGATCGCGGGTTCCACCGCGGCCGTCGAGTTGGTGTTCGGGCCAGAATACGCCGCGGGCGGCCCGGTGCTCGCTGCTGGCTTGCTAATGCTGCCGTTCCTGGCGGTCGACATGATGCTGGCGGAGGGATTCCTCGCGCTCCGGAAGGATCGTGTCGTCACGACCAGCGGCGTCGGCGGGCAGGTGCTGGCCATCCTGCTGCTGCCGCTCTTCCCGCTGGTCACCGGCATGTCAGGCGCGCGACTCGCCCGGGTCGCCGGAATATCGGGTTCGATGCTCTATCGCGTGGCGGCGAGCCGGAAGGTGTTCCCCGGTCTCTGGCGCGCCGACAAGTTGTGGCGATTCGTCCTGCGTGTGCTCTGCGTGCTCCCCGTGGCGGCCATCCTGCTGACGACCCACTTCCACCCGGCCATCGAAGTGGCGATCGCCGCGGTGGGGTACCTCTTGTGGGCGGGCATCTCGGCGAAGATCTCCGGCGGCATGCCGTTGTTGCGCGAATTCCTGCAGGAGCGGAAGCGCAACAAGGGCGGGATGGCGGGAGTGACTGGCGAGTTCCTCACTGCCTCGGCGCTGCTCAATCGTGACGTTGATGTGGTCGAGCCAAGCGAGGAGTTGGCTCTCGAGGCGCCACTGCCGTCGACGCTCACGGTGAGTGTTGTCATCCCGTGCTACAACTCCGCCGCTACCATCGGCGCCACCATCGAATCGGTACTGCGCCAGACCGTGAGGCCGGTGCAAATCATCGTCGCGGACGACATGAGCAGCGACGACTCCCTTGCCGTCGCCCGACGCTACCCGGTCACGGTGCTGCCGGCGATCGAGAACATCGGCTGCGGGGCGAGTCGCAATCGTGCGGCCTTGCTCGCGACGGGCGACATCATCGCGCCGCTCGACGCCGACGACCTGTGGGAGCCCGATCACCTTGCGACGCTCATCGGATTGCTCGAGCGGCATCCGACCGCCGGCGTCGCGTTCACGATGATCCAGAAGTTCGATGAAGCCGGCCCGCTCGAAGCCGTTGCCTCGGAGGGGTGGCCGGAGAGCGTCCCGTTCGACCCCTACGGTGCGCTGCTCTCGCACAACTTCATCACCCCGAGCACGGTGGGGATTCGTCGTGCGTTGTGGCAGGCGGCCGGCGGCTTCGATCCGGCGTATCGCTCCGCCGAGGACTACGAGTTCTGGTTCCGCCTGAGTCGGCGGACGTCGTTCATCGGCGAACGCCGGGTGACGGTGCACTACCGGGTGCACACGAACCAGATGAGCCGGAACTTCAAGACGCTGGTGGAACACATCTGGAAGGTGCGTCACCGGGAGCTGCGGTCGATTCAGGACCGTTCGGCCGGGGGCCAGCGCGAGATCCTCAGCCGGACCTGGCGGGAGAGTCTCAAGGCCGCGGTGTCGGTGCGGTCGCGCGAAGCGCTGGCCTCCGTGTTGGAAGCAGGTCATGCGTTCCCCGAACACGCGGGAACCATCCGTCGCTGGCGACTGCTGGAGCGCACCTGGCCCATTTCGTCGCGACTGTTGATGGCTTGGGACGGCATTCCGATTCACCTGCGGCGCCCCATTCGCGGCGCGCGCGGCATCGTGGTGAAGCCACAGCTCTGATCGGCATTCACCCGATGCCGAGCAACTCCTGCCACGGAGTGAGGTCGGGAGCGAGCGCATCGGCCACTTCGCGGGCGCGGGCCTGATGGCGGAGGAGCAGGCTGCGATCGGCATCGTAGCCACGGAGCCGTTCGAGGAAGTCGTTCAGTGTGGTGCAGAAATATCCCGACTCTCCATCCACGATCCAGTCTGGCACCTGCCCCACCCGGGTGGAGAGCACCGCCGCCCCGGTCATCACCGCCTCCAGCACCGGCAACGGCCCCCCTTCCATCGTGGACGTGCAGAGGTAGACATCCGCTGCACGCAGCGACGCCTCGTACTCCACGGATGATCGTCGCGCGGCCGAGCCGGTGGCAAAGTCACAGACCATCGTCAGCTGGGATCGCAACCGCTCCTCGATGTCGAGCAGCCACTCCACGCGTTTCCGTCGGCGTCGGATACCGATGGCGCCGAATTGCCGAAGCGAGAGGACGCCGTGCTCGTCCCGGAGGTACGGCTGCGGGTGTCGGAGATTGTGCAGCACGTCGCTGATCGGGCGACGCACGGCGATGTTGGTGCTGCTGACGACACGGATCGATGCGGCGGCTTCGCGCCCGGGGCGGCGGCCGGACTTGAGCACGGCGCAGCGTGCCGACCACGTCGGCGTCAGCCGCGCGGCGATGCCATAGCGGGACGCAAGAAGATCCTGCAGCTGCCGCGAGATGACGGAGAAGTCGTCCACCTGATCGAGCGGCAGCGGCCGGAGGGGAAGGGCGGGCCAATCGTCACGATTCTCGAAAAAGGAGACCTCGCAGGGATCGTGAATCGTGGTGACCACCCGCCCGGCCCAACGGCGGTAATCGACGTGCGGCTCCACCAGCCCGGAGTAGGCGAGGTAGAGGACATCGCAGGCAACCGGATTGTCCTGCCACTCCGCCGCCGACATGACCCGGAACTGCACCCCGGCCAGCGGCAGCGCCTCCGCCAGCCAGCGCCCGATGGCGTGGAGCGCCCAGCCTTCGAGATCGTAGAGGTAGATCACGGTCATCAGAAAATCCGCGGGGTCGGTGGAGCACCGGCTACATTCCCGGTGGCGAGGTGCTGACCGGGGGAGAGTGCCCCGGGGCCCCGAGCCAAGTCAAGCAAGGGGATCCCTCCGGGACGCCGGGTCGCTGGTGCAGATCTTGCCAGAGAGGCCCTGAGGCGCGCGACACCCTGGGGCCCACGGCAGGCTCCATCACCACACCACAGGGCCCCATTCATCGATGCTCCGAACCATCCTGAACGACGTCTGGGCCTCCCGGGAACTGCTGGTGCAGCTGATCCAACGTGACCTCCGGTTGCGCTATCGTCAGGCGGTCATGGGGTTCGCCTGGGCACTCCTGCTGCCGATCCTGACCATCGGGGCCGGCCTCGTCATCAAAATGGTGCTCACCCAGAATGTCGCGAGCGACGTCCACCTCTCGCTGGGCGGCATCGCGGTGAAGTCGTGGGCATGGGCCTTCTTCGCCGGCGCGATGAATTTCGGCACAGTGTCGCTCCTGACCAACGTCCAGCTGGTCACCAAGATCTATTTCCCGCGCGAGGTGCTGCCGCTCTCCACCATCGCGGTGCAGGCGGTCGACTCGGCCATCGGCCTGGGAGTGATCCTGGTGGCAGGACCGTGGCTGCAATTCCACTGGTCAGTGCAGCTGCTGTGGATCCCGCTGCTCCTCGCCATTCTCGTGCTCTTCACTACCGGCCTGGTCTTCCTCTTCGCGTGCGCGAATCTCTTCTTCCGTGACGTGAAGTACATCCTTTCCGTCCTGCTCACCTTCGGGATCTTCTACACGCCGGTGCTGTTCGAGCCGAGCATGTTCAAGGCACCCTGGAGCGAGTTGTTGATGTTCAACCCACTCTCGCCGGTACTCGAAGGGTTGCGGATCGCGATGACCAACTCTGGGTCGCTGCTGACCGTGGTGCATGGCCCCAAGGGTGGCGTGGTCTGGTCGCCGTGGTTCCTGGCCTACGCGGCCTCGGTCGGCATCCTGCTACTCGGCGCTGGGCTGGTGGCGTTCCGACGAAGCGCCGCGTATTTCGCGGAGTTCTACTGATGCGCGGGCATGTGCTCTTCGATGGGGTGTGGAAGCGATTCAGGCGCGGGATGACCCACGATTCGCTCCGCGACCTGGTCCCCGCGCTGGTTCGGCGGCTGCGGCCCGGCACCACGCAGGCCGAACGGGAGCTCCAGGAGGGCGACTTCTGGTCGGTGCGCGATGTTTCCTTCGAAGTGAAGCCGGGACAGGCGCTCGGCCTGATCGGCGGGAACGGCGCCGGCAAGTCGACGACTCTGAAACTGCTCACCAAGCTGCTCACTCCGACGCGCGGCACTGCCCTCATCACCGGCAGGACAGGCGCCCTCATCGAGGTCTCGGCCGGTTTTCACCCCGACCTCACGGGGCGGGAGAATGTCTTCCTCCAGGGCGCGATCATGGGGATGCCGCAGCGTTTGATTCGCGAGCGATTCGATGACATCGTCGATTTCTCGGGCATCTCGGCCTTCATCGATACACCGGTGAAGCGCTACAGCAGCGGCATGAACGCTCGGCTCGGCTTCTCGATCGCCGCGCACCTCGAGCCCGAGGTGCTCATCATCGACGAGGTGCTGTCGGTGGGTGACGCAGAGTTCCAGGCCAGGGCGTTCGGCCGCATCCGCAGCATCGTGAAGGCCGACATTCCGGTGGTGATCGTCTCGCACCAACTCGACCGGATCGTGGAACTGTGCACCGACTGCATCCTGCTGCGACAAGGTCAGGCCGTCTTCCAGGGTGATCCCCAGCAGGCAGTGAACGAGTACCTGCACGGCAAGCCGACCGCGCTGGTCGATGCCACAGAAGCCACCTCGACTGGTGCGGGGTTCCTCGAGATCACCCGCTTTGTTCCGGAATCGGTCAATTCTGGTGAACAGATCACCTGCGAGGTGACCGGCGAGGTCACCGCCCCAGCACCGCCGGAGCACATCGAGCTCGAGTTCGTCCTCGTGGAGGTCTCGACCAACAAGCGCCTCTACCAGAACCGGCTGCGGGCATTGCAGGCGCATCCCACGAGGCGCGGTCGCTTCGCCATTGCCATGACGTTCGAGGCCAACTTTCCTCCCGGACTCTATCGTCTCGACACCGTCGTCTGGCACCATGAGCGTCAGGTCGTAATCGGGCAAGGCCCCAACAAGGTCTTCCAGGTGGTGCCCGGTCGGCCATTTTCCGGAACCCACCAGGTCAACATGGTGGCACAACTCCACCAATCATGACCGACTTCATGGAGAGACTCGCTCCGCAGACGGATGCCGCCGGGGGCCGCGACATCACTGTCGCGATCAACACCCGGAATCGCGCTGCGTCTCTCTTGGTCACGCTGACATCGCTCCTGGCCAGTGTACTCCCCAACCCACGCCTCGTTGAGTTGCTGGTGGTCGACAACGGCTCGACGGACCACACTCGCGACGTAGTGGAGGCCTTTGCTTGGCCGAACGTGAAGGTCCGCTACCTGTATGTGGCGGAACCGGGAGTCGCCCGCGCAAAGAATTGCGCGGTCCGTGCTTCAACCGGCCGGGCGCTCCTCTTTCTCGACGACGACGTCCTGGTCCCGGATTGCTGGCTTCACGAAATGAGTCGGCAGATTCTTGGAGGGGAAGTCGACGCCGTCGGTGGTGGCATTCGGATCCCGAGCGATCGGAAGCCGTCCTGGACGACGCCGACCCATGAAGAATGGCTCGCGTCCACGGAACATTGGGAGGCCACACGTCACCCGGCGCTGGTCGGTGCCAACATGGCGATCGGTCGTCACGTCTTCGAGACGATCGGACTCTTCAACGAGGAGCTCCAGCACGGCGAAGACACCCTGATCTCCAATCAAATCCTCGCCGCCGGACTTCGGCTGGTCCATCGCCACGATGTGGTCGTGGACCACCTCCTTCAACCGAGGCGATTTACTCACGCAGGGTTCGCGGCACAGGCCAAACGGCGAGCGATCTGGCATGCGTACGAAGTGCATCACTGGGAGCATGGGCATCCGAGCCACCCCCGGATTCGTGGCTGGCAAGCCAGCGCCCGTCTCGTATGGCATCGGATGACGCACGGCGGGCAGACCGAACCTCCGGACCTCGACGAACTCCGACTGATGCAGGACGTCGCGTTCTGGCCAGCCTATCTCGCGGTGCGCGACCAACCACCTCGATATCCGCCGCGATGACGCCTGCGCTGCGCAGGGTGGCGATCGATTTTGCGAGCAATTGGGAAATCCGAGGCGGAGTGTGGCGCTATGGGATGGAACTCACCCGCGCGCTCGTAGAGCTGATCGGTCCGGAGCGGGTGGTCGTCCCAGTCTACGATCGGCTTCCCACCCCCTCCCTCCGTGAGCTCCAACGTACGAACGCGGCGATCATCGATGGGCCGCTGGTCTCGAGGCTTGATCGGTTCGATGCGATGTCCCGCCGCAATGGTCGCCTCGTTCCGTGGCGAAAGGTGTTGCCGCTGCTGTATCGCCCTGCACTCCGTCAGCGTCTCTTCCGTGCCGGACTGGATGGCGCAGATGTGTGCCACTCACTCTTCTTCGCGCGCGGCAGGCCTCGCCACGGCGTGACGGTTGGCACAATTCACGACCTCATCCCGTGGCTCAACTACCCGGATTCGCCGAAGAGCCGGATCTGGATGGAGCGACTGATCGCCGGCCATCGTACCTGGTCCGATCTCGTGATCGTCCCCTCGAGAGCGACTCGCGACGCCCTGGTCGAACATGGAAATTTCCCGGCCGATCGCGTGCGGGTAGTCCACCATGGCATCGATCAGGAGCACTTCGCGGCCGAGACACCGGTGGACCGCGCATTGCTCGCGCGACACGGACTCAAGGAAGGGCGCTTTCTCCTCTACGTCAGCTCACTCGCCCCACACAAGAATGTGCAGCGCATGGTCCAAGCGTATCTCGAAACGGTAGGGGCACGGCGTGACCTGCCGTTGGTACTCTCCGGGTCGACAGACAATCTCACCAAGGAACTCCGTGCGGTGCTCGAGGATGGAACGGGACGAGTGAGGCACATCGGCTATCTCTCCGACGAGGAACTCCCGACGCTCTATCGCAGCGCCCGGGCCCTGATTCATGTGGCGCTGGCGGAAGGGTTTGGCTTCACGCCGCTGGAGGCGATGGCCTGCGGCTGTCCGGTGATCGCCTCACGCGGTGGCGCGTCTGGCGAGGTGGTTGGTGAGGCGGGCCTGCAGGTCGATCCGACGAACATCGAGGAGATCGGACGGGGCATCGCTCGAATTCTTGCCGACGACGCGCCGCTTGTATCGCTTCGAGAGCGCGGGCTCCGGCATTGCAAGCAGTTTACCTGGGAGCGCTGCGCCCGCGAGACGCTCGCGGTCTACCAGGAGGCGTTCGACCAGCACCGGAGGACCCCCGCCTCGACCTGAACGCTGTTATCTGCCCGCCGTCAGCGAAACAAACAATCCATCAAATTCGACCGCCGCACCCGAAGTGGGATCAATCCCTCCGACCGGCGCCAGTGCAGCCAACGCAAACCCACGCGCACGCAACCATCCGATGCCCTCCGAGACCAGCGGCACGTCGTGATACAACGGCAGCTGCGCCAATTCCACCAACACCATCGAGGCGAGCAGCAGCAGGTGGCCGGCCCCGGCCAATACTTCGAGGTCGTGGCCCTGCGTGTCGGTTTTGATGAAGAGGCGTTCCTGGGGCCCGAACAGATCGGGGTGGCGCGTCGCCCAGCCGGCAAGCGTGTCGACGCGCACGCGTGGCCGGTCGGTGATCGCCATCGCGTCTACTCGCCCTGGTGATGCGTCGGGATTGAGGGCGTGGAGCGAGGCATAATCGGAAGACGCCGTCACGTTCAACTCCAGCTCGCCCTCGATGGCGCCAAGTGCCACCGGCACCAGCTGCCACAGTGGGTCGCGATCGACCTGCGCCTGCAATGTCGCGTGCAGCGCGGGGTTGGGCTCGAACGAGACGATCTGGCCCTGGTAGCCCATTTCCCTGAGCCGGCGCGCAAACTGCCCCTCATTCGCGCCGACATCGATCACGACCGTGATGCCTTTGCCGTGAATCAATTCTTGCAGCCTTGTCTCGAGGACGTAGGAGGCCAGTTCGTAGGCGTGCTCCTGCAGTCCGTCCGTGCGTGGGACGAGGACCAGTGAATTCCCGGTTCGGTGTTCGCGGTACCCCAACATGGCGACGCCGCGGTGTCCGATCGCCCGCATCAACGCCTTCAGGAATTGCACGGCACCCCCCCGCACCGGAAAGGAAATCCGCTACCCGAGAAGATCGGCAATGCTGTTCATTTCACCGAGCGTCGAGAAGAGATGCGGACTCAGTCGAATCGAGCCTTCGCGGAGGGAGCATTGTACCCCATGCCCCATGAGGCGCGAATACGCCTCTGCAATGTCACCGCGTGGGCGGACACAGACGATTGCCGACCCGCGCGCACCTGTCGGGGAGGTAATGGCACCGCCCGTGGCCTGTGCCCAGTCCAGCATCGGCGCGTGCAGCGTTCGGCAATGGGCCGAGATCGCCTCGACACCGACCGAGAGCAGGAGCCCGAGCGAGGCATTCATCGCCGCAAAATCCTGAACCGGGAATGTCAGCAGTTCGAAGCGACGCGCATCGGGCCAGGGATTGGGATTGTAACTGGTGAGTCGGGAGTAGTCGTCCGTCCCCTGAAACGCGGCCCAGCCAGCGAAGGTCGGATTGAGGGACTGGCACAGTTCGCGGCGCACATAGAGGAATCCTGTCCCCCATGGCGACAGGAGCCACTTCTGCGCGCCGCAGGCCAGAAAGTCGACCGGTGTGGCCTGAACATCGACGGGCACCTGTCCGATGCCCTGAATCGCATCGACGATGAGCCACTTTCCGAGCGCCCGCGTTGCGGCCGAGAGGCGGGCGAGGTCGATTGTATATCCGTTGCTGAACTGCGTGAGCGACACGCAGACCGCCTTGACGTCGGTATCGGCGAGGCGCCGGTGCAGCGCTTCTTCGTCAGGCCACCCCTCAGCGGTGGGCGAGAGTCGCTCGAGCACGATGCCCTTGGGCTGCAGCCCGAACCACGCCGCAATCACCGACGGAAATTCCTTGTCGAAGGTGAGTACCACGTCGCCTGACTGGAGTGGGAGGGCGTGCGCGGCGATGTTGAGCCCCGTGGTGGTGTTCGGCATCAGCGCGATCTCGTCCTCGGCCGCATTCACGAGGCGAGCAGACAACCACCGCGATTCACTGAGGATGGTGTTGAGCCGATCTACCGGCCAGAGCGCCGGCCGAGCCCGATCGCGGTTGCACGCCGCAAGCACCGCCACTGATCGAGCCGGCATCGGGCCGATGCTCGCGCTGTTGAGGAAGATGCCAGCGTCGTTGAGCGCGCCGAACTCGGCACGCCGAAGGTCGTCGAAATCGGGCAATCCAAGCTCCAGCAATTCGGGAGAGGTGACGGGCGCCCAGAGCCGCCCCCTGCAACGTAACGCGGGATGGCGACTGCACCAGATGGCCCGACCCTTGCCATGGGACACTTGGTTCCTGCACGTCCGTCCCACCTGACTCCGAGGCCCGATGTCGCGACGGACGCTGCGCGCAATCCTGCTGTTCACGCTGGCCGCCGGCCTTCGCCTGGCGTTTCTCCCCCTGTCGGGGCGATGGGCCGCCGCAGTGGACGACCAGGGCTTCGAGGAGGTCCGCCTCGGGCGAAGCCTCGCGGCCGGATGTGGTTTCTGCTCTCCCTTCTGGCGTCTGGGTGAGCACGCCTCCTACCCATCGGCGCATTCTCCACCGGGCTTTCCCGTCGTCCTGGCCACCATCATCCGCGCGGAGGAACCGTTCGGCGTTGACCCGGCCACCCCGGTCCGGACAGCGGCAGTACTTGGCGGTCTGGTCGGCGCGCTGGCCGTGCTGCTGCTCGCGCTGGTGGGCAGGCGAGCGGCTGGAGAATTCGGCTTCTGGTCGGTGGGCATCATCGCAGCCATCTGGCCCACCCTGGTCCGCGAATCGGTGTTTCCGTGGGACACGGCGTATGTGATGCTGGCGATCGCCGTCGGATTCTGGCTCTGCACCAGCTCGCCCCCGGCAGCACCGACCCGTCGCCAACTGATCACCCTCGGCGTGGTGATCGGCCTCTTCGGGCTCTTCAATCCGATTGTGGCACCCTTCCTGGGGTTCGCGACCGCGAGCTGGTTCATCGCCGGAATGGGGCTTCGACGCGCCACCGCACCGGTGCTCGCCGTCGGACTTATCGCATTTGCCTGCGTCACGCCCTGGTTGATCCGCAACTCGCTCACCTTCCACCGCTTCATTCCCGTCCGCAACAATTTCGGTCTGGAACTCTGGATCGGAAATCATCCCGGGTCAGATGGCACCACGCTCAGCGCGATGACATGGCATCCGTCGAACTCGGTCACGGAGCGTCAGCTGGTGGCGATCATGGGGGATGACGCTTACATGCAGTGGAAGTCGAAGGCGGCGGTCGAGGAGATTCGCGCAAACCGTGAAGGCTTTCTTGCCTTGACGCTACGCCGAGTGCAGCTCTTCTGGATGGGGAACCCGAACCGCCCGACCAACGTCCTCGGCCGGGCATTGCCGATGGTGGGCGGGGTCAATCTGGTGAAGGTGGCGCTGAACTCCCTGATGCTCGCCCTTGCCCTCTTCGGCCTGACGGCGTGGCGATCGACACCGGCACGATGGCTGGCCGGGTTCGGACTTCTCGTGCTGCCGCTGCCGTTCTACGTGACTCATGTAAGCCCGAACTATCGCTCGATCGTCGACCCGATACTCTGCCTTCTCGCTGGCGTCGGCGTGGCAATGGCTTGGCACTGGTGGCGTGGCACCGCCCCGCCGCTGGGAACGCCCAGCTGACTAGCGGCTGCGCATCGCCGGATCCAGCGCCTCCCGCAGCCCATCACCGACCAGGTTGAAGCCCAGCACCGCGATCCCCACGGCGATACCGGGCGCCACCGAGACCCACGGCGCCACCCGGATCAGGTCGCGCCCATCCGCCACCATCGCCCCCCAGCTCGGCGTGGGTGGCTGCGCCCCGAGGCCAAGGAAGGAGAGGGCCGCTTCGGCCATGATCGCACCAGCGATACCCAGCGTCGCCATCACGATCACCGGCGCCCGCACATTCGGCAGCAGGTGACGCCAGAGAATCCAGCGATCAGTGGCGCCCAGCGCCCGCGCCGCCAGGACATAGTCACTGTGCGCCAGCACCAGCACCTGCGCGCGGACCAGCCGGGCCATGCCAGCCCACCCCACCGCCCCGATCACGACGAAGATCACTGGCAGCGAGGGCTTGATCGCGGCCGCGAGGGCGATGAGCAGCAGCAGCGAGGGAAAGGCGAGGGTGATGTCGGCCAGGCGCATCACTAGCAGGTCGATGCTCCCGCGATAGTAGCCGGCGATGAGGCCGAGCGTCACGCCCAGTGTGACGGCGACGGTCTGGGAGATGAGCCCCACCATCAACGAGATGCGCGCGCCGTAGAGCACCCGAGCCAGCACATCGCGACCCTGCGCATCGGCGCCGAGCCAGAAGTGCCAACTCGGTGGGGCGAGTGAATCGTTGGCGAGATTGCCGCGGAGCGGATCGTGGGGCGCGAGCCAGGGCGCGAACGTTGCCGCAAGGACGATGACCGCCACCAGCACGACACCGAGACGAAACATGGTGTCGTGCCGCCAGCGGTTCCGGATCGCGAGCCACCCGGGGGAGATCATGCTGAAAGGTAGCGATTCAGCTCCCATTCAGTTCCTTCAATATCTGATACTTCCGCCTCACCCCGCGCGCTTCGAGCACCGACCGCTCCCAGCCTCTGGCGCCGTCCCGAAAGCCGCCCCAAAAAATGAACGACCGGATCAGGCGCCAGAGCGGGCGCACGGTGCGATC
>JBBRBZ010000064.1:0-15396 GCA_038205305.1 Gemmatimonadales bacterium
GACTCTGCCGCGGTGAAGGTCCCGAGTCGCCCGACCCCGCACTGCACTTCGTCGAAGAGGAGCTTGGCGCCGGTGCGATCACAGATCTCGCGGGCGGCCTGCAGGAACTCGGGCGTCGCGCTCCGAGCCCCGCTGAAGCCCTGCACCGGTTCGATCAACACGGCCGCAACGGTTTCATCGACCGCCCCCTCAAGCGCGGCGATGTCGTTGAACGGCACCTTGCGGGAGAGCGGCATCCCGGCGCGCCGAGCCCCCGCCTCGTACTTCGCCCCGTCGGTACAGGCGAGCGTCGCAACCGTCCGACCATGCCAGCCACCGAGCATCGAGACGACGCTGCTCCGTCCCGTCTTCCGTCGCGCCAAGCCGAGCTGATTCTCGTTGGCCTCTGCGCCAGAGTTGCAGAAGAAGACCTTGCCGAGCGGATCGGGGGCGAGCCGCGCGAGGGTCTCGGCGAGCGCCTCACGATTGGCGTGCGGCACGGCGGTCGAGTAGAAGATCAGCCGGGCGGCCTGATCGGCGATCGCGGCGACGACGTCGGGATGCGAATGTCCCGAGCTTGCGACGGCGTGACCACCATAGGCGTCGAGCCACTCGTGACCCTCATCATCCACCAGCCACGACCCGTGACCGGCAACCGCGCGCAACGGAAAGGTGGCATAGACCGGCAACAGCGCCGGTTCATCGGTAGCGGTCAGCATGGAAACGGCCCCGGAGCGAGAAGTCCCTGACGCTCATCGAGGCCAAGCGCGAGATTCATCGCCTGCACGGCCTGCCCTCCGGCGCCCTTGATGAGATTGTCGATCACACACATCACCTGCACCTCGCGCCCGTCGTCCGACGCGGCGGCATGCAGCAGCGCGAGATTGCTGCCGACGGCATGCGTCAGCTCGGGAGGCTGGTTGAGCACCGAGACGAACGGGCGACCAGCGAATCGCTGCCGCACGATTTCTCCGGGATCGAAGACCGGTTCGCTGAGCGACACGTGCAGCGTGACATGGATGCCACGCACCCACGGCCCCGAATGGACCATCAGGCGGGCGTGGGCCTCGGGATCGTGCCGCCAGCCACGCCACTGCTCGAGTACCTCGGCCTCGTGACGATGCCCCATCACGCCGTAGGCGAACATGTTGTTCGCGCGCTCCGGGTGGTGCGTCGTCGCCTTCGGTCGCTGCCCGCTGCCACTGGACCCGGTGACCGCGAAGATCACCGGCGCACCAGCCAACGGCAGTTCGGCGATGGCATACAACGCCAACTGCGCCGTCGTCGCAAAGCAGCCGGGTGCTGCGATCGACGTGGCACCGCGGAGTGCCGTGCCCACGACATCCGCGAGCCCGTACCGGAAGCGATGCACCATCTGCGGCGCGCGGTGCGGTCCGTAGTGCAGGTCGTGCAACTTGCCGTCCTGGATCCGGAAATCGGCCGCGAGGTCGATGATCATCCCCGGTCCGGCGTCGATGACCTCACCCATCACCTGTGAGGATTCGCCGTGCTCCAGCGCCAGGAAAACCACATCCTTGCCGCGCGACGTCTCGCCCGGAGCGTGCGCCGCGAAGCGCGCGTCGGTGAGCAGCGCCAGCGCCGGATGCAGCTCCGCGATCGGCTTCCCCGCCTGCGACCGAGACGTGGCCGTCACCTCAGTGATGTCGGGATGCTGCAGCACCAGCCGGAGCAACTCGCCCCCGACATAGCCCGCCGCACCGAGCACCGCGACCTTCATGCGCTCGCCCGAGCCGCATTGGCGCGCCAGCTGTCGATCGCATCACGCACCCGCTCGACCAGACCGACCGCATCGCGACGGGCGTTGTGTGCCGCGAGTCCGAGCTCCGCCGTGATATAGTCGCGGCCGACTTCATTGTCGGTGGCCGGGCCGGTGATCGCCGTGATCGGGAGATGGAATTGCTCCGTCATCAACCGCTGTGCACCCCAGCAGCCGACCGGATCCGGTGCCGCCATCACGAACGCCGCCCCGATCCGCATCAGGTCCGGTGCCCGCAGGATGTCCTGCACGCCGTACTCCCCAAGAATGCCGTCGCCCAGCTCCGCGACGATCACATCGGGACGAGCGCCACGAGGGTCGGTGAGCCGGTTGAACAGCCCGCGCGCAACCGGCACCGTCATCCCGGCGTGGGTGCTCGCCGCCCCGGCATCGTTGAAGGTCAGCGCCGATACCGCACCAGCGTCCAGCATCGAAAGCGCATCACGCATCAGCGAGACGCCGGTGAGCTTGACGGCGCCAACACGAAAACCGCCCCGTGCCAGACCGCGGACCAGCTCGGTCGCCGCGACCGTCTTGCCGGAATTCATGCAGGTGCCGGCCACGTACACCACCGGCACGTCGCACGTCAGCGTGTCGCTCGGCGGGACGGCGCGATCGCGGATGTGCGCCGGTCGCCCGACCCGGTCACCCAGTTCTGGAAATGCCAGCACGGCGCCCAGCACTTCGGCGTCGAATGGCCGACCAATCTCGGGATTCTCGGATGTGCATCGCCCCAGGATGCCCCCAAGGTTGAGCACATTGATGAGGTCGCCGGCGGCGATCGTCGCCGGCACGTCACCGGCATAGCCACGCAACGCGCGACGAATGCCGACCGTCCCGGCCAGCACGTCACCCGCACGCAGCGAGACCATGCGTCCTGCGACGTCCTCGACCGTGTTGTAGGAGGACTTGTCGGTGAGCACGCGCACGGCGAGGATGTACCCCTCGGCGGCCACGATCTCATCACCGATGATCACCTCGGGCGTCAGTTGCGCGTTGCGCGTCGAGGAGGAAATCCGGTCGAGCCGGATCCTGGTGGTCACGACCATGTCAGCCCTCGCTCCGGCCACGGGCTTCGGCCCGCATCGCCAGCAATTCCGGAATGGCGCCCACCCGCGCGAACGCCTTGGATTCATCGCCGGTCCAGAGCCGGTTCTCTTCGCCATACGTGGCGACGGCCTGATCCATCATTGAGAACGGCGATCGCGCACCGGTCACCTGGAAGCGACCCGCCGCCAGTCGCACACGCGTCTCCCCGATCACCTTCTGCTGCGACGACGTCACCATCGCCTCGATGTCGCGAAGCGTGGGATCGAAGTAGTGCCCCTCATGCAACCGGTCGCCGTAGAAGCGGCCGAGCTGATCCTTCCAGAAGCTCTGCCACTTGGTGAGCACCAGCTTCTCGAGTTCGCGGTGCGCGCCGATCAGCATCAGGGCGCTCCCCGCCTCGAAACCAATCCTTCCCTTGATGCCGAGCGCCGTCTCGCCCACATGGATGCCATTGCCAATGCCGTACAACGCGGCGAGCGCACTCAGGGCATCGACAATCTCGTGTCCAGCGAGGGTCGCCCCGTCGAGAGCGACTGGGATACCCTCGCGCCACGCGATCACGAGGTCACGCGGCGCCGGAGCGTCCGCAGGCGGATCGAGCAGCTCGGCAGGTGGTGGAGCCCAGGTGTCGTGCGTCCAGCCACCACCCCACGTGGTGCCCCACAGACCGCGATTGATCGAGAATGCCCCCGACTTGGCTGGCACCGGCAGGCCCCGCGCCTCGAGGTAGGCAATCGACTGCTCACGCGTCAGCGATTCCTCGCGAATCGGGGTCACGATCTCCAGCTCTGGCGCCAGCACCCGCAGGGCGATGTCAAAGCGCACCTGGTCGTTGCCGGCACCGGTGGAGCCATGTCCCACGGCACTCGCCCCGATGGCCCGGGCCGCGTCGACCACCGAGATCGCCTGCTGGGTCCGCTCGGCCGCGACCGAGAGCGGGTAGACCTCCCCGCGCAGGACATTGGCCTGGATCAGGTAGCGGACAAACCGGTCGAAGACCAGGGACCGGGCGTCAATCTCGTGGTGCTCCAGCGCACCGACCGCCATGGCCTGCAGCCGGATCGCCTCGCGCTGGGCGTCGGAGGTGCCACCTGTGTTGACGAAGACGGTATGCACCGCGAACCCCCGCTCGGTGAGGCGGGGAACGCAGTAGGAGGTGTCGAGGCCTCCCGAGAAGGCGAGCGCCAGAATCGGTTTCTGCATATTGCATGAATATGCATCGCCGCCCCCGGAATGCAAATCCCAAGGTCGACCGCCGTCCCTTTGATCGATAGCATACCATGGAGTCAACCAAGTAGTTTCATTCCACGGTTAACAGCTGGTCAGGTGAGGTGTGAGGGAAGAGGCATCTAATGCGTCACCACTCCCGAGAGCGGCAGCAAAGGCTCGATTCGGGTGCCGATTGACCGACAAATTTCAAGGAGGGTATTTATGCGGAGAACCGGGTTGGTAGTGTTGGGGTTGCTGTTGGTGAGCATGCCAGTGGCAGCACAGGAGAAAGGAACAGTCGAGCTTGGCGTCTTCGGCCGGTCCATCAAGTATCCCGCGTCATTTGGTCGGACGCGCGCGTATGACAAGACCTTCGACGATCTCTTCGGGATCGGGGGACGGCTCGGCTACTTCGTCGCCAACAATCTGGCCCTCGAAGTCGACGGCTCCTACAACGTAGGAGACCTCCTCCCCAATCCACCGGCGATTTACCCGACGGATGGATCGATCCTCTACAGCGACATGCACCATACTCCGTACCACCTCCAGCTCGTCTACAACGTGCCGATGGGCGAGAAGCTCGCGTGGGAGGTCGGCGGTGGCGGCAGCCTCAACAAGACAGGATACCCGATCAGCCGCAGCGACATCGGCTTCGGCGGGATCACCGGTCTGCGCTGGCGCCCGAGCAATCGGGTGAATTTCCGCTTCGAGGGCACCGCCGACATCGCCCCCAGCGGCTACACCAGCACCGACCACCCGGGCAAGAGCAACACCTTCCTCGGGCTCCAAGTCGGCGCCTCACTCCTCTTCGGTGGCAAGAGCTGCGATCACGCCATGGACATGATCAGCATCCAGCCCATGAGCGCGACGCTCGCGCCGGGGGAAAGCCAGACTTTCACCTCGACGGCCAGCTACTGTGGCAAGCCTGATGCGGTGACCTACACCATGACCGGACCGGGCACCATCGACGCCATGACCGGTCGCTACACCGCCGCTGGCCCGGGAACCGCCATGGTCACCGCGCACAGCACCAAGGGCAAGGCCATTTCGACGGCCAGCGTGACGGTCCGGACCCCGGTCCCGGTCACGCCCCAGCCGCCCGCCCCGCCGGCTCGCCAGACACCCCCGCCGACTGCGGTGACGCCTCCTGCGGCGCAGCCCGCGGCGCGGTATGACTTTGCCCTCACCATCGTACACTTCGAGTTCAATCACTCCGACCTGACCCAGGGCGGAATCGACTCGGTCAAGGCGGTGGCGGCGACACTCAAGGCGCACCCGGACGTGACGATCGAACTGACCGGTCACACCGACTGGGTGGGCACCAACGCCTACAACATGAAGCTCTCCCAGGCACGGGCCGAAACCGTCCGCCAACTCCTGGTCGCCGAAGGCGTCGCGGAGAACCGCCTGCTGGTGAAGTGGCGGGGCGAGGAAGAGCCGACCGCCGACAACAACACCGTCACCGGTCGTGCCCTGAATCGACGCACGGAGATCAAGCAGGACAACTAGCGGGATAGGCTGTTGAGAGATGTGATGGGGGCGGTGGTTCCTTCGGGAGCACCGCCCTTATTGCTTGTTGGTTCTCGAATCTCTTGCTTTTCGAAGCCCTGAATGTTTCATTGTGCAGCAGCTAGGGTATTACCCAGCAAGCACTTACGGCAGCTGGCTCGGCGGGTGGTCCGCCGGAAACCGTCAGCCGATTTCGAGGAGGAAGGATGAAAGCACGTCTCGCAGCAATGGCGATGTTCCTGGCAGTCAGTGGACTGTCGGCACAGGGCGCCAACATCGGCAAGGGTACCGTGGAAATCGGTGGCTTCGGTCGCCTGACCTTC
Organism: Gemmatimonadales bacterium; assembly: GCA_038205305.1. Taxonomy (GTDB): domain Bacteria; phylum Gemmatimonadota; class Gemmatimonadetes; order Gemmatimonadales; family GWC2-71-9; genus Palsa-1233. The sequence continues at coordinate 5,848 of JBBRBZ010000064.1, forward strand.
TACCCCAAGGTGCTCGGCACCGACAGCTTCCCTGATCAGAACAATCGTCCGGGAGATCGGGTCAGTTGGGGTGGCCGGCTCGGCTACTTTGTCGCACGCAACCTCGAAATCGAAGCCAACGGCGCCTACGGGGAGACTGATCGCCGCTTCCGCCCCGATTTCTCCGTCAGCGAACTCCGGTATGCGCCGTTCCACCTCCAGCTCGTCTACAACGCTCCGGTGGGCAACCACCTGAACTTCATGGTCGGAGGCGGTGCCAACTACACCCGCCTGCGTGAAGCCGAGACCGGCGATTACTTCGGTCCCGCCGCCATGGCCGGCCTCCGCTGGCAAGTGACCCACCGCCTCCATGCGCGATTCGAGGGCACCGCCGATTTCATTCCCAACGGCTTCGGTGACAAGAGCAACACCTACCTCGGTGCACAGGCTGGGCTCTCCCTCATGCTGGGCGGCGCGAGCTGCGACCACTCCAAGGACATGATCGGCATCCGGCCGATGAACACCACGATGGCTCCCAACGGCACGCAGCAGTTCTCCTCCGAGGCGACGTACTGCGGCAACCCCGATGCGGTTCGCTACTCGGTCTCCGGCCCCGGCATGATCGACGCGATGAGCGGCCGATACACCGCCGCCGGTCCGGGCACCGCGACCGTGACGGCCACCAGCGCGAAGGGCAAGCTCACGTCGTCGGCAACGGTGACGATCGCGCAGCCCACGGCCCCCCCCCCGCCGCCGGCCCAGCAGCCGTCGCGCCCGGTCACTCCGCCGCCGCCACCGCCGCCAGCGGCACCGCGATATGACTTCGCGCTCAACATCGTCCATTTCCGCTTCGACCACGCCGACCTGACCCAGGCTGGCATCGACTCGGTCAAGGCTGTGGCAGCGACGCTCAATGCACACCCCGGGGTGAATGTCGACGTCACCGGTCACACCGACTGGGTCGGCACCAACGCCTACAACATGAAGCTCTCCCAGGCCCGTGCGGAAACTGTGCGCCGCCTGCTGGTCGCCGAGGGTGTGGCCGACAGCCGGATTTCGCTCAAGTGGCGTGGTGAGGAAGAGCCGGCGATGGACAACAACACTGTGGCGGGTCGCGCGGCAAACCGCCGCACCGAGATCAAGCAGAACAACTAGGGAAGCACGCGGCACGAGGAGCGAAAAGGGAGGAGCGACAGATAATCGTCGCTCCTCCCTTCTCGCTTCTCCCTCCTCGCTTCTCCCTCCTCGGCTACCCCTTCACCAGGTACTCCTGCTGATACATCCGCAGCAGCTCAAAGAAATATGACAGCGCCAGCGGTCCGATCAGCAGGCCGACGATGCCGAGATATCCCACACCGGCCAGCGCGCCGACCAAGGTGATCAACGGGTGCACCTGGGCATAGCGGTTCGACACATACGGACGGATGAAGTTGTCGACGTTGCCCACCACCAGCACGCCCCAGAGCAGCATCCCGATGCCAGCGGCGGTCTCTCCCCGCAGCCACAGCGCAATCGCCGCGGGACCGAACACCATGCCGCCACCGACGACGGGCAACACCCCGAGCACCACCGTGACCGCCCCCCAGAACACGGCATCGGGGAGTCCCAGTACCGCGAAGGCGGCGCCGACCAGAATCCCCTGGATCACGGCGGAGAGGCCGGTGCCAAGAATTGTCGACTTGGTCACCTCACCGAATCGTTGATGGAGGTGGTCCACCGCCGCGTCGGAGAATGGAATGAAGGGGCGGATCGACTTCCACGCGCCCTCCGGATTCCGCAGAATGTAGTAAAGCCCGAAGAAGCTCAGCACCAGGTTCAGGGTGACCCGCGTCGCGGTGCTCACCAAGGTGAGCGCGCCACCGCCGAGCAGTGACACGAGCTTGGAACTCGCCTCCTTGAGCTGCGGCCCAATGGCATAGGAGCCGATGTGGAGTTGGTCGAGCCGCTGCAAGGCCGGGGACGTGGTGATCGATGCCGCCGCATCCTGTGCCTGCCCCACCAGCAGCGAGACCATCCATGCCAAGGGCAGCACGATCGTCACCATGGCGACCACGATCACGATCCCGCTGGCCAGGCCACGGCTCTTGGTGTGGGCCACCAGCCACCGATGCAACGGGCTGAAGACCACATACAGGATCGGCGCGGCCAGCAGCCCCGAAGCGTACGGAGCGATGGCGATGAGGATGACGATGCCGAGGATGGCGACGAGCCAGGCGGCACGCTGATGGGCAGTATCGAAAACGGACATGGGGAAAGGCTACCCGGTCGTGGCAAAAGCTGCCACCCGGACTGGTGCGTCGCCGCTATCGGCCCGCGAGTGAATCGAGGATCGGTCGCAGCGTCTGCCAGACATTCGCGGCGACCAGCCGCGAGCCCCGCGGATTGGGATGGATGCCGTCGTTCTGGTTGAGCGAGTCGACCCCGGCCACCCCCGCGAGCAGGAACGGGAGAAAGACGGCATGATGTGCATGCGCCAACTCAGGGAAGAGCGCGCGAAAGCGTTGAGTGTACTGCCGCCCCAGGTTGGGGAGCGCTTCCATTCCCGCCACCACCACCACCGGCCTCGGCACCATCGCATCGAACCGCTGCAGGATGCCATCGAGATTCGCGCGCACCGAGTCGGGAGACTGCCCCCGCAGTCCATCGTTCGCGCCAGTCTCGATCATCACGAGCGCTGGGGCCACGCCCTGTTGCAGCAACCAATCGATCCGGTGGAGCGCGCCGGAAGAGGTCTCGCCACTCACGCCGGCGTTGGTGACCCGGAACGGCAGTGCGGCCGAGTCGATCTTCTGCTGCACCAGCGTCACCCATGCATCCGCGGGGTCGAGCCCCAATCCCGCCGTGATCGACGTCCCGATGAAGAGCAGGGTTCGGTGCGCGACTCCGCTATCCTTGGGAGGTACAGCGACCTGCGTCGAGGGGGGCGGTGTCGCCGTGTCGCGATCGCCTGAGCCGCACGCACCGAGCGCCAACGAAACCAGGATGATGCTGCAGAATGCCTGAAACCGAATTCGCACCCGACCATGCCTCCGGGACGGAGCCCGCCATGCTATCCTGCCGCTCCCTCCACCACGAGTATCTCTCGGGTGGACGCCGCCTGACCGTCCTCAAGGATATCACCTTCACGCTCGAGGCCGGTGGCTTTCTCGCGATCGTCGGCCCCTCGGGGAGCGGCAAGACCACGCTGCTGGGGCTCCTGGCCGGGCTGGACCGTCCGACCAGCGGCCAAGTGCTGCTGGACGGTGTTGAGCTCGCGGGACTCGACGAGGACGCCCGGGCCCGGCTCCGACGGGATCGGGTGGGCTTCGTCTTCCAGACCTTTCAGCTGATCCCCACGCTCACCGCCCGAGAGAACGTCCAGGTGCCGCTCGAACTCGCCGGCGCCAACGATGCGGTGGAGCGCGCCGATGCCCTGCTGGCCCGAGTCGGACTGGGGGAACGCGGGCACCACTATCCCGCCCAGCTCTCCGGGGGCGAGCAGCAGCGCGTCGCCGTCGCGCGCGCCTTCTCCACCCATCCGAAGATCCTCTTCGCCGATGAACCCACCGGCAACCTCGACGCCGCGAATGGCGAGACGATCATCGCGTTGATGACGACGCTCAACACCGAGTTCAATACCACGCTGGTGCTGGTCACGCATGACCTGGAACTCGCTGCTCTGGCCCGCCGGACCATCCGGTTGGCCGATGGGGCCATTGTGTCGGACAGCGCCGCGTGACTTCGCTGGGATTCGTGGTGCGATTGGCCTGGCGCGAGGCACGGGCCGCACGTCGGCGCCTGGCGCTGCTCACCGCCTCCGTGATGGCCGGGGTGGGTGCTCTGGTGGCCGTGAATTCGTTCACCGACAACATGACCGTCTCGGTCGCCGAACAGGCGCAATCGCTGCTCGGCGCCGACCTCTCCCTTTCCGGTCGGCATCCGCCGGGACACACTGCCGTGGCCAAGCGACTGATCGATTCGCTGCGCCAGCTCGGCGGTGGCACCGTCCGCACCGCTGCCGAAGCCGACCTCGGCGCCATGGCCTACACCACCACCAGTGGCGGTGCGCGGCTTGTCCAGCTCAACACTGTCGATCCCGGCTGGCCCTTCTACGGCAGCGTGACCACCGAGCCCGCCAACATCTGGCCTGACCTGCAGCAGGGCGGCGCCATTGTCGACCCGTCACTGCTCAGCGCCATCGATGCCCATGTCGGCGACACGTTGGCGCTCGGCGAGGCGCGCTTCCCCATTCTCGGCACCCTCACCAACTTCCCCGGCGATGTGGGGCTGCAGACGGTGTTCGGTGCCCGCGTCTTCATCGCGACCCGTGCCCTCGAGTCGACCAAGCTCACCGGCTTCGGGGCGCGCATCGACTGGACCACCTACATCAAGCTCCCCCCGGGCGTCAACGCGCAGGCGATTGCCAAGGCGAACCGTCCTGCGCTGCAGGCGATGCGCGTGAACATCCGCAGCGTGGCGGATGATCGAGACGCGCTCACCCGAGGCCTCACCCGACTCGGCAACTACCTCGGCCTTGTGGCACTCGCGGCACTCCTCCTGGGCGGACTCGGCGTTGCCAGCGCGGTGCACGTCTTCATCCGCCAGCAACTCGACAGCATCGCGGTACTGCGCTGCCTCGGCGCCTCCTCAACGCAGATCATCGGGGTCTACCTGTTGCAGTCACTGGCGATGGGACTGCTCGGCTCAGTCCTCGGCGCCTTCGTGGGTGTCGGACTCCAGCAACTCATGCCGATCGTGCTCGCCGACTTCATTCCGGTGAACGTGCACGTCGTCGCCTCGCCCCGGGCCCTGCTGATCGGTATCGGCCTCGGGCTCTGGACCGCCACCATCTTTGCGATGCTGCCACTGGTGCGGATCCGCGACATCTCACCGCTCGCGACCCTCAGGCGTGACGTGAACCCGGGCGGCCCTCGCTGGGATACGCTCCGCGCCATCGCCGTACTGGCCATGGTTGTGAGTGTCGTGGCGCTGGCGGCACTGCAGATCGGCTCGCTCGCCCAGGGCGCGTGGTTCGCGGCGGGAACCGCGGGGGCGCTCGCCGTGCTCTGGCTCGCCGCGCTCGCGCTGGCCGCCATCGCGCGGCGATGGACGCCCGACGCGCTGCCCTATCTCTGGCGTCAGGGACTGGCCAACCTGCACCGGCCAGCCAACCAGACCGTCACCGTGGTGATCGCCCTCGGCTTCGGGGCCTTTCTGCTCACCACGCTGTTCACCGCGCAGAGCAACCTGCTGACCACCCTGCGATTCGAAAGCGGGGGGACCCAGAAGAATCTGGTGTTGTTCGATATCCAACCCGACCAGCAGACGCTGGTGGACTCGGCCCTGCGCGTCGGCCAGATCACGCCGGAGAGTTACACGCCCATCGTCCCCATGCGGATGCTGGTGATCAAGCGTGACTCGGTGGCCACCTTGCTTCGCCGTGCCGCCGCGGCAGGGGACTCGGCCGATTCCGTCGACAGCGCCCGTCCCGAGCAGCGCGGCCGCAACGCCGGTCCTCCCGCCTGGACTCTGCGCCGGGAGTATCGCTCGACCTATCGCGCCGAGAAGCTCCCCGCGGAGATCCTGACGGCGGGGAAGTGGTTCGCGAAGGGTGACACGGGATCGGGTGGCACGCCGAGCAATCCGGTGGCCATTTCGATGGAGGATGGCTTGGCGAGCCAACTCGGCGTGAAGGTCGGCGACCCGATTGTCTGGGATGTGCAGGGTGCCACGATCTACAGCCGCATCACCTCGCTGCGGAAGCTCAACTGGGCCCGCTTCGAGCCGAACTTCTTCGTGGTCTTCGCGCCGGGGGCGATCGATCGTGCCCCGCAGTCGGCCGTCACCCTCGTCAGCGCCCCCGATGCGTCCCAGCGGGGCCAGGTGCAGCGCTATCTGGCCGAGCACGCCGCCAATGTCACGTCGATTGATCTGGGCGAGGTGGCCAAGTCGCTGCAGACCCTGGTCGACCGCATCGTGCTCGCGATTCGCTTCATGGCGCTCTTCTCTCTCGCCACTGGAGCGGTGGTGCTGGTCGGGGCAATCGCCACCAGCCGATGGCAGCGCGTCCGCGAGGGCACCCTGCTTCGCACCCTCGGTGCTACCCGGGGGCAGGTCCTCGTCATCCTCTGTGTCGAGTACGCAGCGCTCGGGCTGGGAGCGGCGATCGTCGCCTCGGGACTGGCCGGTGTCGCTGGGTGGGCGATCGCCAAGTGGTACTTCGACGCCTCCTTCTCGCTCCCGGTGCTCCCGGTGTTCCTCCTCGCCTTCGGGCTGGTGACACTCACGACGCTGGTCGGACTCCTGAACTCGCTCGAGGTGCTGCGGCGCCCACCGCTGGAAGTGCTTCGAGCCGAGTAGCCCGACCCCACTGACCCCGGATTATCTTTCGGCCCTCAACTCTCCACTGGGAGCTCCTGCGGATGCTTTCGATCGACCTGACCGGAAAGCGTGCCTTCGTGGCTGGCGTCGCCGATGATGGCGGATTCGGATTTGCCATCGCCAAGGCCTTCGCCGAGGCGGGCGCCAGCGTCTGTATCGGCACCTGGCCACCGGCCATGGGGATCTTCGAAACGTTGCTGGAGCGCGGCAAGCTCGCCGATTCCCTCCGGCTGCCCGACGGGACGTCGATGGCCTTCGAGAAGATCTATCCGCTCGATGCCGCCTACGACTCGATGGATCAGGTGCCCCAGGAAATTCGTGAGAACAAGCGCTACCGCGAGCGTGGCGACTTCACCATCGCCGGCATCGTCTCGAAGATGCAGGACGACTTCGGCGAGAAGCCACTCGACATCGTGGTCCATTCCCTGGCGAATGGCCCGGAGGTGCGGAAGGCGCTCATCGACACCTCTCGTCTTGGCTACCTCACCGCGGTGAGCGTATCGGCCTACAGCAATCTCGCCATGGTACGCGAGCTGGGACCGCTGATGCGACCTGGCGGATCGTTTCTCTCGCTCACCTATATCGCGGGGGAACGGGCCATCCCCGGCTATGGCGGCGGGATGTCTGCGGCGAAGGCGGCGCTCGAATCGGACACCCGGACGCTCTCCTTCGAGGCCGGTCGGCGCTTCGGAGTGCGGGTCAACACCATCAGCGCGGGGCCCTACGCCTCGCGTGCCGCCACGGCGATCGGTTTCGTCAACACCATGATCCGCTATGCCAAGGCCAACTCGCCGCTGACCCGCACGCTGGAGGCCGAGGATGTCGGGCATGCCGCGGCGTTCCTTGCCTCACCGTTTGCGGCGGGAATCACCGGCACCACGATGTACGTCGACAACGGCTACCATGCGATGGGCATCGCCGCGATCGACCCGGAAACCTACGAATGACCGCACGCTTCGCCGCCATGGCAGGTGCGCTGCTTGCTGGCCTCGGCGTGGCCTTCGGCGCGTTCGGTGCACACGCACTCCGCGCCCGACTGGAGCCGCGGGCACTCGAAACCTTCGAGACCGGCGTGCGGTACCAGATGTACCATGCCTTCGCACTGTTCGCCGTGGCCTGGCTCCTCTCGCGCAACATCCCGGGCGCAGCCACTGCGGGCTGGGCGTTCCTCGCTGGCGTGCTGCTCTTTTCCGGATCGCTCTACCTGATGGCGCTCACTGGCTGGACCTGGCTCGGCCCCGTGACCCCGCTCGGAGGCGTGGCCTTCCTGACCGGGTGGGGCCTGCTCGCCCTCGCCGCCTCGAAGCTGGCAGCGTAATCCCATTGGACCAGGTGGTCAGGTGACCTACCGCACCCTCCTGCCCGTATTGGATGAGTGGTTCATCGAGAGCACCGCTGCGGTGGCTCCGGTCGTAGTGCCCTGCCACAGCGGCTGCAGTGCTTGCTGTCACGGGCCGTTCGACATCTCCCCGGCAGACGCCCGCCTGGTGGCCCTCGCCGTCGCCGCGCTCGACGAGACGAGTCGCACCACGGTGCGGAGGCGTGCGGCAGCCCAGTGCGCCCGGTACCGCGAACTCCTCCCCGACTGGGCGCCTCCCTGGGATGTCACCGACCTTGGCGATGATGCCTTTGACGCCTTGGTCGAGGCGCTCGCGGATCTCCCCTGTCCGGCGCTTGATGCCAGCGGCGCCTGCCTGATCTACGCCGATCGTCCCGCCACCTGCCGCCTGATCGGTCTGCCGATCGTCAACGAGGACGGCGACGTGCTCGGCAATCCCTGCCCCATCAAGGAGCAATTCCCCGACTATGCCGCGCTGCCCCCCGTCCCGCTCGACCTGCACCGGTTCGAGGAAGAGGCCGAAGGACACGACGATGTGGCGATGGACGAGGGGTGGGGAGTGACGACGATTGCAGGGGCGATTAGCAGATAGAGGAGAACGGAGAACGGAGAACAGAGATTGGAGAAAGCAAAGGCCGGCATCCCACCTGGGGAGCCGGCCTTCTCGGTTCTCGGTTCTCGGTTCTCCGTTCTCCGTTCTCCGTTCAGTTCACCACGGCTTCCCGATCCCCGGCCCCGTTCCCCACCACAACCCGCGATTGTAGGCGAACAACGAGAACAGCGCCACGATGATGATCGTGGCGATCAGCAGGGAAATGCCGAAGAACCATTGAAGGAGCTTGAGGTCAAACTTGAGATGCATGTAGATCCTGGCCACCAGCCAGAACTTCAGCGCCGAGAGGAAGAGCAGCAGTTCGACGAACCAAGGGGCGAGAGAGCTCGAGAGGCCCGGCACGTCGGCCTTCAGGTGCCCGAAGCAGAGCTCGTACAGCAACACTTCCAGCGCCGTCAGCACGAACAGCACGGCGGCGATCCGGATGTATTCCGTCGAGCCGGTGTGTGCCGCCACTCCGTCGTGTGTGGAATGTTCACTCATCTCAGCGCCCCAGGCTCATGAGGTACACGACGGGGAAGATGATGATCCACACCACGTCGACGAAGTGCCAGTACAGTGCAGCAATCTCGAGATTCAGCGCCTTCTCCGGAGGAATCCGGCCCTTCCAGGCGTCCTTCAGCAGCGTCGCCAGCCAGAGGGTGCCGATGGCGACGTGCGTACCGTGGAAGCCGGTCAGGGTGAAGAAGCTCGAGGCGAACAGGTTGGTGGTGTACCCCAGATGCTTTTCCGTGACGAAATGGGTGAACTCGTACACCTGCATCCCGACGAAGAAGAGGCCGCAGAACACCGTGAGCGAGAGCCAGGTCAGCAGCTTCTTCCGGTTGCCCTGCTGCGCGCCGTTGAGCGCCATCACGACAAAGAACGACGAGAAGAGGAGCACGGCGGTGCCAGCCGTGACCAGCCCCACCTCGAAGACCTCGTGCGGACCGGGGCCCTTGGCATGGCTGTCGCGATAGATCACGAAGGTGGAGATCAGGGTCGCGAAGAACATGCATTCCGAGCCGATGAAGGTCCACATCGCCAGTTTCCGGGAATTCACCGGCAAGGAGGTGTGGTGCGCCTCGGCGTCGTGCGCGTGCGGATCGAGCGTGGCAGTAGTCATCGCGCGCGGGTCCTCAGTGCTTCGGGGCGTGGCCGTCAATCGGCTCATACGCCCACTTGTAGGTGGCGAACAGGGTGAGCGCGAACCCGACCAGTGTGACCGGGCTGAACGGGAAGGCGTACGACCGCTTCACCATGAAGCCGGCCATGAAGA
>JBBRBZ010000065.1:0-15075 GCA_038205305.1 Gemmatimonadales bacterium
GCGTGGCACCGTCGGCCACGACGTACGGATCGCCCACCTGCTCCGACTGGTGCTTCCTGCGCCACCTCGATGCCATCAAGGTCGGGCCCGGCACGTCACGCCGGTCGCACATCCCCGATGAGTACGTCGATCTCCCTGAAGTGACGGCCGCGCGCGCATTTTACGCCCGAGTGGCCCAGGAGTATCTCTCGTGAGCCCATCCGAAACGCTCTGGTCACCCGGCGCGAAGCCCGATGCCATGATGCTCGCCTACACGGTGGCCGATGATCGCGAGGTCGATGCGCGGCTGCTGCGATGGGACGTCATTGGTTCGCTCGGGCATGTCGAGGCGCTTGCCAAGGGGCGGATCATCACCAGCAGGGAACACGCTGCGATGCGCACCGCACTTCGGGCCGCGCTCAAGGCGGTGGACGCCGGCACGCTGACCATTGGGGCCCAGCAGGAAGACGGCCACAGCGCGGTGGAATTCTGGCTCACCCGGCGTTACGGCGATCTCGGTGAGCGGCTGCACGCGGGGCGCTCGAGGAATGACCAGATCGTCACTGATCTCCGGCTCTATCTCAAGGATCGCGTGCTCACACTGCACGAGCAGATGGGCACGCTCGCCACTGCGTTGCTTGAATTCGCCGGGGAGCACCGGAAGGCGTTGTGGCCGGGGTACACCCACCAGCGGATCGCGATGCCCTCGTCCGCCGGGCTCTGGGCAGCAGGCTACGCCGAGGGGCTGCTCGATGCGGCCGACGCGATTGCCGGCTTCTGGCCACGGCTTGATCGCTCTCCGCTGGGGAGCGCCGCGGGATATGGTGTGCCGCTGCCCCTCGATCGCGAGGCGGCCGCGAGCGCGCTCGGCTTCGAGGGCTTCGATGAAGTGGTCACCACAGTGCAGAATGGTCGTGGGCGACTCGAGGCGGCGGTGCTCTGGTGGTGTGCCGAAGCGGCGCACGAGTGCGCCAAGCTCTCGAGCGATGTGATCCTCTTTTCCGCCGACGAATTCGGTTGGTTGACGTTGCCGACCGAATTCTCCACCGGCTCCAGCATCATGCCGCAGAAGCGGAACCCCGATCTCTTCGAACTCACCCGTGCCCGCGCCGCCGCGCTCGAGGGCGACCTGGCGACCGTGCTTGCGCTGAAGGGAAAGCTGGCGGGCGGCTACCATCGGGACTTTCAGTTCCTGAAGGCGCCGCTCTTCCGCGGGCTCGACCGCACGGAGGAGATGCTGGCCATGCTGGCGACCGCTGTGCCGAAGCTCGGCGTGAACGTCAAGGCGGGGCGCGAGGCGCTGCAGGGTGATGTGCTCGCCACCGACGAGGTGATGCGTCGTGTACGTGCGGGGCAACCGTTTCGCGCCGCCTATCGTGAAGTGGCGGCCGAGCTCAAGCGCGGCAAGGTGATGCCGCCGCTGAGCACCAGCACGCTGATGGCCGCTCGTTCCACTCCCGGTGGCATCGGCAACCTTCCGCTTGCATCGCTCAGGACAAGGGCACGCGCGGTAGCGCACTGGAACGAGCGACGCCGGAACAAGTTCAGCCGCGCGATCGCCAAGCTGGTTGGGGGAAAGATCCGATGAGCCAAGGCCGGGGAAAGCGCCACCTGAAGATCCTCGAACTTGTCGCCACGCGACCGCTCCACACGCAGGAGGAACTCGCCGAGGCGCTCGCGCAGGAGGGTTGGGAAGTCACCCAGAGCTCGGTCAGTCGTGACATCGCGACGCTCGGGTTGATCAAGGCGGAAGGGATCTACCAGCGTCCCGCCGCGGCGCACCTGCGGGAGATTTCCGACCCGAATGAGCGCCGCCTGGCAGAATCGCTGCTGTCGGTGGAGCGTGCGGGTGACGCGCTGCTGGTGCTGCACACGCCGCCGGGCGAGGCGATGCGGGTGGGGAGCGCGCTCGACCTCCTGGCCTGGCCCGAGGTCGTCGGCACCATTGCCGGCGATGACACCATCTTCGTCGCCGCCCGGAATGGGGCTGCGCAGGAGCGGATCTTCCGTGATCTGCAGCGCATCAGCGGCGTGGTGGAGTAGCCGCCCGCCAAGGCTTGCTTCCGCGAACCAGTTGGCGAGATTCCGAGGCTGTCCCCTGCCTTCTCTTCATGCCACTGGAGTTCGATCCATGTCACTCGCCGCCAGCCTGCTTCCCGAAATCGATCGCGAGATGGCGATCACCCGCACCCTGCTCTCGGCCGTGCCGGATGATGGCCTCGACTGGCGGCCACACCCTAAGTCGATGACGCTGGGGGAGCTGGCAGGGCACTGCGCTGCCATTCCGATTTTCTTCCGGTCGGCGGTGGAGGATGCAGATCTCGACGCTGCCCCCGTCGGCAAGCCGAGTCCGGAATTCGGTGGTTGGAAGGGACGGGAGGCCTCACTGGCCAAGTTCGACCGGCTCGTGGCCGATGGACGGACGGCGCTCGTCAAGGCAACCGATGCCCAGTTGTCAGGGAATTGGAGCTTCAGCGCGGCGGGAACACCGATGTACACCATGCCGAAGGTCGCCGCCATCCGCGCCTTCTTCTTGAGCCATCTCATCCATCATCGTGGCCAGTTGTCGGTTTACCTTCGGCTGCGCGATATCCCCGTCCCGCAGATCTACGGGCCGAGCGCCGACTTTCCGCGGTAGCGAGAGGGGCGGGGAGGTTCCCGCTACGTTCCGATTCCGATCACGGCCAAGAGGTCGGCCGGACTGTCGCAGTAGAAATCCGGCGCGGCCTCCTCGAGGTGGCGTCGGCTGAAGGGGCCCCAGGTGACTCCCGCGGTCCATACGCCCGCGCCGCGGCCCGAGTGGATATCGTGATGCGAATCGCCGACGAAGAGTGCGGTTTCGGCGGGCATGCCGAGGGCCGCGAGCGCCTTCTCGACCGGCTCGGGGTGCGGCTTGGCGTGGGTCACGTCGTCGGCCCCGACGATCACCTCCATCACATCGGCGAGGCCGACGAGTTTGAGCCCGCGCTCGGCACCAGCGCGGTTCTTGCTCGTCACCAATCCCAAGCGAAGGCCGTGTGCCTTGATCCGCTGCACCATCGCGACGGCGCCCGGATAGGCGGTCACGCGCTGGTCGTGGTTGGCAAGGTTGAATTCTCGATAGGTGGCGACCCATTCGTCGATCTGGGCGGCGTGTTCGGTCAGGCCACCGAACACGGCGCGGAGCGGTGTGCCAATTCCGGCGAGCACCTCCTCGCGAGTCAGGACCCGGACACCGTGGACGCGAAAGGTGTGCTGGTAGCTATCGACAATGAGGTCAACTGAGTCGATCAGGGTGCCGTCGAGGTCGAAGAGGATGGTTTGGCAGGAGCGCATCGGCTCAACGTAGCGTGGCGTCCACCGAACGGAAGAGCAGCACCGCGATGGGCCGGGCGGTGATTGGTCCCGCGAGCGGCCGATCCGGAATCCGGGCGGCCCGCCATTGTGCACTCTCGCGCCCGAGCAGGTTGTCGAGGAGCATCCGTTCGCCGAGTGTATGAGGGGCCGCGGCGAAGCGGAGCAACCGGTCCAGCTGGGCAAGAGTTGTTGCTGCCCGCCGTCGGGCAGCGGTGCGGGCGAGTGCATGAATGTGCGAGACGAGAGCGGGCAGCGCCCCCGCCCCAGGGTGCGCGGCCTCAAGGACTGCGCTCCGCGTGGCGGAATCGAGCAGCTCCTCGAGGCCCCAGCCGCCAGCGTTTCCGTATTTGGGCGAGACTGAATGGGTACGGTCGAGCGGAGGCAACTCGTGGCGCACGACCCAGTTCCCATCGCCGGTGGTCTCCATGAGTGCCACGCCTCGGTGTGCGCCTTGGGACAGTTCGACCGCCACCACTGTGCGGCAGGCCAGCTCACCAGTAACGATGGTCGCCGCTGGCAGCGGTGCTGGCGGTTGGAGGTCGGTATCATCCCACTCGAGTCCCGCCAGCCAGCGCTCGGCGAGCGAAGCCTTCCGCCGAATCAGCCTGCCGATCCGGAGGGCGCGTTCGATCGGCGCGGCGGGTGGCCGAGTGAGGATCTCCACCTGCGCATGGTCTTGACCGATTCGCAGCAGTCGTCCCTCCCGCTGTTCCAGTCGCGTAGCCGTCCAGGGGAGGTCCACGTGGACGATTCGTCCGGCCGCCTGGAGATCGAGTCCCTCCGCCGCCACGTCGGTGGCAATCAACAGCGTTGGTGCAGCACGACGGGCGCGCCAGCCCGCCCGCTCGGGCCCGAACGCAGCGAGGACCATCTCGCGCGGCATGCGATGCGGACCGATGCCGGCGGCACTTCCCGTGACCCAGGCGGTGCTGTCGCCGGCCGCGCGGCGCAGCGCGTCGGCGGTGGCGCGGTGGCGCGCGAAGCAGACGGTCGGGATCGCGTCGGAACATTGCGCGAGCAGGCGCTCAATCCACGCATCGCTCATGGGTCGGAATAGGAGCAGGGACTGGACGAGCACAATGTCCTCAAGCGGGAGCTGTTCGCCGTTGGTGTCAGGAGCGATCAGCTCCCACATCACCAACTGGTCGAGCGAAGCGCCGGCGAATCGGCGCAAGTCCTGTCGGGACGCGCCACCGGCATCCCGAGCCTGACAAAGGAGCGCGCGATATCGGGTCAGCGCCGCCCGAAACGCTGCCTCGCTCGACGCGGCCGCGTCGAGCAGCACGGAGGCGAGCAGTCGTTTCACGCTGGGGCTGCTGCTGAGTGCCAGGGAATGCACCGCGGCGACCGCTGTCGCGGCACGCTGCGTCTCATTGTCGTCCGACGGCAGCTGGCGGGGCCTCGTCGCGATCCCGCCCCGGGTTGGTGGCGCTGAGCGAATCGCCACCCGGCGGAGCGCATGGGGCGGCGCATCCCGATCCGCGAGCTGCTGCAGCGAGGGGATGCCGTCGAGGCGCAGTGCATCGTCGGGCAGGGCGATCTGCAACAGGGTGATCACGTCCGCGAGGCGATTCACGATCGGTGTGGCCGTCAGGAGCAGCGTGCGGCGACCGACCAGCCACGGAGCAAGGGTTTGGACGCGCCGGGTCGATCGATCACGGAGCCGATGGGCTTCATCGATGATCACCAACTCGGGCGAGCCACTCGGCAGTACGCCACGGCTGGTCCGTTCGTGGCTCCAGCAGTGCAGGGGTACCCCGGCGCGGATGGCAGCCGCCTGCCACTGTGGGCGGACAATCGCGGGCACGATCGCAACGGCAGTGCGCGCCTCTGCTGCCGCCACGGCCAGGGCGATCCATGTCTTCCCCGTGCCGACCGGTTCGATCAGGAGGGCGCCACGCCAACGCGCCAGAGCGGCCATCACCCGACGCCAGGGATCGATCTGACCGGGCCGGAGGAACTCGGGTGCCGCGTCGGTGGAGCGTGATGGCCGCTGCGCGGCCCGGATTGCAGCCAGCGCCTGGGCAGGCCCGGTTTCAGTGGCAACCGACCGATGCCAACCCGGTGCGCGATCGAGGCGCCGCAGCGACTCGGCGACGATGCGCGGCCACGCCATTCAGCGCTTCGCCTTGCTGCCGTTCATTGCGCAGGCCAGCACGTGGCAATCGGTGGTATCGAGGCCGAGTCGAAGCGCCACGTGGTGGTCGAGGGCGGATTGGACATCGTGGTCGGCCGCGGCGTGGGTCAGTGCCGCAAGCACGGGGTCGCCAAGGATGTCGTCGGGCAATGGGACCGACCCGACCGCTCGCGCGCCGAAGCGGGCGTAGCCATTGGCCGCCGATTCCGCCACGAGTTTCGCCAAGGCACCGATCCAGGTGGAATTGAGCCATGCCGTCAGCGCCTCTGCTCCCGAAGCGTTGGGCAGCGCCACGACATAACAACTATTGAGCGGGATGTGATCGGGCCGGGTCAGGGTGGTTGCCCGCAGCGTGGCGGCGAGGTCGCACCAGATCACGCGGTGCGGCGCGGTCGCCCCGCTGGTGCGAAAGAGTCGCCACCACGGCCCGCGCTGCAGGTCCGCGCGCTGCTGGAGCCGTGCTCGAGACGGGGCGAGGTAGCGCGCAACCGGATCGGGAAGCTCCTGCCAGGGCTCACCGTGATCATCCGCAGGCCAGAGCAGGGCCGCGCGCGACTGCGCGGTGAACGCCTTCACATCGCGACCGCGGACCGCTCGACGACAGTACTGGTGCAGCGCGTCGGGGGGCGCGAGGAAGACGGCATTCGCGCCGGTCTTGAGCCCGATCTGCGGGGCGAGCCGCTCCCCAAGCGAGGGATGTTCGGCGGCAAGTCGCGCCAGCAGCGCCTGTGCCTCCGGTGCGGCGACCGACCAGGTGGCGTGCCCTTGCCACTCGCGCTGAAGGATGGTTGCGGCACCTGCATCGAGTCCCAGCCGGATGGCATGGTCGGCAGGGGGCGCCCTTCGCGACGCGATGATGGTCAGCGGATAGGTGGTGGCGTCAAATCCGGCTCGGGGATCGTCGGTGAGGTCGGCGACCCGATGCAGGGTGAGCTGTCGCGAGAGCGCAGCCCGCATGGCCGTCGCGTAGCCCGCCGTGGCGAGCTTGGCGGGCACCAGCAGGGCGAGCGTGCCACCGCTCCTGAGCAGTTGACTGCTTCGCTCCACGAATGCCACGGCGAGATCGGGAAGATGCCGCCATCCGCGCGCGTCGCCGCCACTCCACCAGCGATATCGCGCGGCGAGTTGCCGTCGCATATGGGGCGGGATGCTCTCCGCGCGAACCCACGGCGGATTGCCGATCACGACGTCAAATCCGCCGTGCCCGGTCAGCGTCGGCGCGAAGGCGACCGACATCGCGAAGGCGCCCGTACTCGCCACGCGCTGCAGCTGCCGTCGTTCCTCCCGCATCGCCGCCCGCTCATGGCGCAGCGCCGCCACCATGCGCCGACTGTCGGGGTCGAGTCGAGCGATCTCGCCGAAGAGCGAGGGTGCGTGCCTGGCAGCGAGCACCTCCTCGATCTGTCGCTCGATGACGCGCTCCTGTTCGGCGATGGCGCGGACGGCGGCGTCGCATTCGGCGTCGGCGAGTGCCCGGGCAGCCTGGCGCTTGGCGTGGCCGTGTGCCGCACCGAGTCGCTGCTGACGAGTGGCGAGCTCGGTGGCATCGGCCGCCGTGAGCCCGCGAGTGACCACGGGGTCGATCAGGGCATCGCCGGCGCGGATGGTGGTGTCCAGGTTCGGCAGTGGTGGCACATCGCCGGGCTCTGCCCCACGCTCGGCGCGCAGGACTTCCAGCCAGAGTCGCAGTTCGGCCAACCGCACCGCGCCGGGATGGCGGTCGACCCCAAAGAGGCGGGAGGTCACCAGGTGCTGCACCCGGCGGCGGTCGCGCGGCCCGGGCCCATGCAGCAGGGCCAGCATGCCGACCAGAAAGGCGCCCGACCCGGCTGCCGGATCGAGCACGCGGATGTCGAGGAGCGCCTCCCGCAACATCGGATCGGGATCATCAAGTGCCGTGGCGAGTGCGGATTCGCTGCGGCCGAGTCGGGCGGCGAGGTGGCAGCTGATCGCCGCGCGACCGATCTGCTCCACCAGCGCTGGCGGTGTGAAGAAAGTGCCCTCGCGGCGTCGTTCGTCGGGATCCATCACCCCTTCGAACACTCGGCCCAGCAGTTCCGGCGACACGCGGCCGTCGTCGGCGCCATGGTCGAGCGTGACATCGAGCCGATCAACCAGTGCGGCGAATGCGTCGCGCCAGTAATCGGCCGGGAGGCGCATCTTCCAGCGTCGTTCCAGGGGATGCGGCTCGAACAGCCCGCCGTTCAGGAAGGGGATGGCCCCGAAGCCGCGAGCGAGCCGTGACCGTTCGGCCACCGGGCGGTTGAGCGTGCCAAAGAAGAGTGGCTCGAGCAGATGGCGTGTCGGGTCGCGTCGAGCAGTGAGGCAGCGATCGAAGTGGTCGGCGAGGAATCGTGGATTGCCGTCGAGCCACCCTTCCGATTCCACGAAACGGAGAAAGAGCAGGCGGGTGAGCTGGGTGAGCGCCCAGGCGCGACGATCGTCCAGTGGCACACGCGCTGGTAATTGGGTGATCGCCTGGCCAACGAGGGCATGAAGCAGGCGAAAGGTGCGTCGTCCTGCCGCGTCGAGATCGAGCGCATTGGCCAGCGCGATGGCGGCCGCGAGCGGATGCTCGTGGCGGAGCGAGGCGTGCCGCAGGCGGCGCAGGAGTGGCGCGTCGTCGTGCAGTGCCGTGACTGTCACCACGCGTACCGGCGTCAGTGTCACCGCAATATGCAGCGCGAGGTCGACCTCCGGCTGGGCAAAGAGCACGCCGAGCGCACCGCGTCGGGCGAGTCGCCGGGCGAGTCGCGCCGTCCCCGCGGCATGGCTGGAGCTGGACCAGACGGGAATGCCCGCGAGCGAGCCGACCTCGAGCAGTCCCGGGGCACCGCCCGCCGGCACCGGCACCACGCGGGCCGCCCCCCCGAGGCGATGGACGAGCGCCGCGTGGGCCATGGCGATGTCGAGGGAGGAGTCGGGCGATGTGGACACCAGAACATGGTGTCCACTCGGGCAGCGAGAGCTGGGCGCGATTCACGGCGAAGCGGCGCGAATCGCCGCCTCGCGTGCGAATCGACGGTCGCTACTTGATCGGCGTCACCGTGACCGAGCCGGTCACCTGCATGTCGATTGGTGCCGGGGCGGCGGCCATCGTCATGGTCATGCTGCTCTTGTTGGTCGTTGAGGCGTTGCGCGCCGGACCCTTGGGGGGAACTGTCATGTGGTTGGTGCCGGTGGAGGTGCCGGTGACGTCCGCCATGCCACCACCAAGCGTCATCGTGCCGGTGAATTCATTGTCGAAGACGATGGCGTCGCCGTCCTTGCTGGTCGCCTTCCACTTCCGGATCTGTGTGGTCGTTCCCTTGCCGATCGCGGTCGTGGTATCGGTGGAGATGGTATCGGTCCAGCTGTCGCCGACCTTCACGCCCTTCCGCAGGTTCTGTGGGTAGAGGAGCGCGATGCCGCTCACGACGAACGCGATTCCGGGCGAGGCGCCCATCGTTTCCGGATCGAGCCCCAGGAGCTTCCCCTCCACTACGCTGAGGTCGAGCGCCGTGCCGTTGGCGACCTTCATCATGTTCGGGTCGACGCCCGCCGGCATGTCCGGCGCGACGATGTTGGCCGAATCGACCACCACGTGCAGCAGTTGGGTGTTGGCCGAATCCCGGCTGGTCACGGTCACCCAGGAGGTGGCCGTGAGGTTGATGTTCATGACGCCCTGCCCCAGGGCGGACATATCCATCTGCTGCCCGGAGGTGACTTCGATCTTGTAGCGCATCGGTTCGGTGCGGGTGCCGAGCGCGCTCAGGGCGGCGGCGGCGAGCAGGAGCCGTGGTTGCATGCAATCCTCGATGTGGCGCCCGCCGTGAGGCGACCGCGGTGGTTGCCGGACAGACCCGAATCCGGAGGTGCTCTGAACCGTAATGGGGTGGCTGGCCCCGCGCGATGCGACCCCCAGCTTTCGCCGGGAGGCCTCACGTCGGCGGGGCGGAGTAGCGGCGCCCGCGCCACTCGATTCGTCGCGACCCGCGCCAGATCGACCGCGCCACGATGTACGACATCATGGTGGCGCCAAGGGGAAAGGTCAGACCGTACCACGCCGGGATCTGCATTCCCACGGCCACCACGCACCAGAACAGCGCACTCGCCGCGATCGCCGTGATGGCCGCCGCGGGGGCGATTCCGCCCGCGAGCGCCACCAGCGGCAGCAGCCAGAAGAGATGGACGCCAAGCATCAACCACGGTGCCACCTGCCGGGCGAGCGGCCAATCCGGTGCCGATTCGCGGGCGCCCACAGAGAGATTCTTTGACCACCCCTCGATCAGGTCGCCCAGGCCGCGATACATCCGCGTGGTGAGCAGGGTGCCGCTGTACCAGACCCGCAATCGACGACCGAGGCGTATGGTGCGCTGGGCCAGCGCCAGATCCTCCACCACCCGATCCTTCACGGCGGCATGCCCGCCCAGGGCGTCGTAGCTGGCCCGCGGTACCATGATGAACTGCCCGTTCGCCACCACCTGATCGGGGCGGGTCGCCCGGTTGACGAGCTGCGGGGCAAAGCGGATGCCGAGCACCACCATCACTTGAGGCATCACGACGCGTTCCCAGAAGGTGACGCAGAGCTGGTGCGACGTGAGCGTGAGCAGGTCGGCTCGGTCGGCCTGGAGTGCGGCGATGGCCCGGCCGGCAAGCCCCGGAGTATGGCGCGTATCGGCGTCGGTGAAGAGGAGAATCGTGCCGGTCGCGACCGCCGCGCCCTGGGCACAGGCCCACGGCTTGCCGAACCAGCCGTCCGGCAACTCGCCGCCGTGCACCACCAGGACGCGCGAATCCTGCGCGGCGACGGTCGCCATGCGGGCAGCGGTGTCATCGGTGGAGCGATCGTCCACCAGGATCAGCTGCAACGGCTGGTGCGTGGAGGCGAGGATCGATGCCGCGATGGCCTCGATGTTGTCGGCCTCGTTGCGGGCGGGCACGATGACGGAGAGCGAGATGTCCGCGGCGGGTTCGACATCGTCGAGCGACGGCTTCTGTCTGATCAGTCTGACGAGTCCGACGAAGGGGACTGCCCAGAGCAGTCCCGGCAGGAATGCAAGCAATGCTGGCTCCGGCTACCGTCGGCCGGAGACGGTCACCAGCTCGGCCTCGAGGGCGTCCAGTTGCCGGCCGACATCGTCGGCGCTCGCCTCGGTCAGCGGTTGCGTCGCACGATCGGTCATCAGCAGCGAGGCAACCAGTGCATCGGTGTAGCTCACCACCGCCGTGGCGATGCCGCGGTCGACGATACCATTCAATCGCAGGAACAATGTGACGGCCCGCCGGGGGCGCATCGCGGCAATTCCAGCTCCGACGTGCTTGATGAGGAGGAAGCGCAACTGCTGCAGTTCCTCAACCACTTCGCCGGCCGCCAGCCCCCGTGCTGCCGCGGTACGACCGTAGTGCTCGGTGACGTGCTGCCAGACCAGCTTGGCTTCGCCGCGCAATGGGCCTAGCATTTCGATCAGGGAATCGATCAGCAGGCGGAACTCCCGCTCGACCAGCTCGCGGGGGATGCTGCGGGACCCGGCGCGGTCGACGAGCCAGTCGGCCCATTCGGTCACCATCGTGTCACGCACATCGAGAATGGCCTTGCCTGCTGCCAGCTGGGTGGGGTGAGAAGTACGCAGCGGCCGTCTCCTTCGAAGGACTCAGTGGACAATCGTAATCGGAGCAGGAATGCAACCCAAGCTGATCGTGCCACCAAGGCTCGCCGCCGGAGCCCGTGTCGCATTGCTCGCCCCATCCGGTCCGTTGCCGGAGGGGGAGGGCACCGCGGAGGCGGTGGCGAATTGTCGCCAGCTGGGGCTCGAGGCGGTGGTGATGCCTCACGCCGGGAACCGCTGGGGTTATCTCGCCGGCAGCGACGATGAACGTTTCAGCGACCTGAATGATGCCCTGACCGATCCCGCCATCGACGCCGTCTGGTGCCTGCGCGGCGGCAGTGGGCTCAACCGGATCGTGCATCGACTCGACTTCGACCGCTTCGCGCGACAGCCCAAGGTGGTGCTCGGCTACTCCGACATCACCGTCCTGTTGCACGCGCTCCGGACGAAAACCGGCGTGGTAACGTTTCACGGGCCCATCGCCCGCACACCACTCACACCCTTCTCGCAATCCGCGCTGAAACAAGTCGTGTTTCGTCCCGTCGCGGCTGGTCCACTTGCAACAGATCCAGGCAAACCCGTAGTGACCATCACGCCGGGGCAGGCCCAAGGTCGGCTGCTCGGCGGCAACCTCACCCTACTGCAGGCGCTGATCGGTACCGAGTACTGCCCCGACTTCGACGGCGCGATCCTCTTTCTGGAAGACGTCAACGAGGCGGTCTACCGCATCGACCGTACCCTCGCCCACCTGCGACTCACCGGAGCGCTCCGCCGGCTCGCTGGCGTGGCGATCGGGCGAATCACCGACGTCCCGCGCTACCCCGGTGATGAGGCGTTCGGCCTCGAGGGAATCTGGCAGGAATATTTCGGCGGCCTCGGCGTTCCCGTCGCCAGCGGCTTTCCGATCGGGCATATCGACTCACAATGGACGCTTCCGCTCGGTGTGATGGCCGAACTCGACGCCACCAATGGTCGCGTGAGCCTGCTGGGTCCCGCGGTGAAATAGTGCGGCGCTCCTATCTTACATGATGGCTACGCCGCTCCTCACCCACCACACCCTGCCCGGGGCCCTCGGTCCGATCCTGGTCGATGTCCGCGCCACCTCACGCAAGGGGGCGCTCCCGGCGGTCCTGATCCACCACGGCTTCAAGGGCTTCAAGGACTACGCCTTCCTGCCGATCTTCGCCGATCGACTGGCGCGGGCCGGGTTCACAGCAGTCACCGTGACGGTGAGCGGTGCCGGGGTTGACGAGGAGGGGAACTTCACCCATCTGGACCGGTTCGCCGTGAACAGCTACTCGCGCGAACTCGACGATCTGGGCGTGGTGGTCCGTGCCATCCGGGATGGGGCGCTCGGGACCGCGAAAGCGACCTCGCTCGGCGTCGTCGGGCATTCACGTGGTGGTGGCGTGGCCCTCTGCCTCGCGCGGGAGACGCCGGATGTGGGTGCGGTGGTGACTTGGGCCGGCATCGGCAAGGTGCGTCGCCATTCGGATGAAGAGCTCGCCGTCTGGAAGAAGCTTGGCACCATCCAGGTCCTGCACCAGCGCATCCGGAAGTACCTGCCGCTGGACTATATGGTGGTAGAGGATTGTCTGGAGCACGAGCATGGTCGCCTCAGCATCCCGCAGGCCGCGGCCACGCTCGGCCGTCCCTGGCTGCTGATTCACGGCATCGACGATGAGACCGTCTCGGTTGATGAGGCACGCGAGCTCGCGCGATACGCGACCGATTCGCGCTCCGAAGCGCTCTATCTCGGTGGCGCCACGCATACTTTTGGGGCGGTGCACCCGTGGGCCGGCGCGACCGTCGACACCGATCGACTCTTCGACGCCACCACGCTCTTTCTTTCCCTGCATCTGGAGTAGTGACATGCCGCGCTTCCATGTCGGGTGCGGGCATTGAGCGCGCTCGATCGACTCGTCGCGGAACTCGCGGCCCATCCACCGGTCGCGGTGCACGACCCGGGGCGAGCGCAGGCTGCGGTCGCCATGCTCCTCGCTCCCGACCCCGACCGTCTGCTGTTCATCCGTCGGGCCGACCGCGTCGGCGACCCATGGTCGGGACATCTGGCACTCCCCGGTGGTCGTCGCGATCCAGTCGACACCGATCTTCGCGCCACCGCGATCCGCGAGACCGCGGAGGAGATCGGGGTCGCCTTGGTCCCCACCATGTACCGCGCCACGCTCGATGACCAAGGGCCGATAACCCCCGTCCTCCCGCCGATCCTGGTCCGCCCCTTCCTCTTCGAGGTCGGGCAGCTGCACACCTTTACCCTCAGCGATGAGGTCACCCTGGTGGCGTGGGTGGAGCTGGCCCGGTTGAGCGCCCCGGGTACCTATCGCGACTCCACGCTCTCCGTCCAGGGGACGTCACGAGTGGTACAGGGTTATCATCTCGACGAGGGACTGCTCTGGGGGATGACCGAACGGATCGTGACTCCCATCCTCCGGCGATGGCAGACTCTCCGGGGGACCTAGCTACTCCACCGCCTGATTTAGCACAGGCTCCTGTTGACATTACTGTCGGCAACACTACCATTTAGGGATGACTAAATCGATCCTTACCGACCTCAGCCGATCGGTCGAGGACTACCTCAAGGCCATCTACCAGCTCACCGAGCACGGCGAATCGGCCACCACCACAGGCATTGCCGAGGCGCTGGCCGTGGCGGCTCCGTCGGTCACCGGCATGGTGAAGCGTCTGGCCGAGGCGGGGCTGCTGGAGCATCTCCCCTACAAGGGTGTCACCCTCACTGGCGATGGCCGGCGCGGAGCGCTGCGCATGCTGCGGCGCCATCGGCTCATCGAGGCGTATCTCGTCCGCTCGCTCGGCTACACCTGGGACAATGTGCATGACGAGGCAGAGCGGCTCGAGCACGCGGTCTCGGAGGACCTGATCGAACGGATCTCCCGGGCGCTCGGCAATCCGCGATTCGATCCGCACGGCGATCCGATTCCCACGGCCGATGGCCGCATCACCGATCTCGTCACCACGCCGCTTCCCGAAGTCCCTGTCGGCGAGACGGTCACCATCAGTCGGGTGGAGTCGTCGTCATCAGAGCGACTGCGTTGGCTCGCCGATGCCGACCTCATCCCAGGCGCTGAAGTCACGGTGCTCGAGTTGCAGCCGTTTCTCGGGCCGGTGACGGTGAAGCTGGGGAAGGAGCGTCGCGTGGTAGGGCGTGAGTTGGCGCAGCAGCTACACTGCGTCCGGGCGGAGTCGGCGTGAGCGTGGCGCCGCCAACCCCAGTCAACGAGGAGGAACCGGGTTGGCGCTTCGCACGCACCAAGCCGTCGCTCGCCGAGTCGCACCGCAGCGTCGCCGTGCCCACGGGCTCGGCCGCGACGACATGGCGAAAAGCACTGGCCTTCGTCGGCCCGGGCTATATGGTGGCGGTCGGTTACATGGATCCGGGCAACTGGGCGACCGACCTGGCCGGCGGGTCGCGCTTCGGATACACCCTGCTGAGCGTGATCCTCATTTCCAACTTGATGGCGATCCTGTTGCAAGGGCTGGCGCTCAAGCTCGGCATCGTCACCGGTCGCGACCTGGCGCAGGCCTGTCGCGACCACTATTCGCGGCGCGTGTCCATGGTGCTCGGGGTGCTCTGCGAGATTGCCATCGCCGCCTGTGATCTCGCCGAGGTGATCGGTTCGGCCATCGCGCTCAACCTGCTCTTCCACATCCCACTGGTCTGGGGCGTGGTATTGACGGCGTTCGACGTGCTGGTGATCCTCGCGCTCCAGCACCGCGGCTTCCGCTGGCTGGAAGCGGTGGTCATCGCGCTGGTGGCGACCATCGGACTCTGCTTCGGCGCAGAGATGATCCTCTCCCGGCCGGAGATTGGCCCGATGTTGCGCGGACTCATTCCGACCAGTCAGATCATCACCAACCCCGCGATGCTCTATATCGCGATCGGCATCCTTGGCGCGACGGTGATGCCCCATAACCTCTACCTGCACTCGGCCATCGTGCAGACCCGGGCCATCGAGCCAACGCCGGCCGGCAAGCGCAGCGCCATCCGCTTCGCCA
>JBBRBZ010000066.1:0-14746 GCA_038205305.1 Gemmatimonadales bacterium
GTTCTCCGTTCTCCGTTCTCCGTTCTCCGTTCTCCGTTCTCCGTTCTCCGTTCTCCGTTCTCCGTTCTCCGTTCTCCGTTCTCCGTTCTCCGTTCTCCGTTCTCCGTTCTCCGTCCCCCGTTCTCCGTCCCCGGTGCCCCATGACGCTCCGCCTGACCACCGACCTACTGACGCTACACACGACGCATCCCTTCATCATCGCCCGCGGCGGCAAGAGCGAGTATCACACCGTGCTGGTGCGCATCGTCGATGACGACGGCGTCGAGGGGTGGGGGGAGGCCGCCGCCACCGCCTTCTACGGCGAGACGATCGAGACGGTTCAGGCCGCTCTGCCGACGTATGCGTTACAGCTTGGTGACGACCCCTTCGCACTCGAATCGGTCGAGCGTCGTCTGGAGGCGGCACTCCCTGGCAACGCGGCGGCTCGAGTCGCCATCTCGACCGCGCTCCACGATCTGGTGGGAAAGCGCCTCGGCATCCCGCTCTGGCAGTACTGGGGGCTCGATCGGGCCAAGGCGCCGCAGTCGACCTTCACGATCGGCATCGATACGCCCGAGATGATCCGGCAAAAGGTCAGCGAGGCGGCGGAATATCCGGTGCTCAAGATCAAGCTGGGTACGGCCAACGACCTGGAGATCCTGCAGACCATTCGCAGTGCGACCGACCGTGAATTGCGCGTCGACGCGAACTGCAGCTGGACGGCGACGCACGCCGTGGAGATGCTCCCCGTGCTGGCCGAATTCGGCGTGACCGTGCTGGAGCAGCCGGTGGTGCCCGACGACCTGGCCGGCCTCGCGGAGGTCCGTGCGCACGCGTCCATTCCGATCATTGCCGATGAGAGCTGCGTCACATCACGCGACATCCCCGGGCTGGCGGGCGCCGTGGACGGGATCAACATCAAGTTGGCAAAGTGTGGTTCGCTTCGCGAGGCACTCCGCATGATCGCCGTCGCGAGGGCCCACGGCTTGATGGTGATGATGGGGTGCATGATCGAGTCCTCGCTTGGCATCACCGCGGCGGCCCACGTCACGCCGCTCGTCGACATCGTCGATCTCGACGGTGCCGCCCTGCTGCGCGATGATCCGTTCGTCGGCGCCAGTATTCCTGGCGGACAGGTCACTCTTCCCGACGGACCGGGCCTGGGCGTTCGCCGCCGATGAGCGAACGGTTCGCGCATGTCGCGCTGCCGCTCCCGCTGGCCGACCCGTACACCTACCGGATCCCGGCGACGCTGGCCGACCGCGCGCTCCCCGGGGCGCGCGTCGTCGTTCCGGTGCGGACCCGCGAGATCGTCGGCATCATTACCGCGGTGGACGTGTCTGCGCCGACGATGGCCGCGCGGGACCTCCTTGGCGCACCCGACGTGTCGCCGGCGTTGTCTCCGCCGCTGCTCGCCCTGGCGGGGCGCCTGAGTTCCTACTACGGCGCGCCGCTCGGCATGGTGCTGCACGCGATGCTCCCCGCGGCGCTCTGGGGACACTCCAGCGTGGATCTGGTATTGCTCGATCCTGGTGCACGGGTCGGCGGGACCGCCGATCAGCTGGTGCACTGGCTCCGCGACCGAGGTGGGCGTGCCGGCATGGGCGCGGCCGTTCGGGCACTCAAGCGGCCGCTCTGGGATGTGGTGGATCGATTGCAGCGCGTCGGGGTCGTTGAGCTCGATGTCCAGCGACCCGACACCTCGGGCGGCGTGACGACGGTGCGTGTGGCATCGATCGTGGGTGATCCCCTCCCGCTGCTGCAGCGCGATGAACGCTTTCGGCGCGCGCCCAAGCAGCGACTGTTGTACGAAGCGCTCGAGGCGCGCGGTGGCAGGTCGAGTGTCGCGGAACTGCTGGAGGGCGCCGGCGTGACGGCCGCACCACTCAAGGGGCTGGTCTCTGGAGGGTTGGTACAGGTGGAACTGGCCGAGGCGCGCCGCGATCCGTTTGCCGACCTGCCAGACTCGCCTCCTCCGCCGCACCTCACCCCCGACCAGGTCGCCGCCCTCGAGGCGCTCGCGGCCGTGCCCGCTGGCAAGGCGGCGCTTCTCTTTGGGGTGACCGGATCGGGGAAGACGCTGGTCTACCTCGAGCGGATTCGCGCCCTGCTCGCCACCGGTCGCGGGGCGATCATCCTGGTGCCGGAGATCGCGCTGACGCCGCAGACCGTAAGTCGTGTGCGGGCGGTATTCGGTGACGATGTGGCCGTGCTGCACAGCGCCCTCTCCGATGGCGAGCGCGCCGATGCCTGGCGATCACTGCGTCGTGGTGAACGACGGGTGGCAGTCGGAGCCCGCTCGGCGGTCTTTGCACCGGTGCGCGATCTGGGCGTGATCGTGCTCGACGAAGAGCACGAGACCAGCTACAAGAACGGCGAGACGCCGCGCTACCACGCGCGCACCGTCGCCGCGATGCGGGCACGGCTCGAGGGCGCGACGCTGATCCTGGGCAGTGCCACGCCATCGCTGGAGAGCTGGGTCGCGCTGGCGCACACCGATCGGATCGTGCGCCTGCCGGAACGGATTGCAGCGCGACCGATGCCGCCGGTGGAACTGGTGGATCTGCGCACGGCGCCGCAGGTGCGCGGCGTCGCGGGACTGCCGTGGAGTCAGCAACTCGATGATGCAGTCACCGCGACCCTCGCGCGCGACGAGCAGGTGCTGCTGCTGCTCAATCGCCGCGGCTGGGCCTCGTTCATTCAGTGCCGTGATTGTGGCGAGGTGGTGGATTGTCCGCGCTGCAGTATCTCGCTCACGGTGCATCGTCAGCCGGTCGAGTTGCGCTGCCACTACTGCGATCACCGGCAACCGATCCCCTCGCGGTGTCCCTCCTGTGACGGCGAGGCCACGCGGTCCCTCGGCGCCGGTACCCAGCAACTGGAAGAACTCGTCGCGGCGCGCTTTCCCGAGGCTCGGCTCGCCCGGATGGATCTCGACACCACCAGCGGGAAGTGGGCCCACCACCGCATTCTCGATCGCGTCGGGCGCGGCGAGGTGGACATTCTCCTTGGCACCCAGATGATCGCCAAGGGCATTGATTTCCCCAATGTCACCCTCGTCGGGGTGGTCGATGCCGACACGGCCCTCCACCTGCCCGATTTCCGGGCTGCCGAGCGGACCTTCCAACTCGTGGCGCAGGTGGCCGGGCGCACCGGCCGCGGACCGAAGGGGGGCCGGGTGCTGGTGCAGACCCGGCAGCCGACCCATCCCGCGCTGGCGTTTGCCGCGCAGCACGACGCCGAGGGCTTCCTCGAGGCGGAACGGGCGTCGCGGGAATCACCGGCCTATCCCCCGCGGGTCGCGATTGCGAACATTACCGTGAGTGGCGTTGATCGGGCCGAGGTGTCGGCGCGTGCCGTGGCGGTGGTGGAGTGGTGCGAGCGGGTGATTGCCCGGAATGCATTGCCACTGATCGTGCTCGGACCGGCGCCCTGTCCCATCGAGCGGATCAAGGATCGCTGGCGCGATCATCTCATCATCAAGGGACCTGCCAAGGCGCTCGGACGCTGGGTGCGAGTCGCCGCGCCACGACTTGCCGCTGCGCATGGCAACGTCCGCATCACGGTCGATCGCGACCCGATGAGCCTGCTCTAGCGCGCCAGCCCAGCTCGGCGCCGACGTAGACGGTGCGGCGCGGGGCCGGCTCAAAGACTCGGCCGGCGTTGCCATTGATGGAGACTGAGCCCACGTAGCGGCGATCGAAGAGATTCTGTACCGCCACGAATGGCGCGAGCGAGCTCACCGCGCCGGTGCCACGCCAGGCGAGCCGCATGCCGGTGACGCCGTTGCCCCAGCCATCCACCCGGAGCTTGTTGTCATCATCGGCATACAGACTGGTGGAGAATGCCTGGTCGATGTCGATGCTGAATTCCCTCCCGACATCCCCGCGCAGGCCGAGTCGCGCGACTTGCGAGGGGATCCCGGCGAGGCGGTGGCCGTCGAGGACGTCCATGGTCGCGCCGTCGGTGATGCGATAGTCGGTGAAGATCGCGTGAGTGAGGGTCCAGGTGCCGAGCAGCGAGAGTCCATGGTTCAGCCGGAGCGTCGCACCAACTTCTGCGCCGGTCGTGCGCGTCGCGCCGGCGTTGCGATAGTAGGTGCGGCCACCAAGCTCCCGATATGGCACGATCGCGTCATGTGTGGACGTGCGGTACATCGCCGACTCGAGGCTGAGCCAGCCGAGGCGCACGCGAATGCCGAGTTCCGCGCTGACGCTGTGCTGTGGGTTGAGCGCGTCGTTGAAACCGCCATCGCCGGCGGGGCGATTCGCAAGCTCGGTGGTCGTCGGTGTCTCGAACAACGTCGCGATGTCGCTCCACGCGGTGATCCGGGGCCCCAGGACCAGCGCCACGCCGGCATTGCCGCTCGTCGCAGACATGGTGCGGTGCCCCGACGCATCGCCATCACTGGTGTGGTGATCGACCACCCCGAAGTGGGATGCATCATGGCGCAGGCCACCCCGAAGGGTCATGGTGTGTCCAAGTGGCCAGACGACCTGGAGAAAGGGCCCGACTTCGGTGACCGTCTCCCGTTGATCCAGCAGGATGGTGCTCGACGGCACGCCACCGTCGGCGCGCCGGTTCACGCGATCATCGCGCAAGGCCTGAAAATCGGCACCGCCAGTGAGCGAGACGGCGGGCAATGTGAACGTGGCTGCGAGGCGGGTGCCGCCGTCGATCCGATCGATGCCGACCCAGGTGCCTGAGGTCGCGGTGATCGGTGTCGGCGGCGGAGTGGCCAGCGGATTGTCGAGGCCGCGGCTGAGGCCGTAGAGGGTGGCGTCTACATGCCAGCGCCCCCGGTCATGTCGGAGTCCCAGGGAGAGTTGTGATTGCGTCACCGACTTGTCCGCGCCGCGGAGAATGTTGCTGGCGGCCGCCGAATCCTGGTTGGCAGCAAGTTCCGTGGCGGTCAACGCGCCGGGGTTCTGAGCCTCTGGATTGCTGGCCGCCGCAAATCGCATCGTAAGGGTTGTGCTTTTCGTGACAGTCCAATCCCCGGCCAGCGAGAGTTGTCGCTGTGCCGCCGCCGCATGCTGCCGCGAGCCATCGGTTCGGAAGGTGGAGATCGCCGCGGTTCCGCCCAGCGTCCCGCTTCGTCCGGCAACAACCAACTGCTCGCGGTGACTCGCGAACGATCCCACCTCCCCGCGCACGCTGACGCTCCAGGCGTCCTCGGGCACCGGCGCCGTGGTGAACGCGATCACCCCGCCCGCCGCATTGCCGTGCAGCGCGGAGGCGGCGCCGCGGAGCACCTCGACGCGGGAGACCAGCGCCAGATCGAGATTGGTCAGCTGACTCTGGCCATCGGGCAGCGTCTGCGGCACGCCGTCCAGCAATACTTTCACTCCACGCAAGCCGAAATTGGCCCGGGCGCCGAAGCCACGAATCGACAGCCGTTGGTCCACCGAGTAGTTCCAGCGATTCGATGTCACCACGCCCGGCACGAAGCCGAGCGCATCATCGAGGGTGGGCGCGACCCGGTGGCGACGAACCGCATCCGAGTCGAGCACGGTCACCGACGCTCCCAGGCGGGAGAGGGGCTCCGGGGCTCGGGTGACGGTCACGCCAATGGCGGGGAGCCGAACCGCCGAATCTGGGCGCTGGGCCGCGAGTATCCGGGGGATGCCCATGAGGAGAGGCAGCAGGCAGGGCAGGGGCAGGGAGCGCATGGACCGAAACGTGTCGCCATCGCCCCGGCTGGGGCAACGCGCGAGCTTGTCCCGAGTCCCCGCGCTGCCCTAGCTTTCCGGTCTGATGACTTGGCTTCCTGATACCACCCAGCCCCCGTTCGCAGCCGCTCCAGTGGCGCGGTTCGTGGCGGCCCCAGCGGACGGCGTCCTCCCCGATCGCTTCTTCTCGACCTCCAACCTGCCCACCTACGTCCGGCTTGAGCCCGGTTGGGTCGCGCCCGGTCGGCCACGGATGGATTGCGTCATTGTCCGCCGCGGCGATGCGCTCGAGGCCACCGAACCTCGACTCGTCAGGCGCGGGGATGCCGTCCTGGTCGGCCTCGACGAACATGGCGCGGATGGCGTTGTGGTCCATGCGGAGGGGTTCCTCGGCGGGAGCCAGAGCGCGAACGAGTTCTCGTTCATGTCGAGCGATGTGTCGCGCGAGCGACCGGTCAACTACGAGGACTTGGCCGAGCAGCTGGTGGCACAGCGGCGTGCGGGGGGATATCTCATCTGGGTCACGGGGCCGGCGCTGGTGCACTCCCGCGCCCGGGCTGACTTCGAGTGGTTCATCCAGAACGGCTACGTCCAGGCTTTGCTTGCCGGGAATGCCGTCGCCGTGCACGACATCGAGGCTGCCATTTTCGGCACGACCCTCGGCATGGACAGCAACGGCCGTCCGACCACCGGCGGGCACGGGACCCACATGCGGGCGATCAACGCGGTCCGGGCTGCGGGGTCGATCGAACAGGCCGTCGAAAGCGGGCTGGTCTCCAATGGCATCATGCACGCTCTGGTGACGCGCCGCGTGCCCTATGTGCTTGCCGGTTCCATTCGCGATGATGGTCCGCTTCCGGGTGTGCTCTCCGATTCGCTGGCTGCCCAGGACGCGATGCGCGAACATACGGTGCTGGCGACTGGCGCAGTCTTCGTTGCCACGGCCTTGCACGCAATCGCGGTCGGGAACATGCTGCCCGCGTTCCACACCCACACCAGCGATGGGCATCCGGTGCCCTTGCTCACCATCTGCGTCGATCAGACCGAGTTCGTCGTCAGCAAGCTGAAGGATCGCGGAACGCACCAGGCGTTCGGCGTCGTCACCAACGCGCAGGATTTCATGCACATTCTCCGACACTTCGTGGAACAATGCTCCCAGGGATGAACGACGGCGGACCGGGCCAAGGCCCACGCTGGGAACAGCTGGCCACCTGGCTGCGCGATGCCCTCCCCGTGGAAGAGGTGGACGGCATCTGGGTCTTTCGCACCCTGCGTCGCGACCAGCGGGAATTCGGTACCGCCGTGTTGAGCCGGATCGACGGCGATCGACGCCGGATCTATACCGCCCGCTATATCGCAACCATCAAGGGGAAGCAGCGCGGCGGCTTCGAGGCCCACCTGGAAGAAGTTGGCAGTGGCCCGATCGAGGCGTTGCACGAGCTGCTGCAGACCGTTCCGGTGCGCGCCGACGACGAGGAACCGCCGTTGTCGGTCGATGCCGCGCTCTGGTTCCCGGTGCTCGTGCCGGTTCCCGAGGGCGAATTTCCCGATGCCACCGGATGAGAACGCCAGGGGGCGAGAGCTCCTGGAGCGGTTCCGGCGGTATCTCCGGGATCGTCACCTGCCCGCGACCCGGCAGCGCGATGTCGTCGCATCAATCGTGCTGACCTCGCGGGAGCATCTCTCCGTGGACGGGATCCAGCGTCGCCTCCGCGAGGAGGGTGCCAGTATCGGGATCGCCACCATCTATCGCTCCCTCGACACGCTGGTCGAAAGTGGATTGGTGCGGGCGCATGACTTCGGGGAGGGATTTCGTCGCTTCGAGCCGATGCACTCGAGTTCGCAGCACGGCCATCTCGTCTGCTCGCGGTGCGGCGACGTGACTGAGTTCTCCACCGAGCGCTTCGAGCGGCTGCTGCCCATGGTGGCGGACGAACATGGTTTCCAGCATCAAACGCACCGGGTCGAGATTCACGGGCTCTGCCGTACCTGCCGGGCCGCCGACATCGGCGCCCTCGCGCGGGCGGGGCGTCCGCAGTGACCGGCGAGGCCGCCATCGGCCCCTTGGTCGCGTTCCTCGGCGGGCTCCTTTCCTTCCTCTCGCCCTGCGTGCTGCCGCTGGTCCCCAGCTATATCGGCTTCCTCACCGGACTGACGATTGAGGAGATGGGCGACCGACGCCGCTGGGCGGTGCTCCACGCACTCTTCTTCGTCGCGGGCTTCTCCCTGGTCTTCATTGCGATGGGTGCCGGCGCCACCCAGCTCGGCGCGGCGCTCAAGTACAACAAGCTCTGGCTGGCGCGCGCTGGCGGCGTGCTGGTGATCTTTTTCGGCCTCTACTCGCTCGGCGTGTTGCGCATTCGGGCGCTCGATCAGGAGCGTCGCCTTCACCTCAATCGCAAACCGATGGGCTTCCTTGGCTCGACCTTGGTGGGGATGACCTTCGCAGCCGGATGGACACCCTGTATCGGCCCCGTGCTCGGCAGCATCCTGCTGATGGCGGGGACGAGCAGTGACCTGCAGCGCGGCGTGATCCTGCTGGCGGCCTATTCCGCGGGACTCGCCGTGCCGTTCCTGCTGGTCGCCGTGGCGCTCGACGCCTTCCGCGACTGGTTCCAGCGCTTCCGTCGGTGGATGCCATGGGTGCAGCGCATCAGCGGTGGGATCCTGATTGTCATCGGCGTCTTGCTGGTGACCGGGGAGTTCTCGCGCCTGGTGAGCGTCCTGCAGGCGATCACGCCGGCCTTCCTGCTCAAGCGCCTCTAGTGGCTCACTCGCTCGCCAGGCTCTCCTCGAGCTCCTGCCGTACCAGGAGCGCGGCGTAGCGACCGCGATGGCCTTCGAGCGAGGCGTGCGTTCCACGCTCCGCAATCACTCCACCATCAAGCACGATGATCTCATCGGCGTGGCGCACCGCGGAGAAGCGATGCGTCACCAACAGGCAGGTGCGCCCGACCATCGCCTGCCGCAATGCGACCAGAATCTCGGTCTCGGTGTGGGCGTCCACCGCACTCAACGCGTCGTCGAAGGCGAGGATCGCCGGGTCGCGGACCAGCGCGCGGGCGATCGCGGCGCGCTGCCGCTGTCCACCTGAGAGGTTGATTCCGCGCTCACCCAGCATGGTATCCCAACCGCCGGGAAGGTCCGGCAGAGCCCCGGCCAGTTGCGAGATGCGGGCAGCCTCCTCGAGCCGCCCGTCGTCGGGGCTGCCGAGCAGGACGTTCTCGCGGAGCGTCTCGGAGAAGAGAAAGGTCTCCTGCGGCACCATGCCGATGGTCGCGCGCAGCACCGCCAGCGGGAGCCGGCGGACGTCAACGCCATCGATCAGGATGCGACCACGATCGGGATCGTAGCTGCGGACCAGCAGCTCGATGATGGTGGACTTGCCGCTGCCCGTGGCGCCGACGATCCCGAGGACCTGGCCCGCCGGGATGTCGAACGAGATACCCTGCAGCACCCAGCCGCGGTCTTCCGCACCGGGATAGCGGAACCAGACGTCCTCGAAGGTGACACGGCGCGGCCCGACCGCGGCCGCCAGGGCCTCGGGCTGTGCGGGATCACCGATGTCAGGCGTCTCTCCGAACAGCGCGTCGATTCTCGCCGTGGCGGCATCGCCACGCTGGAGGAGCTGGATGGCCCAGCCAAGGGCGATCATCGGCCAGACCAAGGTGGCGAGGTAGACGGTGAAGGCCACGAATCCGCCAAGGGTGATCTGGCCCGTGATGACCCCGCGGCCGCCGAGCACCAGGGCGATCACGGCGCCCAGACCGCCGAGCATGGTGAGCAGCGGGTGAAAGATGCCCTGCGCCCGCGCGAGCGACATGTTGCGCTCGAGATAATCGCGGTCGAGGCCATGAAAGACACTGGTTTCGGCCTGCTCCTGCCGGTACGCGCGCACGATCCGCACGCCGGCGAAGTGCTCCTGCACAAACGAGGAGATGTCGCCGAACTGGTCCTGCACCGCGAGTGAGCGACGATGCACTTCGCTCCCGAGCACGATCATCACCAGCGGCAGCCCGAGTGTCGGCAACAGGGCCCAGAGCGTGAGCGACGGGGAGATCGCCAGCATCATCGGCACGATCATCACGGTGCGGACGGAGGTGTCGACCAGGTACATCACGGCGGGACCGGCCACCATCCGCAGGGCGAGCAGGTCGTTGGTGGCGCGGGCCATGAGGTCGCCCACCGGTTGCCGGTGGAAGTAGGACGCCGACAGTTGCAGCAGGTGGTGGAAGAGGTCGTCACGCAGGTCGGTTTCGACCCGGCGCGACGCGCTGTTGAGCAGCAGGCGCATCCCGAAGCGCAGGATGCCCCCCGCGACGGCGAGGCCGATGATCCAATACGAGGCGGTGCGCAGGGCAGGGGCGGCACCGGCGCGAATGGCGTCCACCGCATGCTCGACGAACCGCGGGCCGAGTGTCGCGAACAGGTTGGACCCGATGAGGCAGGCGAACCCGATGCCGTACGCCATGGCGTAGCGGCGGAAATAGGCCCGCAGTCGACGTAACGCTCGCATCCGGACAATGTAGTTCCGGCATGTGATCCTTCACACAGGAGTACCGACGATGCAACAGCGCACCATCACCCTGATCACCCTGGCCGCCCTCGGCCTGCTGGCTTGCGGTGGCGACAAACCCCGCACCGACGTCGCCCGCGATAGCGTCATGGCACGCGACAGCCTGATGGCGCTCAACGATGCGCCGCTGGTGGACACGTCGAAGCTCGTGCCGCCGCCCCAGGAGACGCCGCTGCCGGCGAAGGCAGCGATCAAGCCCGCGGTCAAGCCGGCCCCAAGGGCGACCGCTCCCGCGCCCGTGCTGCAACCCGCAACTCCGCCAGCAGTCAAGCCGGCCCCTGCGCCGGCGCGTGCCCCGACCCTGGTGGCGGGAACCACTGTCGCCGCCACGGCGATCGACTCCATCCACTCGCACCTCACCAAGGTGGGCGACGTGGTGCATGTGCGGGTGGCTTCGGATGTATCGGATTCCAGCGGCAAGGTGGTCATTCCTGCCGGGGCGATCGTCTCGCTGCAGGTGCTGGAGATCGGCGAGGCCCAGAATCGTGGCGAGAAGGGGACCCTGGTTCTCTCCGCCAATGACGTCGAGATCAACGGCGTCAGCTACCCGGTGACCGCGCGCGCAACCGAGTACGACTATGAGATGAAGGCGCGCCCCATCGGCACGGGTGAAGTCGCCAAGACCGGCGCCGGCGCGGCGATCGGTGCCATCGTGGGGCGAATCATCGGGGGGAAGACCGGAACGGTGGTCGGTGCAGTCGGTGGTGGTGCCGCCGGCGCGGTGATCGCCGCCAAGAGCGCCAACCGCGACATCATCGTGCATGCCGGTGCGTCGGTGACGCTCACCTTGCGCGACGACTTCGCACGCAAGCCGTAGCCGCCGCTCGAGGGGGCCGTCGGGGGGTCAGTACCCCGACGGCGTTCCGCCACCCCGAGGATCGCTGACGCCCTGCCACCCCTTTGATGTGCGCATGATGGCCTGCACATCCCCACCGCCGCCGAACTTGATGGCATGCCCCATGGCCCGGAGTGAATCGACCACCGCGTCAAGGAAGCCACCCCGCTCCAGCTGGATCGAGTCCGGCAGCGCCTGATGATGCAGTCGCGGCGCCGCGACCGCGTCGGCCAGTGTCATGCCGTGATCGATCACGTTGCTGATCACGTGATACACCTGGGTGATGATCGTCGGTCCGCCGGGCGTGCCCACCACCAGCTTCACATTGCCCCGCGGATCGAGCACGATGCTCGGCGTCATCGCCGAGAGCATCCGCTTGCCGGGCTTGATCGCGTTGATCTCTCCCTGCACCAGCCCGTACATATTGGGCTTCCCCGGAGCGGCGGCGAAGTCGTCCATCTCGTCGTTGAGGAGGAAGCCGGCGCCTGCGACCGTAACTTGCGAACCATAGGAATTGTTGAGTGTCGTCGTCGTCGAGACGGCATCACCGTCGGCATCCACCACGGAATAGTGCGTGGTGTTCATGCCGTCCTTGATCGAGGCATCGAACGGCGGCGTCGGCGTCGCGTGCTGGAGGTCGATGGTGGCGCGGACCTTCTTGGCGTACGCCTTCGACAGCATGTTCGGCAGCATCGGCAGCGCTTCGTAGTCCGGGTCGCCGAGGAAGCGGTTGCGGTCCGTGAAGGCTCGGCGCATCGCCTCGGTTTCGCGATGCAGCAATGCGGTGGAGCCGAACGGCGGCAACGGGTCGAAGCCTTCCATGATGTTGAGGATCATCGCGAGCGTCGCCCCGCCCGATGATGCCGGAGGCATCGAAATGATGGCGTAGCCGCGATAGCTGATCTTGATTGGCGCACGCCATTTCGGTTGATAGCCCGCGAGGTCGGTCTCGGTGATGATGCCACCACCGCGCTGCATCTCCTCGACGATCGCCTTCGCTACCCAGCCGCGATAGAAGCCGTCCCGACCATGGTCACGAATCGACTCGAGGGTGTGGCTCAGCTCGAGCTGCTTCAATACGGTGCCCGGTGCCGGGGCCTTGCCGTCCACCAGGAACTGCGCCACCGATGCGGGAGAGTACTGCTGGAACTGGCGAACATGCCCGGCGATCGAACGCGACCGGGTGGAATCGACCACGAAGCCGTCCCGGGCGAGCGTGATGGCCGGATTGAGCACCTGGGAGAGGGGGAGGCGGCCGAAGCGGCGATGGGCCTCGAGCAGGCCGGCGACCGAGCCAGGCACCCCTGCGGCGAGATCGCCGTACACGCTTTGATTGGTCGGGTTGCCGCTGGCGTCGAGGTACATGTCGTGGGTGGCACGCGCCGGCGCCGTCTCCCGGTAGTCGAGCGCGTAACTCTTGCCGTCCTTCATGCGGATCATCATGAAGCCGCCGCCGCCGATGTTGCCGGCCTCGGGGTGGACCACCGCCAGCGCAAAGCCGACCGCGACCGCCGCGTCCACCGCGTTCCCGCCGGCTCGCATCACATCGCGTCCGACATCACTCGCGATCACGTTGGCCGAGGCGACCATGGCGTGCTCGGCCTCCACCACCCGGGACTTGCCGCTCAGGCGCCAACCAGCGGCGATCTCCGCCTGCTGGGCGTAGATGGGCGCGGCAAGGAGGACGGCCAGGACGAACGGGGCAGACCACCGGAGTCGGTTGGATCGCATCGGGACCTCTGGAGCGGCGGGGAAGCGCGGAGTTGAGCCAGATTGGAGCTGGCCGTAAGTTAAGCATCCTCCAGTACGACACCACCGCCACGCAGGAAGTCCCCGTGACCAGAGCCGGGCAGGGCCCATCCGACCAACCTGGTCCGGCGGAAACCGTTCGGGCCACCGAGCGCCGGAATCCGCGTTCCATCGACATCGATCAGGCGGATCCGCTCCAGCTGGTTGATCTCTTCGTCGCGGAGGATCGCACCGTGCCCGAGGCGGTGGGACGGATTCGGCTCGAGCTTGCCGAGGCGATCCGACTGGTTGAGGCGGCATTCCGAAGCGGCGGCCGACTCATCTACGTTGGCGCAGGTACCTCCGGCAGGCTCGGCGTCCTCGATGCCTCGGAGTGTCCACCTACCTTCGGCACACCGCGCGAGATGGTGCAGGGTATCATCGCCGGTGGGACGGACGCCCTGATCCGCTCCATCGAGGGCGCCGAGGATGATCCGGCAGCGGGGCGGGCGGCGGTTGATGCACTCCACCTCGGCAGCAACGACATCGTGGTCGGCATCGCTGCGAGTGGCCGTACCCCGTTCGTGCATGCGGCACTCGCGCGGGCGCGGGAACTCAGGGCGAAGGCGGTCTTCCTTACCTGTGCCGCTCCACCGGAGAGCGTGCGCGCGAGCGTGGATCTTGTGCTCCATGTCGAGGTCGGTCCCGAGATCGTCACCGGCTCGACCAGGCTCAAGGCGGGCACCGCCACCAAGCTCGTGCTCAACCTGCTGACGACCGGAGCCATGGTCCGCCTCGGCAAGACTTACGGCAACCTGATGGTCGACCTGCAGGCGACCAACGCCAAACTGCGCGATCGTGGCGAGCGGATCGTGATGGAGGTGCTCGGCGTGGATCGCAGCGCCGCGCATGAAGCGCTGCTGCTGGCCGACGGCGCGGTCCGCACCGCCATCGTCATGCTCCACGACAACCTGCCGCGTGTGGCCGCCGAGCAACGGCTCGTCGAAGTTGATCGCCGGCTGCGTGCCATTGTGGGCCCACCACCACCCGTGAGGCAGGGATGAGCGAATCGCCGATGTATCTGGTGGGGCTGATGTCCGGCACGTCGCTCGACGGCGTCGACGCCGCACTGGTCCGGGTGGAGGGCCCGCTCGCCGTCACCCTGATCGCCTTCGTGCACCGCGACTATTCCGTGGAGGAGCGAGGGGCCATCGAAGCGGTGCTGGCCGGCAAGGACGTCGCGGCCACGGCCCGGCTTCACGCTGCGCTCGCCGACTGGGCGGCGGAGGCGGTGGACGCCGTCCTCGCGGCCGGGCATCTTCGCGCCGATCGCCTCGGGGGCATCGCTTTCCCGGGACAGACCATCTGGCATGAGCCCCCGGTTGTCTCATGGCAGTTGGGAGAGCCGGCGATTCTGGCGGAGCGCTTCGGGGTGCGGGTGGTGAATAATTTCCGCGCCCGAGATGTCGCCGCCGGTGGACAGGGGGCGCCGTTGGTGCCCTTGGTCGACGCGCTCTGCTTTGGCGCGGTCGATCACCCTCGCATCCTGTTGAATGTCGGCGGGATGGCGAACGTCACTTGGGTGCCGCGCCGCGGTCACCTCGAGGGGGTGGTCGGCGCCGACACCGGGCCCGGGATGGCGATCATTGACGCCGTGGCCCGGCTCGTCGAACCGTCACTCCGCTTCGACGTTGACGGCCTGCTCGCCGCGAGCGGCAAGGTGCACGACGACGTCGTGATGGAGCTGCTCGACGATCCGTTCTTCCGTCTCCCTCCGCCGCGCAGCACTGGTCGCGAACGGTTCGGCGCGCGCTATGCCGAGGCACTCCATCGCCGCGTTCCCGGGGTCGATGGGGTCCGGACGGCGGTCGCCCTCACGGTGGAGAGCATCGCGCGATTCTGCGAGCAGCATCTGCCGCCGGCTCCCGAGGTCGTGGTGGCCGGCGGCGGCGCGAA
>JBBRBZ010000067.1:0-14714 GCA_038205305.1 Gemmatimonadales bacterium
TGAGGGCGATTTTTATCGGTGGGTAACCCTCGGGGGTTTTGGGGGTCCGCTGGGTTCCCCCATAGGCCCCGCCCCCCCAATTGCTCCCGACCCGGGAGGACGTAATGCGAAATCTGGCATTGCTGCTGATGGCTGCTGTGACCACCACACCCATCGCGGCGCAAACACCCGCCGCGCCCTACACCTACGTCAAGACCATCGACACCATGGTGCCGATGCGCGACGGGGTACGGATGCACACCTCGGTCTACCTGCCACAGGGGGTGACCAAGCCGCTGGCGATCGTGTTGCTGCGCACGCCGTATGGCATCGCGAATTCAGCCGGACGGATGGGACCCAACGGCGGCTTCCGCGAACTGGCCGCCGACGGCTATGCCTTCGCCTTCCAGGACATTCGCGGGCACTACGGCAGCGAAGGAACATTCGTGATGCAACGCGCGCCGCGGGATCGCAACGATCCCAAAGCAATCGACGAAGGCAGTGATGCGTGGGACACGATGGATTGGCTGGCAAAGAATGTCCCGCACAACAACGGTCGGATCGGGATGCTGGGCGTCTCCTACGACGGCTGGCTGGTGGTGCAAGCGCTGATGGACCCGCACCCCGCGTTCAGGGCGGCCTCGCCGCAGGCCTCGCCCGCCGACATGTGGATGGGAGACGATTTCCATCATCAGGGGGCGTTCCGCCTGTCGTATGGATTCGAATACGCCTTCGAGATGGAACAGGGGAAGGAGACGAAGAATTTCCCCTTCGATCGCGCCGACAGCTACAGCTGGTATCTCGAACTCGGCGGCCTGAGCCGGGTGAACAAGGAGATCTTCAAGGGCAGCATCCCGACGTGGAACGACTATGCACTCCACCCGGACTACGACGCCTTCTGGCAGAAGCAGGCCGCGGCGCCGTACTTCACGCGCCCGGTGTCGGTGCCGACGCTCAATGTGGCCGGATGGTGGGACCAGGAGGACTTCTACGGCCCGGTCACCATCTATCGCGCCATGGAAAAGCACGATACCGGCAACATGAACTTCCTGGTGGTGGGTCCCTGGAACCACGGTGGCTGGGGTGGCGCGGGCAAAACGCTCGGACCGATCGACTTCGGCTCCAACACCGGTGACTACTACCGCTCGCAACTGCAGCGCGCCTTCTTCGCCTGCCACCTGCAGGGGGCGCCAACCGGATGCACGCCGGCCGAGGCGACGCTCTTTCGTGCGGGGGAGAATCGCTGGGTGACGAGCGATGCCTTTCCGCGGAAGACGGGCGTCACGCCGACAGCTATCTACACTGCACCCAACGGGGCCCTCTCCTTCACCAAGCCCGCCGGCACCGGCGTGGACTTCTTCGTCTCCGACCCCGCGAACCCGGTCCCTTACCGGCGCAGACCGATCCAGCCGACCTACGGCACCGGCTCCATCTGGCGGACCTGGCTCACCGAAGACCAGCGTTTCGTGGAACACCGCCCCGATGTGCTCAGCTGGCAGACGGCGCCCCTCGCCGAGCCGGTGACG
The DNA here is from genome assembly GCA_038205305.1 of Gemmatimonadales bacterium. Classification (GTDB taxonomy): domain Bacteria; phylum Gemmatimonadota; class Gemmatimonadetes; order Gemmatimonadales; family GWC2-71-9; genus Palsa-1233. The sequence continues at coordinate 1,506 of JBBRBZ010000067.1, forward strand.
CTGAGCGGCGAGATTGGGGCAACACTCTTCGCCTCCACCACCGGCAGCGACGCTGACTGGGTGGTGAAACTCATCGACGTCTACCCCGATTCACTGGGGCCGGCGATGGGGGGCTATGAGTTCATGATCGCCAACGACGTCTTCCGCGGCCGCTACATTGATTCCTTCTCCCATCCGCGTGCGCTGGTGCCGGGAAAGGTCGAAAAGTTCACTATCGACCTCCACACCCAGGAGTACACTTTCCAGCCGGGACACCGGATCATGGTGCAGGTCCAAAGCAGCTGGTTTCCGCTGATCGACCGGAATCCGCAGCGGTACCTGCCCAACATCTTCAATGCCGTCAACTCCGATTTCACGACTGCAGTGCACCGGATCCAGCGCTCGGCGACCTATCCGACGCACCTGACCCTGCCGATCGTGACGCAGAAATAGCGCCGGCAAGGGTGGGGGGACTGGCGAAATGGGAGCAATGGGGCATGATTTGTCGCAGCCGCGCCGCCCCTGAACACGCCGGGGCGAGCTCCGCGGTGGATCCCCACCCCGGAACTGATGCTCGACGACCTGTTGGATGCATGCCGACGGAATGACTTTGAGCGCGTTCGGGCGCTCGTCACCGCCGACCCCACACTCCTGATTCGCTCAACGCCGGACGGTGTCATACCGATCCTGATGGCGTGGTATCGCGGCAGCAGGGGATGTGACAACCGATCCGCTGCCCTTCTCACTTCGCGCGGTGCCAATCACCGCCTCATCTCCAGGAATACCGTGGCCAACACCCCGTTCCATGCTGCCATCGCCGCCAAGCGACCCCCTCTAAGAAACTCCTTCGCGGCCGGTGCCGACTGCCTGCGACACGCCCTCGCCAGTGGGGGGATCGCATGAGCGATGAAAAGGGGCGGCCGCGTCGGCGTGGTGGACGGGGGCGGCGGCGCCCCGGCAGCGGCACTGGCAACGGCAACGGCGACGGGAATGGTGGCCGCACAGCCAACGGCAATGTCGGCGGAACCGCGGGGGCCACGATGCAAGCCCCTCATGAGCCGGCCGCGCCGGGTGCCCGCGTCGATGCGGTGGGCGTGCTCGAGTTGAATGATCGCGGCGGCGGTTTCCTCCGGTCCCGCGAGGCGTCCTACCTCCCCAGCGGTTCCGACATCTTCGTACCCCAAGGCGTCATCCAGCGCAACAAACTGCGCCCGGGTGATGAGATCATCGGTGAGGCGCTCCCGGCGCGTGGCGGGAAGGGACCGATGCTCGAGACGATCACGTCGGTCTTTGGGCGCGATCCCGAGATCACCAATTCTCGAGTCGACTTCAGCAAGCTCCCGGCGGTGCACCCGTTCCAGTCGCTCCGCCTGGCACCTCGCGAAGGGATCAAGCGTGGCGGTGACATCACGCCGGCCCTCCTCGACCTCCTCTGCCCGCTGGGCAAGGGACAGCGTGCGCTGGTGGTGGCCCCGGCCAAGGCAGGCAAGACCACGCTGCTGACCGCGATCGCGCGCGGCATCATCACCAACTATCCCGAAGCGACGGTCTACATCCTCCTCGCCGATGAACGGCCCGAGGAAGTGACCGAGATGGAGATGGCCAACGTGGGTGAGGTGATCGCGTCGAGCTTCGATCACGGCGCCGAGCGGCACGTCAACGTGGCCGAGATGACGCTGGAGCGCGCACGACGCCGAGTGGAACTGGGCGAGGACGTGGTGATCATCCTCGACTCACTCACCCGCCTGGCTCGTGCCTACAACAACATCGATCGGGGGTCTGGTCGCACGCTCTCGGGCGGCATCGGTGCCGAGGCGATGGAGCGGCCGAAGCGGTTCTTCGGCAGCGCCCGCGCGGTGGACCCGCGGCACGGCGAGGGATCACTCACCATCATTGCCACGGCGCTGATCGACACCGGTTCCAAGGGTGACGAAGTGATCTTCGAGGAGTTCAAGGGCACCGGCAACGCCGAAATCGTGCTGAGTCGTGAACTGGCCGAGCGGCGGATCTTCCCGGCGATCGACGTCTCTGCGTCAGGCACTCGACGCGAAGAATTGCTGCTCGACCCCAAGACGCTGGAGCGCGCACACCTGCTACGCAACCAAACGGCAGGGTTGCCGACCACCAAGCAGATTGAGGTGGCGCGGGAGTTGTTGCAGCGGGGGATTGTCTAAGAGCACGAGAGACGAGAGACGAGAGACGAGAGAAGGCCCGAGAGCGGCTTGACGAATGTCTGTCATATGTAGTACATTCTGAAAATGAAGAAACCCAAGACCGTCACCAAGCGTGAACTCAACCAACAGACCGCTCAGGTGCTGGCCGGGGTGCAGGTCGGCCGATCCGTGGTGGTCACCGAGCGCGGCGTGCCACGTTGGCGGATCGAGGCGGTGGAGGACACGCTGACCGACCCGGTGGCGCGGCTTTTGGCCGAGGGGCGGATTATCCCCGCTTCGGAGAACCCGCCGCCCTGGCCCGCCCGAGAGAAGGCGAAGTACACGTCGGCCGAGGTCGACGCGCTGTATGAGTGGTCGCGTGGGGAGCGGTAGGTGCGCTGGTACCTCGATGCCTCGGTGGCGCTCTATGCCATCCTCCCCGTTGGTGAGTCCCGGGTCCCCGCCTGGCTGGACTTCGTCGGAGCGGGTGGCGAGCAATTGCTTTCGTCCACCTTGCTTGAGCTCGAGCTGACCCGCACGCTGCGTCGCGAGGGACTGGACCCCTCCCGGGCGCGCAGCGTGCTCAAGCGGCTCGATCTGGTGAGCATCGATGACGGCATCCTGCGCGTTGCCGCTGCCATCGAAACTCCGATCAAGTCGCTCGATGCGATCCACTTGGCCACCTGTTCGGTGCTCGGCTCCGGTGTGACGCTGGTCACCCACGATGCGAAGATGGCAATGGCCGCAGCGTCACTGGGTATCGACGCGTTCGACCCGCTCAGCGCCCGATGACTGGCAACCGGCGGCGCTACGAAGCGATCGCGCGTCTCCGCCGACGATGGCTACGCGGCGAAGAATCGGACGCCCCCTCGACCTGATTTACACTACCGCCCAGGCTCAGCCTTTGGCCGGCGTACTCGGCGCCGTTGGCGCCCCCGGCCCGTAGCGCGGCCCGGCGGCGACATCCCGGGGGAATTCCGCCTCAAGTCGCGCCAGATCGGCCGCGGTCAGCTGCACGTCCAGTGCGCCGAGATTCTCTTCCAGCCGAGTGACCCTGCGAGTCCCCGGGATTGGCACGATGTCCTCGCCCCGCGACAGTACCCACGCGAGCGCCAGTTGTGCGGCGGTGCAGCCCTTGTCGATAGCCAGCTTCTGGAGCGCAGCGGCGAGTGCCTGATTCCTCTCGAAATTCTCGCCCTGAAAGCGCGGCGAGGTGCGGCGGAAATCGTGATCGTCGAACGCTGCGTGCTGGGTAAGCGCGCCGGTGAGAAAACCGCGTCCCAGCGGCGCAAACGGGACGAACCCGATACCGAGTTCTCGGCAGGTGGCGAGCACGCCGTCCTCCGGCTCCCGGGTCCACAACGAATACTCGCTCTGGAGCGCAGCAATGGGATGGACCCGAGCCGCCCGCCGCAGGGTGTCGGTGGCCACCTCCGACAGACCGATGTAGCGCACCTTCCCCGCACTCACCAGCTCACCCATCGCACCCACCGTGTCCTCGATGGGGACCTTGGGATCGGCGCGATGGAGGTAGTAGAGGTCGATGGTCTCGACGCCGAGTCGCTTGAGCGAGGTCTCGCAGCAGGCGCGGGCGTACTCGGGAGTGCCATTGATGCCACGCCACGCCGGAACTGCCGGATCGCGGACGATGCCGAACTTGGTCGCGATCACGACTTGGTCACGCTTCCCCTGCACCGCCCGGCCGAGCAGTTCCTCGTTGGTGCCGTTGCCATACATGTTGGCGGTGTCAAAGAAGGTGAGCCCCAGTTCGATGGCACGATGGATGGTGGCGATGCCGCCGGTATCATCGGCCGGACCGTAGAACTCGCTCATCCCCATGCAGCCGAGGCCCATCGCCGAGACATCAAGGCTGCCCAATTTGCGGTGCTGCACGCGTCGCTCCTCTGGTGGCATCCGGAAGCTAGCCGTGACGACCGCGTGCGCCAGCGGTCATCGCGTCGATCACCGTCATGTTGGCGACGGCATCGTCGAGCGGTGTGGGTACAGCCGTGTCGTCGAGCACGGCCTGATTGAAGCGATCGACCATCACCTGGTACTGATCGACGGCGGGAAACTGGAACAGCTCCGCATCGGCATCACCGCGAATCAAGCGGAAGGTGGTGGGGCGATCGGTGTGCGGATTGAAGGGGCGATCGACCTCAATCCGACCGGTGGTGCCAAGAATCATCACCTGCTGCTGCCACGGCAACTGCGTCGCGGCGGTGAAGGTGGCGGTCCCGGTCTCGAAGTCGAGAACGCCAGAGGTGAGGCGATCGACGCCGAAGCGTGGATCAAGCTGCCGCGTGCCCCGCACCTGCCCCGGCTCGCGACCGAAGAGCCAGCGCGCCACCGAGATGGCATAGCAGCCGATGTCTAGCAACGCGCCGCCGCCGGTGCCCACCTGGTTGCGAATATTGTGGGGATCGGCGTTGTCGTAGCAGAAGACGGTGTGCACGGTGCCGAGCTCGCCGATGCCGCCGCTGCGCACCATGGCGTGAATGGCCTCCCAGCGCGGATGGAAGCGATACATGAACGCCTCCATCGCCTTGAGCCGGGGAAAACGCTGCGCGGCCGCCTGAATGCTGTGCCCCTCACTCGCGGTGAGGCCGATGGGCTTTTCGCAGAGCAGGTGCTTGCCGGCCTCAAGCACGCGAACCGCCCAGGGAAGGTGGAGGTTGTTGGGAAGGGGGATGTAGATGGCGTCGACACCGGGATCATCGATCAGCGCCTGATACGAGCCGTATGCCGTGGGGATCCCCGCCTCGGCGGCGGCGGCCTCCGCCCTGGGTAGTTCCCGCGAGGCGATCGCCACCACTTTGCCTGCCGTCGAGGCGGCAATGGCGGGAATAAGCCGGCGGGTCGCGATCGACGCGGTTCCGAGTATGCCCCACCGGACGCTGGTTGCCATGGCACCCCCTCTTGCGGACCCCACCCCGGAGACTAAGGTAGGGGCATGACAGCTGCCCTGCGACATGCCGTGCTCGACGCCAATGCCGCCCTGTTCCGTTCGGGGCTGGCCACCTTCACCTTCGGCAACGCGAGCGGGATCGATCGCGAGAGCGGGCTGGTGATCATCAAGCCCAGCGGCGTGCCCTACGGCGAGCTGCGCGCCGAGACGCTGGTGGTGACGGACCTCGACGGGAAGGTGCTGCACGGCACCCTCCGCCCCTCATCGGACTTGGCGACGCACCTGGCGCTCTACCGTGCCTTCCCGATGATTGGTGGGGTGGTCCATAGCCACTCCCATTTCGCCACCGCTTTCGCCCAGGCCGGCCGCGAAATTCCCTGTCTCGGCACCACCCACGCCGACTACTTCCGCGGCCCCATCCCGGTGACCGATCCGCTCGAGGGGGACGTGATTCGCGGTGAATACGAGGCGGGTACCGGCGACGCGATTGTGCGCCGAGTCGGCTCGCGCGACCCGCTGGAGATCCCGGCGGTGCTGGTCGATTCGCACGCACCGTTCTGCTGGGGCGCCACCGCTGGCGCGGCATTCGAGACGGCGGCGCTGCTTGAGGAGATTGCGCGGCTGGCGTACCACACGCTGACCCTGGCGCCCCGCACTGAAGGAATCGAGACGGTGTTGGTGGACAAGCATTTCCTGCGCAAGCATGGAGACGCGGCGTACTACGGGCAGGGGTGAGTCGGGCACGCTACCCGGACATCACTGCTACTCTGGGCGGCCCTCCCGCAGCAGCGATGACCTTCGCCGCGCGCGAGGAGTCGGGGGGCCGGAGCTACCCCCGCTGCTGCGCCGCGATCTCCCGCAGCTCAGGCAACACGTCGCCGATGGCGGTGGGTGCCGCGGCAGGATCTCCCATGCCGAAGTAGAGGTTCCGGTAGAGCGCGAAGAGTCGCTGGTACACAGGCACGGCGGATGGGTCGGGGTGCACCACGCGATGTGACGGGCAGAGTGCTGCCTGCGCGGCCTCGATGGTCGAGAACGCTCCCGCCGCCAGAAAGGCGAAGATGGCTGAGCCGAGCGAGGTGATTGGGCGCTCAGGGACGAGGATCGGCTTGTTGAATACTGACGCGTAGACCTGGTTGAGGACATCGTTCTTCTGCGGGATGCCGCCGCCATGAATCACGCGGTTGATCGGCACGCCGTGTTCGGCCATTCTCTCGAGGATGATCCGGGTGTTGAAGGCGGTGCCTTCAATGGCGGCAAAAAGCTCATCGGCGGCAGTGGTGTTGAGGTTGAGCCCGAGCGCGACGCCACCGAGGCGGGGATTGACGAGCACGGTCCGATCGCCGTTATCCCAGCCGATGCGCAGCAGGCCGGTCTGGCCAGCGCGATACGATCCGAGTTCGGCACTGAGCGCACCCACGGTGCTGTTGCAGCGCGTGGCGATCGACTCAAAGAGATAGCCGGTGGCGGAGAGGCCCGCCTCGATCCCAACGAAGTCTGGATGAATGGATCCGGGCACCACGCCGCAGACGCCGGGAATCTCCCCGACTTCCTTGGCGATCGCCATGGTGCAGGTCGCCGTGCCGACCACATTCACGACGTCACCCTCCGCGATGCCGGCGCCGATGGCATCCCAGTGCGCATCGAAGGCGCCGACCGGAATGGGGATTCCCGGTTCGAGACCAAGTCGCACCGCCCATTCGACTGAGAGACCGCCGGCGATGTGCGACGAAGTGCGATAGTGGCCGCCGAGCAGTGGACGGATGCCGGCAAAGAGCGGATCAACCGCGCGGAGGAAGGCGTCGGAAGGGAGGCCTCCGTGTTCGGCGCTCCACAACCATTTGTGACCCATCGCGCAGATGCTGCGCGACACCTCGGCCGGATCGGTTACGCCGCAGAGTTCGGCCGCGACCATGTCGCAGTGCTCGAGCGCCGTCACCAGCTCACCGCGTCGGCCGGGATTGTGTCGCAGCCAGTGGAGCAGCTTGGCGAAACCCCACTCCGACGAGTAGACCCCGCCGCAGTAGCGGATGGCGGGGAGATTGGTCTCGTGGGCCACCTCGGTAATGCGCCGTGCCTCGTCGGCGGCGCGGTGATCACACCAGAGGTAGTAGTCATCGATCGGCTTCAGCCCTTTGCCCACCGGAACGACGGTGGAGCCAGTGGTGTCGAGCGCGATCGATCGGACGGCCGGTCCTGCCACGCCAGCCTGCGACAGGGCGGAGCGCATGGCATCGACGAGAGCAGCCATCTGCTTGGCATGCGACTGGGTGGCGAAGTCGGGATCATCCCGGGTGCGAATGACCGGGTACTCCGACACGCCGGTACCGAGCACGCCGTTGGTGCTGCTGACGATGGAGACGCGGACGCTTTGGGTGCCGAAGTCGACACCTGCGACAATGGTCATGGCGTGACCACCGCCGAGGTCCTTCGACTGCGCCGCCGCATTGCGGCGGCTTCGCTCAGGATGACAACTAGCGATGCCACAGGATATCCCAGCCGAGGTAGCGGGTGGTGGCCTCGTGCAGGACATCAGCGACAGTGGAGAAGTTGGCAGCCACGTGATGTTCGAAGCCCTGCTCGCAGATGTAGCGCAACAACTCCTGGAGTTTGGGGATCTCGACCACGCCGGCGCCACCGAAGGTCGTGAGGGGGTCGTTGGTGAAGCGACCCTCGCCGACGTAGCCACGAATCCGCCCGGTGACATCATCGGTGGAGAAGCGCGCAAAGCTCATCGGCCCCTGGCGCACCTTGCCCACAATGGTGCCGTAGGTGTTGTCACGGCCGACAGTGCCGGCAATGATTTCCTGGTAGTCCATCTTCGCCGACTCAAAGAAGTGCTTCGGCAGGTTGCTGCAGTGGAAGCAGACGGCCTTGTCGGGATCGTCGCCGTAATTGTTGTTCCAATCAAGCAGGGCACTCGGCGAGTTGGCAGCGAGTGTGAGCGCATACATGCTGAGTGTGCCGCAGACATCGACCTCGCAGGCGCTCGGCAGCAGATCGTTGCTCATCATGCTCATGATGGTGCACGGCACCACGCCGAAGTACTCCTCCATTGCTGTCCAGCACTGCACCGCGCTGACGGTAACGTCTTCCTCGAGCATCCAGCCGTCGATCACCGCGCCGAGCTTCGCCATGCGAAGGAGCGAGGAGAGGGGAATCCCCTTGGTGGTGACGTAGCTGTGGATGGCGGCGAGCTTCGCCTGCACGGTGGGGTCATCATCGGCGGTGCGGGCCACGCGGCCCAGAATCTCCGAGAGATCGACCGGCTCGACCGCGATTCCGGCCGCCTCAAGGATCTTCTCGCTGTAGCGGACCGTCTTGAAGGCCCCGGGCCGCGCCCCGATCGCACCGATGCGGACGGAGCGCAGGCCATTCACCACGCGGCAGGTGGCGGCGAAGGCTCGCAGGTCGGTGCGGAAAGTGTCGCTATCGGGGTGGTCGGTGTGTCGCGAGGTGAGCGAGAAGGGGATGCCATACTGCCGAAGCACATTGCAGACCGACATCTTGCCGCAGAAGGCGTCGCGACGGTGGGTGATCCCCATCTGGTCGGGCGTGTCGGGAAAGGCCTGGACCAGGACCGGGACGTTCAACCCGGCGAGCCGGAGCGTCTCCCCGACGCCGCGCTCGTCGCCGAAGTTGGGCAGCGCCACCACGATGCCGGCAATGCGGTCACGATGCTCCCGGAAGAGCGCGGCGCAGAGCTTGGCCTCGTCCCGGCTTTCGATCGCCCCAAACTTCGAGGCAGCCGCATCGGGAATGACCACGTCGAACCCCTCGGCCTCGAGCGCCGCGATCATCTGCGCCCTTCCCTGCTCGGCCAGATGCCCCGGGAAGAAGCCCCGCGATCCGACGAGCAGGCCAAGGGTGAGCGGCTTGGCGGGAGGGGTGGGCGGGGTGGCCCGGGGACGGAACGGTTCCGGCTGGCGGGGATGGATCTGGTGCACGGTCATGGCGGAGCCCGGCTGGAGACAGCAGGACGATATCGGGCGCGGGGCGAGGACGGAAGTGGGAGCGACCCGCGCCTGCGTTGACACTCACCCGGGCGGGTCGTAGTGTTGCAGCTTCCCTCGCCCAACCGGAGTTCCCGATGTCCCGTCCCGCCAGCGCCCTGCCGCGCCTCCTGCTGCTCGCCCTCGCCATGGTCTCGGTGGGGTGTGGCAAGAGCACCGACGCCAAGAAGACCTTCCGCATCGCGCTGATCGCCAAGAGCTCCACCAATCCCGTCTTCCTCTCGGCGCGCACGGGAGCGGAGGCGGCCGCGGCGGACCTCACCAAGACCACTGGCGTGAATGTCTCCATCGACTGGATGACGCCGCCGACCGAGGATGGCCAGGTGCAGGCGCAGCGAATCGCCGAGGCGGTCAACGCGGGTGATGATGCGATCCTCCTCTCGGCGAGCGATGCCAACAAGGTCACCGGTGCGATCGATGCCGCCGTGGCGCGCGGGGTGCCGGTGATGATGTTCGACAGCGACGCCCCCGATTCGAAGCGGTTCTCCTTCTACGGTGGCGATGACGCCGCGATCGGGCGCCAGGTGATGTCGGAGCTGGCCCAGCAGATGGGCGGCAAGGGGAAGATCGGGATCGTGGCTGGCAACCAGAACGCGCCCAACCTGCAGAAGCGGGTGGCCGGGGTGAAGGAGGAGGCCGCCAAGTACCCGGGAATCACCATCGTCGAGACGTTTTATCACGCCGAGACACCGCAGGATGCCGCGGCCGAGGTGCTGCGGGCGCAGAATGCCTATCGTGACATCAATGGCTGGGCGATGATCGGCGGCTGGGCGCTCTTCACGCCTGCGCTACTCACAGAGCTCGACCCCAAGCGGACGAAGATCGTCTCGGTGGACGCATTGCCGGCAGAGCTGCCGTATGTGGAGTCGGGACTGGTGCCGGTACTGCTGGCGCAGCCGACCTACTCGTGGGGCGATGTCTCGGTGCGGACCATCTTCGATCATGTCTACAACAAGAAGGACGTGCCAGCCCATGTGAACATGGAACTGGTACGCGTCTCGATGGACAACCTCGGCACCTGGGCCCGGCAGCTGAAGGCGTGGGGATTCACCGACGTCGATCCGAAGTATCTCGCGCTGCCCAAGTGACGCGATGAGCGACGCACTCTCCCGGCGCGAGCTGCTGAAGGTCCTCGGCGTGGCTGGCGCCGGGATGCTGGCCGCTTCTCCCGCGGAAGCCAGTGCGCAGACTTCGACGCCCGCACCCGCTGCACCGCCGCACCCGATTCCTGCCGACGGGGAGATCTCCGCGCTCACTTCGACCAGCGAAGTGTTCATCCCGCCGCGTGGGCGCGAGTACAACACCTTCTCCTTCGACTTCCCCGAACCGTCGGTGGCGTTCGGCGGTTATCGCTTCGGCTTCATGGTCTATACCCACGAGAATGCCTACGGTCTCGATCTCAAGGGAATGACCGTCACGTCGACCCGTGAGGGAATCATTCTTCACGCCAATGGCCTGGTGTGGGCTGGCGGACAGGAGAAGCGTTCCGGTCGTCTCACCGCCACGCTCCTTGCGTCTGGCGGAAGCATTTCCATCCACACCGTGGCAGAGATGGAGCTGCCGATCAAGACGGTAACCACAGTGATTCGCGGCATTCCGCGCGGCCGCATTTCCATCAGCGGTGGCGGCTTCGGGCGCGCGAATGACGATGAAACGCTGGTGGGCTATCCGTTCAGCGGCGGCGATCTCTTCGGGGGCAACACCGCCGGGGGGATGGGAACACCGCTCGCTGCAGTGCAGGTCGCCGACGACCGATTCATTGCCATCTCCTCGCGCGATGAGAAGGTGCGCACCAAGCGTTTTTTCTTCCAGCCTGGTGAGAGTGGCTTCCGGGTGGAGGCGATTCATGAGGCGGAGGGCTGGCTGCAGCAGAAGCGACTTCAGGTACCGGAGTGGCGACTGACTGAAGGGAAAAGCGCGGAGGCGGTGATCCAGCCGCACTACGAACATCTGGCGAAGGTCTACCACTTGGAGAAGTGGGAGTCGCGCCCCGACGTGCCATCGTGGATGCGCGACATCGCCCTGGTGACCACGCTGCACGGCCAGCACTACACCGGCTACATCTTCAACGATTACGCCAAGAGTCTGGAGACGCTCCGCTGGATGGCCACCCAGATTCCCGCCAACCGGGTGATGGCGTTTCTGTCGTCCTGGGACGGCCGCTACTACTGGGACTATCCCAACTACAAGGTGAATGATCGGATGGGCGGCGAGGTCGGTTTTCGCAAACTGGTCGACGAGGCCCACAAGCTCGGCTTCCGGATCATGCCGATGTATGGCACCAACAGCGCCAACCGCAATCAGCCCGCCTTCGCCAAGGTGGCCGATGCCGCGGTCTCCAAGATCGATGGCGACCCGATGGACCTGAACTGGGTGGACTGGGACAACGACCGTCACCAGGAGGGGTGGCTCTCCTACATGAACCTCGGCGTCGATTCATGGCGCGAGTGGATGGAGCGGAGGATTGGCGAGATGATCTCACGCTACGGAGTCGATGCCTATTTCCTCGACATCGTCGGCGGATACGCGAACAACACCAAGGCCGACATGCACGAGGGCACCCGGAAGCTGGTGATGAACCTGCGGGCGAAGTACCCTGGCGTGCCATGCGTGGGAGAGATGTCCTACGATGCGCTGCTGGAATTCATCCCGATGTATCACGTGGGGGTAGGGGCGCGACTACAGCCCTACGCGCGCGCCTTCCAACACCTCTCGCTCCCCGCTCCTGGGCGCGGCAGCACGGGAGTGCATGAGGCGGGGTTTGGCCGCTTCGATCCGGTGACGCTCAACCTCTCCCCCAACGCCATTCCCACGCTGAACGTGGTGGACGACACCTTCGCGAAGTATCGGGATGTGATGGCGGCGGTGATCCGGAAGGCGAGGGAGCGGGCGGGGATTTAAGGGAGAACGGAGAACGGAGAACAGAGAACGGAGAACAGAGAACGGAGAACGGAGAACGGAGAACGGAGAACGGAGAACTGAGAACAGAGAACGGAGAACGGAGCGGAGCCAGACCCCGTGAGGCGCGCGGGGGCCCGTCAGAGGAGCGGAACAGCGACCACTGCGGGTGCACTCCCTGCCGATTCCGCGACGGCCGACGGGATCCCCCGCGCGCCGAACAAGGTCACCGGAGACCCTACATCGAAAACGAGGCGGCCTCCAAACCAGATCGCAGCGACTCCGCCTGCTCGGCGCTCAACTCCACCAACGGCGGCCGCACCGTGGTCCACGCGGCATCACTGCGGGCGTGGGCCAGGACCTGCTTGAGGGCCGGAATCATCGGGTAGGCGCCCACCACCGCGCGCACAGTATTGAGCCGAGCCTGCTGATCTGTGGCGTCGGCACCCTGCCATTCCCGGTAGAGTCGATCCATCGCCGACGGATTGATGTTCGCCGTCGCCGAGATGCAGCCGGCGCCGCCGTGGCGCATGTTGTCGAGCAGGAACCCCTCGCTGCCCACGAAGAAGTCGAACCCCGACGCGGCAAAGGCGTCGAGGAAACGTTGGCTGTTGTTCCAATCACCGGAGCTGTCCTTCATGCCGGCGATGGCGCCGGGGTATGCCTTCAGCAATCGCTCGGTGAGCGCCAACGAGATGCCGACGGCCGCGATCGGCGGAATGTGATAGAGATAGATGCGGAGCCGGCGGTCGCCGACACGCTCGATCACCTCGCTGTAGTGACGATAGAGTCCCTCGTCGCTGACGCCCTTGTAGTAGAACGGCGGCAGCATGAGGACGCCGGCGCAACCATGCCGAACTGCGTGTGCTGTAAGTGTTACGGTATCGGTAATGGAACAGCATCCCGTGCCCGGCATCATTCGTGTGACATCACAGCCGGCACCGACCGCAGCGTCGAGGAGATCCATCCTTTCATGGACCGCCAGCGAGTTCGCCTCGCTGGTGGTGCCGAACATCGCCAGCCCGGCGCCCGCTGCCAGCAACCACTGGCAGTGGGCGATGAACCGCGGCGCATCGGGCTCGAGCGCCGCGGTGAACGGCGTCAGGACGGGCGCGATGACGCCGCGAATTGTTTCAGTCACGACCGATCAACGACCTGCATCTGCCAGACGACGCACGGTGGCAAGCAGCAGCTGCAGCTTCGGCGCATCGCTCGAGCCCGCGGCAGCGGTGCCGAGCTGGGCGGCCAGTCGGTCAAG
>JBBRBZ010000068.1:0-14704 GCA_038205305.1 Gemmatimonadales bacterium
CGACTTGCTGGCGCGTCCGCGAGGGCGCGCGCCACCACGCTTGGCCTTGGGCGCCTTCCCTTTCTCGTCAATGAGCTGCACCGCCGCGTCGAGCGCGAAGGTGGCCGGATCGGCACCGCGTGGCAGGGAGGCATTCAACTCGCCGTGCTTCACGTATGGTCCATACTTGCCATCGAAGAGTTGCACCGGCTTGCCGTCCTTGGGATGCGCACCAATCTCGCGCAGCGGCGTCGCCGCAGCACGGCGCCCGCGCAATGCCTTCGGCTCGGCCAGTAGCTCAACCGCACGTTCGAGCGTCACGGTGAGCACTTCGTCTCCCGCCTTGAGCGAGCGGAAATCGGCTTCGCCCTTGCCGAGGTCGTGCAGGATGTAGGGACCGAAGCGGCCGAGTCCAGCCTTGACCGGACGGCCACTCTCGGGATGATTGCCGAGCAGTCGTGGCAGCGCGAGCAGGCCGACGGCCATTTCGAGGGTCACATCTTCTGGCTTGGCGCCCTTGGGCAGCGATGCACGCTTGGGCTTGACCTTGCTGCCCTCTTCCTGCTGGCCGAGCTGCACGTAGGGGCCGTACTGGCCATCGAGCAGGAAGATCTGATCTCCCGATTCGGGATGAACGCCCACCACGGCGGGCCCCTCGGCGCGTTGCTTCAGAATGGCGTCGACCCGCTCCGCATCGATGTCGGCTGGCGTGGCGTCCTTGGGGAGCGAGGCACGCAGCGGTTCGGTCTCGCCATCCTTCTCGACATACGGCCCGAAGCGACCAATCCGCACCGTCGCCCCCAGACCCTCGATGTTCACCCTGCGCGCTTCGGCTGGCTTGATCTCCTTCTCGCCCAACGCGGTCTGGTGCTGCAGGCCCTTCTCCCCGAGGTAAAACTCCTTGAGGTATTGCAGCCAGTCCTGCGTCCCACTCGCGATCTGATCGAGCGCGTCTTCCATGCCGCGCGTGAACTCGACGTCCACCAAGTGGCCGAAGTGCTTGATCAACAGATCGGTCACGGCGAAGGCCGTGAAGGTTGGCACCAGTGCCTGGCCCTGCCTGACAACGTATCCGCGATCGACGATGGTGCCCATGATGCTCGCGTAGGTGGACGGTCGCCCGACGCCGTTCTCCTCGAGCGCCTTGACCAGCGACGCTTCGGTGAAGCGAGCCGGCGGCTTGGTCTCGTGTCCCACCGGTTCGAGCGCGGTGCAGTTCGGCGTGTTGCCCACCGCAAGCGGCGGCAGCGGCGTGTCGCGATCCTCGAGCGCCGCATCGGGATCATCAGACCCCTCGACGTAAACGCGCAGGAAGCCGGCGAAGTCGGTGCGCAGGCCATTGGCGCGGAAGGTGGCGTTGAGCACCGTGAGCTCGGCCATCATCGCCGTCTTCTTGGCGTCCTTCATCTGCGAGGCGACGGTGCGCTTCCAGATCAGGCTGTAGAGCGCGAACTCATCGCCGGACAGTCCGGTCTCGTCAGGGGTGCGGAAGACCGCGCCCGCTGGACGAATCGCCTCGTGCGCTTCCTGCGCGTTGGCAACTTTGTTGGCATAGAAGCGCGGTCCATCGGGGAGATACTCTTCACCGTACATCCGTCGCACCAGGCCGCGCGCCGCGTTGATCGCCTGCTCGGAGAGCGACACCGAGTCGGTTCGCATGTAGGTAATGAAGCCGCGCTCATAGAGGCGTTGCGCGGTGGACATGGTGTGCTTGGCGGAGAATCGGAGTTTGCGGTTGGCTTCCTGCTGCATCGTGGAGGTGGTGAACGGCGCGTACGGCCGCATGGTGCGCGGCGTCTCCTCCACCGCCGATACCTGCCATGCCGCACCTTTGAGCTTCTCCGTCAACTCGCGGGCCGTCGCCTCGTCGAGCAACCGCACCTGCTTTCCTGCCGCGATCTTGCCGGTGTTCTCGTCGAAATCCTTGCCGGTGGCGAGGCGCACGCCGTCAAGCGCCCACATCCCCGCTTCGAACTCCGCCTTGCCGTGCTCCAGCGTGGCCGAAAGATCCCAATACGAGCCGGCGCGGAACGCCATCCGTTCGCGCTCGCGATCGACGACCAGACGTGTGGCTACCGACTGCACCCGTCCAGCACTCAACCCAAAGGCGACCTTCTTCCAGAGCAGCGGCGAGAGAGTGTAGCCCACCAACCGGTCGAGAATGCGTCGAGTTTCCTGGGCGCGCACGAGATCGTCATCGACGTCTCGCGGATGCGCCAGCGCGTCCTCGATCGCCTCACGAGTGATTTCGTGGAAGACCATCCGATGCACCGGCACCTTCGGCTCGAGCACCTCGGCCAAGTGCCAGGAGATGCTTTCTCCTTCGCGGTCTTCGTCGGTCGCGAGGTAGACGACGTCGGCTTCCTTCAGCAGCGCCTTCAGTTCGCGGACCACCGACTTCTTGTCGCCCGGCACGATGTAGAGCGGTTCGAAATTCTTGTCAACGTTCACCCCGAAGCGGGCCCACTCCTCGCCCTTGTACTTGGCGGGAATCTCTTTGGCCTCACCGGGGAGATCGCGGATATGGCCCATCGACGCCGCCACGGTGTATCCGGCTGGCAGAAAGCCCTTGATGGTTCGGGCCTTGGTTGGCGACTCGACGATCACTAGCGCGCGTTTCCCGAAGGCGGAGGAAGCACTCTTCCCCGCCTTGGTCGCCTTAGGCGCTGCTTTCGTCTTTGCTTTCACCACCATGCCTGCGGCTCCGTTGCGAATCCTGAAAACGCCTCGCCCCCGGGGTCGGGGGCGGCGGTCACACCTGTCTAAATAGTCGGCCAGTCACGGTCTGGGCAAGAGAGCCCGACGCAAGTTGTTTCCCCACAACGCATTACCAACCACCGTATTGTCGCGCCGCAGCCACGACGGCTGCCGCGGCCATTTCGGGCGAGGCGCCGTCCACCGAAATCTCGATGTCTGCCTGGCGGTACCACCCCTCACGAGCGGCCAGCTGCGCCGCCAGGCGCTCACCCAAGGCAGATCCCGCGAGTAGGGGACGGTCTGCCACCCCCGTCAGCCGTCGGGCTGCCTCCGCGATACCTATAGATAGATATACGACGAATGCCGCCGGGGTAACGGCACCCAGATTTCCGGGTTCCGCCACCCAGCCCGCCCCCGCTGCGATCACCTGGGGCGGTTCAGCAACAGCCCCGAGCATTTCCTGCTGCTCCAGCTCACGGAAATGCCCCTCGCCTTGCTCCGCAAAGAGCTCGGCGATCGACTTCCCCGCCCGCGCGATCACCCGGTCATCAATGTCGATCCATGCCGTTTCGAGGAGTGGCGCGACCAGTCGGGCCACGGTGGACTTCCCTGCCCCACTCAGGCCGACGAGGATGATCGGCCTGACCCGACTCACCCCTCTTCCTCTGGTAATGGCGTCGCCTCGCGAAGCGCCTCCCACCGCTGACCGGCCGCGGCGAGGTACCCTTCGAGATTCCGGCGCATCTCGCCGAGCGAATCGCCGCCGAACTTCTCCAGCATGGCATCCGCCAGCACCAACGCGACCAGCGCCTCGGCGATGACCCCCATTGCCGGCACGGCAGTGACGTCGGAACGCTCGCTCTGGGCGTTGGCTTCCCCACCGGTAGCGAGGTTCACCGTCTTGAGCGGCGACATCAAGGTGGAGATTGGCTTCATCGCCACGCGCACCACCAACGGTTCACCGGTGGTCATGCCGCCTTCCAATCCGCCGGCATTATTTCCGAGACGGGCAAAACCCGCGCGCGGGTCGGACCGGGGCGAGGCAGGTAGGGGCGACGCATGCGTCGCCCCAACGTGCGTCGCCCCAACGTGCGTCGCCCCAACGTGCGTCGCCCCAACGTGCGTCGCCCCAACGTGCGTCGCCCCAACATGCGTCGCCCCAACATGCGTCGCCCCAACGTGCGTCGCCCCGTCGTGCGCGCCCGATTCGCGGGATGCGACGATCGGATCATGCACCTCGGAACCCGGGCGCCGAGCGGCTTCGAAGCCCATGCCGATTTCCACACCCTTCACGGCGGGAATCGACATCAGCATTCCGGCAAGTCTGCCGTCGAGCTTCCGATCCCACGACACGTGACTTCCGAGCCCCACAGGCAGTCCGCGTGCGACCACCTCGATCTCGCCGCCCAGGGTATCGCCGTCCTTCTTGGCACGGTCGATTCGGGTGATCATCTCCGACTCGGCCGCAGGATCGAGCGTGCGCACCGACGAGGCATCGCTGGCCGCATTGAGTGGCACCGGAAGCGTTGGGGGCACCACCGCTCGGATCCCGCCAAGCGAGACAAGGTGCGAGCCGATCTCGACGCCGAGCTCTTCCAGCAGGCGTCGGGCGATGCCGCCAGCCGCCACGCGGGCGGCGGTTTCGCGAGCGGAGGCGCGCTCGAGGATGTCACGCGCATCGAGGCGGTCGTACTTGAGCACCCCAACCAGGTCAGCATGCCCAGGCCGTGGCCGGGTGACCCGCCGGCGACGCAGCTCGCCCGGGCTGCCCTCTGCCGCCATGATCTCTTCCCAGTTGGCCCAGTCGCGGTTGTGGATCAGCATGGCGATGGGGGAGCCGAGGGTCTCGCCAGCGCGCACGCCGGCAAGCCACTCGATTCGGTCCTGCTCGATCTTCATGCGGGCGCCGCGGCCGTAGCCCTGCATCCGGCGGCCGAGGTCGCGATCGACCGCGTCCGCGCTGATCGGGAGTCCGGCAGGGACCCCTTCGACGATGATCACGAGTCCCTTGCCGTGCGATTCGCCGGCGGTGGTGAATTTCAAATGCATGGGGGAAGGTATAACACCGGGGAGGCTCGCGGCTGAAGCACCATCGTTGCTGTCGTCCCCGGCAACGCCGGGGACCTCCGGGCTCAACGCGTCACCGAGCCCTGGAGTAGGGGCAGCGCATGCGTTGCCCCTACGAGCACCCTCCCGGAAACGCACAACGCCCGGCCGAGGCCGGGCGTCGCGGGTCGTGCCGGATCGAGGTCGGGCAACGCGTGCGTTGCCCCTAATTACTGCTGCGGCTCCCGGTCGTCCAGGATCCGCGGCGTGATCAGAATGATCAGGTCCTTCCGGTTCTCGGTATCGCTGGTGTAGGAGAACAGCTTGCCAATGAACGGCAGCGAGCCGAGGAGCGGAATACTCTGGCGGCTATGGGTCACCGTGGTGGCCTTCATGCCACTCATCGCCATCACCTCGCCATCAGCGACCAGCAGCCGTGAGGTACTCCTCTGCTTGGGGAAGTTGTAACCGAGGTCGGCGGCCGAGAGCTGCTGGACGGAGGAGCGCTCGACGTCGAGATCCATGATGATGTGGTGGTCGGCCGTGACGCTGGGTGTGGCGATAAGCTGGATGCCGGTGGTCTTGAGCTGGACCGAGGCACGCGGCGCGGTGTTCACCTGACCAAACGACGAGGCGTCGATGACCCGGATTGGGGTGTCTTCACCAGAGAGCACCGTGGCGGCATGGTTGCTCACCACGCTCACCTGCGGCACCACTTCGACATCGCTCAGATCCACTCGGCTCAGCGCGCTCAGGAACGACGTTACCGAGAAGCCGCCGATGGCGGTCGAGAAGACCAGATCGAGCGCTGATCCGGAGATGAGCGCGTCGGCGTTGGAGATCGCCGAGACGGCATTGCCGCCCAGGTTGACGATGTTCACGTTGGGATTGTAGGGCTGACCGGTGAGCGGGTCGGTGCGCTGGACCAACTTGTTGTTGAACTGCGAGCTGGTGCCGATATCGTACTTGACGCCGAGCTGTTCGAGATCGGTCCGGTCAACGAAGATGAGTTGCGCCTGGATGGAGACCATCGCTGGCTTCAGGTCGAGCGACTTCACGAAATCCACGATTCCCGGGAGCTTGGTCCGGGTGTCGGTGATGATGAGGGCATTGTTGGACGTGTCGGGCATGACACTGCCGCGCATCTTGGTGAGCATGCCGACGATGATCTTCGACATCTCGCCAGCCTTGGAGTAGTTCAACCGCACCATCTGGGTATTGAGCACCTCGATGGAGTCGAGCTTGGCCAATTCACCCGGCGCGTCGACGCGGATGATCCCGCCCGGCATGCTGGTCTGCGACAACCCTTGCTGCGCCAGCAGCGCGGCGAAGGCGTTGGCCCAGGTCTGGTTCATGATCGTCATCGAGACATCACCCGCGACACTCTTGCCCGGCACGATGGAGACGCCACCCTGCTTGGCGAAGATGTCGAGGACGTCGGCGATCGGCGTCTTGTTGAAGGTGAAGTCGAGCAGGCGTCCCTGTTGCTGCGGCGGCTGGTAGCTCACCGGCGCCGGAGCGGCGGCCGGGATCGCATCGGTAGCGGCCGGGAGCGGCGCAGGAGCCATCACCGTCGATGACCGGCTCGCCAGCTTCTCCCCGCCAACCCCGGATTGCCAGTTCTGGAACGGGCCGTCGGTGTAGGCGATGGTCACGATGCCGGCGGTACCCTGGTCGATGGAGTACTTCGGCAGCCGGTCGAATTCGAGTACGATGCGCACGGTGGCGGAATCGGCCGCGATCACCCGAACATCGCCGACGATGCCGCGACGGAGTCCATCGTAGCGCGCCAGGTCACCGGTGACCGCGGGGCTCAGCTCAAGCACCAGCCGCTCGGGCATGTGGAGGGCGTAGTCTCGCACCGTGACGCCACCCTCGGTGCTGATGGCGAAGCGGGCGGTGCCTCCGCTGCTCGAGAGCGACAGGGCCTTTACCTGGCCCGCGGGAGCCTTGGCGGCAGGCGCCCCGCTGAACAGCGCCGGAAGGAGGAGCCAGGAAAGCGATCGAGTCATCATGGGTTGCCGTCCTCTGTCTTGCGGAGCGTGTAGGTCTGGCGGTGGACGACGCCGAAGTCGTCCTGCATCAAGGTCACGTCGGTGGTGGTGACTTCGCCCACGGTAATGCGGCCGAAGCGTTCACCCTGACGCCAGGAATAGCGCCGGTCACTGCCAATCTCACGGAAGGTGACCAGCGAGTTGGACGGCGTCCGGGTGTCGAAGATGATCGCGACCAGCTTCAGGTCCGGAAGTTCCGGCCCTCTGGCGGCCGCCACCATGATGGACTTGAAGGGATCGCGTGCGCTCCCCTCGTAGTTGTAGGTCTCACGCAGCATGGGTCGCTGCCCGGCGATCGCCGCTGTGTCGATCTCGGCATGGCGGGCGCCCGGGACGGGCCTGGCCGCCGCCGCCTTCTTGACCGAGTCGGCCGCAGCAGCCGCCTTGGTCGAGTCGTTCAGTGCAGCGCCGGTCGTGGTGGTGGTGGTGTTGCCACCGCCGCCGCCGCAGGCCATGAGCGCGGCCAGCGCGCCCAGGAGGATTCCTTTATGGCGCATGAGTCGAATCCTCCACCGAGGCCTTGCCCTTCACGTAGGTGCGCATGGTGAACTTCGCCTCGAGCATTGCCGTCGTGTCGCCGAGTGCGCGCGCCGACTGCACGCTCGCTACTGCGAGGGAGACGTTGCCCGGCACCATGATCCGTCGCATCGAGGCGATCGAGGTCAGGAAGCGCCCGACGTTGTTGAAGCGCCCAAGGACCGTGAGGTCGTAGGAATAGGTGTCGAACGGCGCGGGGCCGGGCAACGGCGTCTGCGGCGAGAAGGTCATCACGGTCACGCCGTTCACGCGGGCGCGAGCGGTGATGTCATCGAGCAAGTTGGCGACCTCGCGCTGCTCCGGCACCAGGGTGCGGAGGACGCCGAGGGAGGCGCGATAGGAATTGACCCGAGCCGTGAGGTCTTCGAGCGACCCCTTGGCGAGGTCCTTCTTGGCGGTGTCGATCTTCGCCTCGTAGCCGCTGATCTGCAGCTTGAGCGAATCGACATGCGCCTTCCGCGCCTGGACGCCATCGACGCTGAGGAGGGAGAGGCCATCGCCGCTCCAGCCGGCATAGCCGACCAGCCCTGCAAAGACGAGCAGCGCCAGTGGAATGGTCCGCGAATCAGCCATGGATTACCTCACCACCGATTCGAGGATCGGCACCGTCTTGATGTGACTCGAATCGGCCTTGGTGAACGTCGCCTGGATCGTGAACTCCGTGATGAGGCGATTGTTGAGCGTCACCGTCTTGGCCTCGACGGGGAGCACGTTGCCGAGCCAGGGACTCTCCTCGAGCCGACGGAGGAAGGCGGTGTAGTTGGTCAGGTCGCTGGTGCGGCCGACGATCTTGAAATTGACCGGCGGTGCCCCGGTGGAATCCTCCACCGCCCCGGGCGCGGCCGGAATGTTCGAAATCGAGGTGAGCCAGGTGAAGTCGGGAACGGCACTGCCGACTTCATCGACGATGTGCGCCCACACGAAGCGATCCTGGTCCACCGCGGAGATGGTGCCGATCTGGGTGAGGATCGAGTCGCGGACCTTTTCTTCCTTGTGCTTCTGCTGCAGGAAGCTCTGGTAGCGGCGGTACTCTGAGCGGCTCTGGGTGAGTTTGGGCTCAAGCGAGTTCTTTTGGCTCGCCGTGGTGATGAAGAAGAAGCCCAGCCCAAGGATGACCACCACCCAGGCACCGATGGCGAGGGCCAGCATCGGCTCCTTGATTCGCGAGCGGAGTCCCTTGAAGCCGGCGGAGACGCCAGAAAAAGAAGGCCGACTCCCCTTGGGAGCCGCACGCTTGGCGCCGGGCTTCAGATTGATATGAATCATCGCGAGGCCCTCACGCCGCGGTCCGCAGGGCAAGCCCGACGGACAGCATCAGGAGTGGAGCTACTTCATCGACATTGAGTGCTCCGAAAGCATCGGCTGCCTTGTCGAGTCGCTCAAGCGGGTGCGCCTCGGTGACCGGCACCTTGATCCGATCGGCGAGAACACCGGAGAGTCCGGGAATCCGCGAACCGCCCCCCGTGATGTAGACCCGTGACAATGCGCCTGACGGACGGCTGCTGGTCTGCAGGAAGGCCGCCGCGCGCTCGATGCCGAGGGAGAGTTCCTCTCCCCGCGCCGCCACGTGCTGTGCCAGCGCCGCGTCCTGCTCGATGCCCCGCACCACGCGATCGGCCATGTCGGCCGCCATGCCGCGCTCCCGCTGGAGGTCCTCGCGCAGCCGCCGCACACCGACCGGCAGGTCGCGCGTGAGTACCGGCACGCCATCCTCGAGCAGGTTCACCGTCGTGGTCTCGTGGCCGATGTTGGCCAGCGCGACCACACCGCGCATCGCCTCGGGATAGTTGAGCTCGAAGGCGTTGTGCAGGGCGAAGGCCTCGACGTCGATGATGCTGGCGTCGAGGCCGATCTCGGCGAGAAGGGCCAGCTTTGATTCCACCAGCTCGCGCTTGGCCGCGACCAGGAGCACCTGCATCTGCATCCCGTCGGCGTCCGGATCGAGGATCTGGAAGTCGAGCTCGACATTCTCCGGATCGAAGGGGACGTGTTGGTCGGCTTCCCAGCGAATCACTTCGCGGGCCGCCGCCTCGTCCATTCGATCCATCAAGATTTTCTTGATGATGACATCCCGGCCGCCAACGGCGACGATGACATCCTTGGTCTTGAGCTGGGCGTCGGCGAGAAGCTGCCGGACGGCTGACGCGACCAGCGTCGGGTCCATGACTTCGCCTTCGACAATGGCATCATCGGCAACCTTGGCAATGGCCACCCGGTCCAGGACAGGAGTCCCTGAGCCGTGATTGACCAGCGCTGCCTTGATGTAGCCACTGCCGATATCCAGCCCGACGGTGGTTCGTGCGCGAGGGAAGAGCGCCATATGAGCCCGGATTGTGCGGTGGAAGGTTTCCGAACGCTACTGCCATAAACCCCGAGGGGTCAAGGGTGTCGCGCCCGACCAAACCATTGTCGAAACATCACTTACGCTTCTTGGAGGCTCCCCGGCGCTTGGCCGATGCTCCGGAACGACAACTCAGGGTAGCACTCCCTGTGCCATCCGACCATCACATCCTTGCCCGGTGAGCCAACACCCGGACAGTATCGGAGGGTGGGTGGTCCAACAGCAGGGTCATTCGGCGAGCCGCTTGGAGGAGGCCACCGGCATCGCGTCGCTCCACCCGAACCTCGAGCCGGACCAGTGCCCCCTCCCGCGCCGCCTCAGCCGACCAGCCCCAGCCATCGAGGCGCAGCCCCATCCCGAGCGGAAGCCGCTCCCCATCGGTCATTGAGTCAAGCGCACCCGCCTGTCCCACACGAGCCTCGGCGACCGCGCTGGCAGCCACCAGCCAGCTCTCGATGGACCTGCGCGCATCACCGGACAGCCGGATGCGCGTGACGGTGACCACGGCGCCCAAGGTCGCGAGACCCTCCACCAGGAGCAGGAGCACGAGCATCATCGCCACCGACGCACCTTTCTGACTATGGCGCCGGGGGCTCACGGAGCACCCAGTGGTATGGTGACGACCGTGTCGCTCCCGTTGCTGGGCTTGAAGCGCCACTGGAGCATGGTGGCGGTGAGGGTGAACGGCTGAAGCGGCGCGGCGAGCGGTCCGGCGAACGGTTGGATCGTCGGGAGTCCGCTGCCCCCAGCGATGCCCCACCAGCCGCTCCCGCCGGAGAGGTAGGTCTTCAGCCGGACCGGCTCGATCACTCGTGCGTACGCTGCCACCGCGACCGGCGCGCTCAACACCAGGCGAATCGCCGCCGCGCCGTCGGGGCAGACAGCACTGGTGACCGTGTCGATCGGGTGCGTGGCCCAGCTCCCAACCACCGGATCGGCGAGCAGCGCCACCTCGTCGCGGCCACCCACCGGTGCGCGCACCTCCCACCACGCCGATTGGCGCACTCGCACGATGAATCCCGAGGCGGCGCAGACTGGCCCCGCCCCGATGGTGCGCCCGAAGTCGAGCGACGTGGGGGCCGCCCCAGTGAGTTCCGTCGCGCTGCTCTGGCCCAACTCCTCGCGCAGCAGCGTCGCCGCAGCCACCACCGTCCGACCCACCACCAGCGCACGGAGGGCTCGGGTGGTGGCGCGAGAGGCAGTCGCAAGCGTCTCGGTGATCGCCATCCCGAGCATCGCGAGCAGCACCATGCCGATGAGCATCTCGACCAGGGTGAGGCCCCGGCGGCTCATGGGCCACATCGCAGCGTGGTGGCGAGCGCCGGACGGTCGGGAGTGGCCGGCAGGGTGAGCGGCACGGCAGTTGGGGCTCTCGCGGAGGTGCAGGCTGGGGCAAGCTCCGCGGCCCGATACACCTCCCAGCGACGCTGGTCCTCGGCCGAACCGAACGCGGCATGCCGGCTGAGGCGTTCGGTGGAAAGGGCGGCCGCAAGCGCGAGCGTCCCGGCAATCTCGAGGAGGACCAAGGCGACGATCAGTTCGACGAGGGATTCACCACGTCGGGATGTGAGGAACATGGCGACTCACCGGCTGAGGAAGACTCAGTCTGGCGGTGTCACGAGGAGCCGGAGGGGGCGGAACGACGCGGGCCGGCAACGCATTGCGCGGCCGGCCCGGAGGAGAAGATGATCGATCAAGCGAGACCCTTGGGCCTGCT
Organism: Gemmatimonadales bacterium; assembly: GCA_038205305.1. Lineage (GTDB taxonomy): Bacteria > Gemmatimonadota > Gemmatimonadetes > Gemmatimonadales > GWC2-71-9 > Palsa-1233. Next base: position 11,372 of record JBBRBZ010000068.1, read on the forward strand.
ACCCCATCCCCTGACTGAGGCGGCCCTTCAACTACAGATGATCTGGCCGTCGACGGTGGTGCCCGAGCCCACGGTAATGGTGCACTGGTTCGGAGCCACCGTGATGCTGCTGTTGGTGACCGTGGCGGTGAAGGAGCTGGTATTGCCCACGGCGCCTATGGTATTGCCGACGGTGGCCTTGAAGATGGTCGTTGGAAGGCTGCCGGTGTAGGAGTTGTAGTCGGCGAAGTAGGCCTCCTCCGCAGTCATGATGTTCCGAATATCAGTCTTGACCGCAGCCAGTTTTGCCTTGTCTTTGGTCGCGGCGAACTTCGGAATGGCGATCGCTGCCAAGATGCCGATGATCACCACCACGATCAGCAGTTCAATCAGAGTGAAGCCCTTCCGATTGGTGGCCAGCATAGTCGCGACACTCCAGAACAGGGTGAATCGGAGACTCTCTTGGGCTGCAAAACGACCAGCCAGTCACAGCCCACGACCTGATGGTGCACAAGCAGTGCCGGTTCCCTGGCCGCCTCGTAACATCAAAGATGACAAGCAGATACCCATCCAACAGCTGAGATCCAGCATGACCGTTGCTTCTGGTCACCACGGCAGTATGCATGACCATGTTGATACCAGACTCGAAAATATCCCTGCCCCCCCCCAAACGAAACAGGAGCCCCTTGGAAGGGGCTCCCGCTCGCGATTTGGGGGTGGGTTCCTACCGCAGCTCAACTACAAGCGATCTGGCCGTCCGTAGTCGTGCCGTTACCCACGGTGACCGTGCACTGCTTCGGGTTGACGGAGATGCTCGAATTCGTGACCGTCGCGGTCCACGAGGAGGTCGATCCGCTGCCGCCATAAGTGTTGCCGACGGACGGGATGAAGAGCGCGGTTGGGACAGTGGCAGTGTATGTGTTGTAATCCGAGAAGTACGCTTCCTCTGCGGTCATGATATTGCGCAGGTCGGTCTTGACGGACGCCAGCTTCGCCTTGTCCTTGGTCGCGGCGAACTTGGGGATCGCGATGGCGGCCAGAATGCCGATGATCACGACCACGATGAGCAACTCGATCAGGGTGAAGCCCTTCTTGTTCCTGGCCAGCATAGTGTGATTCTCCGCGTTGGGTGGCGCGTTACGGCGCGCTCGGCCGATCCGGCCTCCTGACCACTGGCCGCCTGACAGCTCAGTACCAAGCAGGAGTGGTGCCAAACCCAGCGGCTCAGGCGAAACACATTACACGACAATGGCTTACCCACATCCTGATGGCCGACGCTCCCCTTCCGATCGCGCCTTTCGTCCGGTAGTTTGCGAGGGTGCGGCTCCGGCGGAGCCCGGACTGTTCAGATCGTTGCGAGAGCGCTCTTCCCTACACAATGCAGGAGCAAATGCTCCGGAACCGACTCAGCGGGACGCGCAACCTCGCCGCAGGCCTTCTGGTGGCTGTTGTCGCGGTCGGCAGCAGCGCCACCACCCTCGCCAACTACTTCGCGCAGGACGATATCCCTCTCGTCCTCGAAGATTCGCGCACTCAACACCTTGACCAGATCAAGCGGACTTTCACCCAAGCCTACTGGCCGGCACCCTACCAACGCGACCTGTATCGTCCGCTCACCTCGCTCCTGATTGCCTTGGAATGGAAAATGGGGAACGGCGCCCCGTTTTCGTTCAAGGCGGTCCAGGTGGCCCTCTATGCCGCCTCAGCGATCGCCGTGTTGATCCTGGCGCTTCAGTTGCTCCCCTTCTGGGGCGCGGTGGTCGCCGCGCTCTTCTTTGCCGTGCATCCGGTTCATGTGGAGGCGGTGGCGCTGGCGGTCAATCAGGCCGAGGTCGTGGTTGGGCTGATCTGTGCCCTGACGGTCGCGTGGTATATAGCGAGGCGAAGGGAAGGTGCACCGGGATGGGGAGCGGCAATCGGCTTGGCGGTGACGACCTTGATTGCGGCACACTTCAAGGAGACCGGGTTGATGCTGCCGGGCTTGCTCCTTGCGGCGGAGTTATTCGTGATCGTGGACACCACGCCGGGTCGCTGGAGGCTGACCCGCCCGGTCTGGCTGCTGCAGCTCCTGGCGGCAGAGCTGGCGGTGGCGATTCGCTCCCTCATTCCGTTGGATAACGCCAGCGGCACCTTCAAGGCCGAAGTGTTCTACCATAGCACCGTCTGGAACAGGTTCGAGACGATGCTCGTCGTCGTCCCCGAGTGGTTGCGCCTGCATCTCTGGCCCGCCACGCTGCAGGCTGATTACTCCCCCAGGGTGATTGAGCAGGCAACCGGCTGGGGCGGGGCGCAGTGGTTGGGCGTGGCAATCGTGGTCTTGGTCGTGATGCTGGCTTTCCGGCTGAGATCGCGAGCGCCGGTTGTCGTCTTTGGGGTGGCGTGGGTGGCCATCGGGCTCTTCCCGGTGAGCAACGTCGTGGTCCCCACGGGGATCACCATGGCGGAACGGACGCTCTTCCTCCCCAGTATCGGGGCGATGTTGGCGGTCGCCGCATTCGGCGTTGAGGCGATCCGATCGGCAGCAGGTCAAAGGCGGCTGGTGCTGCAGTGGGCATTCGGTGCGACGGTCATCGTGGTCACGATCCTCGGCGCTTCGCGCTCCTGGTCCCGTCACCGGATCTGGCGCAACTCGATGGTGATGTGGTCCCAGACGATTGTCGACGCGCCACAGAGCTATCGTGCCTGGGTGGCGTTCGGTGCGATCGCGTATCGGATGATCTCTCCGGAACGAGGCATCCATGCCTACCAGGTCGCGTTGCAGCTCTATGACAAGTCGGAAGGACCAATTCTCCAGCTGGCTGAGTGGTATCGAATCCGGGGATCATGCCCAGAGGCGATTCCCCTCTACCGTAAGGTGCTTGCATTGCGGGAATTCGCGCCGTCGATGGCGAGCCTCACCGGGTGTCTGGTCTGGGAAGGGGACTATCGGGGAGCTGAGGAGATGGCGTTGCGTGGGTTGAAGACCGGATACTACAGCACCCTCTTTCACCTCTGGTTCCGAACGGCCTTGGCCGCCGAGCGCAGCCACGCACCGGTGCATTCGGTGCGGTTCCCGACAGGCTACGACTATCTCTTCGACACGCCCACGCCGAACGGTGGTGCGATACAGTTCGGGGGAAAGCTGTTGCCGTGAGGCCCACAGGGTCTGGAGTGCCTCTGCATTGCCATCGATGATCACGCACGGGCTCAGGCCCGGAACCACCCTTGGCCGCGCATCGGCGAACAAGGTCCTCATCCTCAGGAGCTCGCTCGGTCGGCGAGTGCGACCCTACCGCTTCTGCCAGGCCACAGTCAGGTAGCGATTCGTGAAGCCGTAGAGGAAGGTACTGACGAGGCGTCGCCACGCGGCACTGG
>JBBRBZ010000069.1:0-14320 GCA_038205305.1 Gemmatimonadales bacterium
CCGCCGCCGACGGGGCGGTCGGTTCTCTGGGGCCGTTCTCAAACGGCACGGGGGACTGGGCCTCAAGCAGGGCCTCGTACATGGCCTCGGCAGGGAGGCCTACAGTGGGCTGCTCGGGATCGATATTCACCTGTGGTGCACTCCGGTACTTGGTCGATTGGGAAGATAAATGGTCGCCCTCCGTTCTCCGTTCTCCGTTCTCCGTTCTCCTGTCCCAATCCCGCTAGCTTTGAGTCATGTTCACGCCACCACCCGGCCGCCGCGCCGTCGTCATCGCCGGGCTCCGGACACCGTTCGCCAAATCGGGTACCGTGTTGCGCGATGCAACGGCCGAGGAGCTGGCCCGCCACTGCACACGGGAGCTGCTCTATCGCGCCGAATTGCCGGGCGATGAGGTCGATCAGGTCATCTACGGACAGGTGGTGCCCTCACCGCTGCTCGGCAACGTGGCGCGCGAAGTGTCGCTGCTGCCGCAGCTGCCGCGCACGGTGCCCGCCTACACGCTCAATCGCGCCTGTGCCTCGGGCGCGCAGGCCATCTGCAACGGCGCCGACCAGATCATGGCGGGGCATGCGAATGTGATTCTTGCCGGTGGCGTCGAGACCCTCTCCGACGTGCCGATCCTGCACACCAGGAAATTTGCCCAGATCCTCGCCAACGCGAGTCGGGCGAAGACGCTCGGTCACCGGCTCGGCCTCTTCGCGCAGGTCCGGCCTCGCGACTTGGTGCCGGTGGCCCCCGGCATCGGCGAGCCGAGCACGGGCGAGTCGATGGGGCAGTCGGCGGAGAAGATGGCGAAGGAGAATCACATCTCACGGCTGGCACAGGATGAGCTTGCCCTGATGAGCCATCAGCGTGCCGCGGCCGCCACGGCCGATGGGCGGATCACCGCGGAGATCGCGCCGTGGTTTGGCGGGCCGAAGATGGATCAGGTGGTCACCACCGATAATCTCGTGCGGGCCGATACCTCACTCGAGGCACTGGCGAAGCTCAAGCCGGTCTTCGATCGCCAGTATGGCACGGTAACGGCCGGCAACTCTTCGCCCCTCACCGACGGCGCATCCACCACGCTGCTGATGAGTGAGGAGCGGGCGAAGGCGCTCGGCTACCGGCCGCTCGCGGCAATTCGTTCCTACGCGGTGGCGGCGGTCGATCCGGGCTGGCAGCTGTTGATGGGACCGGTCTACGCCGTCCCGCTCGCGCTCAAGCGGGCGGGCATCACCTGGCAGCATCTCGGCCTGGTGGAGATTCACGAAGCATTCGCCGCGCAGGTACTGTCCAATGTGCAGGCCTGGGCGAGCGCCGACTGGGCCCGTCGTCTTGGCCTGTCGGGCCCGGTGGGCGAGGTCGATTGGGATCGCACCAATGTCATGGGCGGGTCGATCGCGCTGGGGCATCCATTTGGGGCCACCGGGTCGCGCCTGGTGACCTCGCTCGCCAATGAGATGGCGCGACGCGACGTGCAGTTCGGGCTGATCTCGATCTGCGCCCAGGGTGGAATGGGATTCGCCATGGTGCTGGAGCGTGTGGTATGACAGCCTTCACTATTGAGCGGCGCGGTAGTGTCGCCATCATCACCTTCGACACACCCAACGAGTCAGTCAACAAGATCAGCAAGGCCGTGGGCTGGGAGTTCGAGGAGCTGCTGCAGCGACTCGAGAGCGACGAAGTGGTGAAGGCGATGGTGCTGCGCTCCGGCAAGCCCGATTCGTTCATCGCCGGCGCCGACATCGACGAGTTTGTGCAGCTGCGTTCCGTGGAGGAAGCGGTGCGCCTCTCGCGCGACGGCCAGCTGATGATGCAACGGGTCGCCGACTCCGCCAAGCCGATGGTCGCGGCGATTCACGGCGCCTGCCTCGGTGGCGGGCTCGAACTCGCCCTCGCCTGCCGCTACCGCGTCGCGAGTGATCATCCCAAGACCATGCTGGGACTTCCGGAGACGCAGCTCGGGCTGATTCCCGGTGCGGGCGGCTCGAATCGACTCCCACGACTCATCGGCGTGAGGGCGGCGTTCGACATCATCCTCGCCGGGAAAAGCGTGCCGTCGAAGAAGGCCTTCAAGATCGGGCTGGTGGACGAACTGGTGCCCGAGGCGATCCTGCTCGAGGTGGCCCTCGCCGCTGCCGAGAAGCTGACGCGCGACTGGGAACCAGCAAGGAAGGGGCGCGGACTCACCGGTTTCCTGCTCGACGGCAATGGCATCGGGCGCTCGGTGGTCTATCGCAAGGCGCGGGAAGAGGTCGAGAAAAAAACTGGCGGCAACTACCCCGCGCCACTCCGGGCCATCGAGGTGGTGCACACCTCGATGGCCAGCGGGATGGCCAAGGGACTCGAGGCGGAAGCGCAGGCGTTCGGCGAACTGGCGATGAGCGATGTCTCGCGCCGCTTGGTCGAGATTTTCTTCGCCACCACCGCGCTCAAGAAGGATGATGGCGTGCCGTCAGGCACCGCCCGCGGCCGCCCTGTCCGCCGCCTCGGGATCGTCGGTTCCGGCTTCATGGGAGCCAGCATTGCGGGCACCGCAGTGCTCAACGCCGGCGTCGAGGTCCGCCTCAAGGACGCCGACCTCGCCCGCGTGGGCCTCGGCCTCAAGACGGCGACAGACATTCTCGCGGGTCAGCTCAAGCGGCGTCGGATGACGCGGTTCGAATACCAGCGGAAGCGGGCCTACCTCACCGGCACCGGCGATTTCTCCGGCTTCGGCGATGCCGAGCTGGTGATCGAGGCGGTGTTCGAGGACCTCGCGGTCAAGCGGCAGGTCTTTGCGTCGATCGAGGAAGCGGTGCCACCGACCACGGTGATCGCCACCAACACCTCGACCATTCCGATCCACGAGATCGCCGCCGACGCGCAGCATCCCGAGCGGATGCTCGGCATGCACTTCTTTTCGCCGGTCGACCGGATGCCGCTGCTGGAGGTGATTCCCACCGATCGCACCAGTGCCGATGCGGTGGTCACTGCGGTGCAGTTCGGCCGACGGATGGGGAAGACGGTGATTGTGGTCGCCGATTCCCCCGGCTTCTGGGTGAATCGCATCCTGCTGCCCTACCTCAACGAGGCGGGACTGTTGCTCGAGGAGGGTGTCCCGATCGAGACGATCGACCGCGTGATGACGCGCTGGGGTTTCCCGGTGGGACCGGTGATGTTGATGGACGAGGTCGGCCTGGACGTGGGCGAGAAGGCCGGCAAGGTGATGCACGCGGCATTCGGGGAACGACTCAAGCCGTCGCGGGTCATTGGCGTGATGCGCGCCGATGATCGTCTGGGCCGGAAGAATGGTCGCGGCTTCTACTTCTACAAGGATGGCCACAAGGCCGGCGTCGACGGCAGCGTGTTCCAGCTGCTCGGTGTTCGCCCGTTGGGTGAAGTGGACGAGCAACGCGTGGAGGATCGGCTGGTTTTCGCCATGCTCAACGAGGCCGCGCTCGCGATGAGCGAAGGCGTGCTGCGGACACCGCGCGATGGCGACGTGGGTGCGGTGTACGGCATCGGCTTCCCGCCATTCCGGGGCGGACCGCTCCGGGCAATCGATGCGATGGGTGCCGCCGAAGTGGTGGGCCGCCTGGAGAAGCTGGAGGCGTCGCAGGGTCCGCGCTTCCACCCGGCGCCGGTACTTGAGGAGATGGCACGGGGCGGACACCGCTGGTATCCCGCGGGGAACGGCCGCTGAACGGCGCACGACGGCGGGCCTTGGTGGCCTTCGTCGTCATGGCGGCACTCGTCTGGTGGCGGTGCCGTGAAGATGGTGTCTTCTACATCGTGGGTATTGGTGGCAACATCTCCGCCACGCTCGGCCCGCTCTTCCCCGGCGTCTGCGCCGGAATTTCGGTGGCACTGGCGCTGCTGATGGTCGATACGGCGGCGGGACCGACGGCAGGGGTCGTCGTCGCCATCTGCATCGCCGCACTTCCCGGTTTCATGCCGCTCCACCGGACCTCGCTGCTCGGACCCCCGCTCATCAGCATCACCCTGATGATGTTCGCCGTGATGCTGCATGCACCGCGGTTTTCGCTGGCCTACGGCTCGCTTGCGGCGGTGGGTTCCGTGTTCGTGTCGCCGTCGGGTGTTGGACTGCCGGCAGCCGCGGTCGCGTGGGCGCTGTTGCGGCGGAAAGGAGTGCGGCGGGCGATCCAGCGCGCGGTGCTGGCGATCCTGCCGCTGGGGGCGGTGATTGCGCTCGCGCGCGTCGTGGGCGACGAGTGGCCGGCGCAGAGCACGGTTCACTGGCGGGGCGGGCTCGACCGCGGATTGCAGACTGCCGGGGCGATCGTGGGCGACCAGATCGCGCCGCTGCTGCACCAGCCGGCGCTCCGCTTCTTTGCCATCGCGGACATCTCCCTGGTGGTGGTGGCGCTCGTCGTCGTCGCCTGGCGCAAGGTGGTCCGCAAGCTCCCCGAAGAGGCCCTGATGCGGCGACTCTTCGCCGCAGCGGGGGTGCTGTCGCTCGCCTACGCGGTGGGCCTGGTGGTACTGACGCTGCTGATCGCGGAGACCCCACCACCCGACCTGGTCGCCGTGCTGCCGCTGGTTGTGGTCGCCGTGGTGGTGATCATCACCGCGACCGCAGCGCTCTGGCCCAAGTGGCACCGACTGGTGAAGGTCGCGGCGGTACTGCTGGTGCTGGGGTGGCTGCAGGCTGCCCTGCGCGCGTGACGCTCAGGCGCCTCAACTCTTGGAGGTGATACCATGCTGACCGTTCGCCGGATGCTCGGCCTTGCCACTGTTGCCGGATTGTTGATCGGGTCGCGGCCTGCGCCAAAGCCCGTCCCGATCGTGATGGAGACGTCGCTCGGGAACATCGAGGCCGAGCTCGACTCGGCCCATGCCCCGGTCAGCGTTGCGAACTTCCTTCGGTATGTCGACGCCGGACTGTACACCAAGGGCGTCTTCCATCGCACGGTCTTCCACGACACCAAGCCGGTCAAGATCACGGTCGTCCAGGCCGGCGCCGATCCCGCGCGGCGGCGGGAATTCTTCCCGCCCATCGATCTGGAGCGCACCAACGTCACTGGGCTCAAGCACCTGGACGGCACCCTCTCGATGGCGCGCGCCGGCGTCAACTCGGCGACCAACGAGTTCTTCATCTGCGTGGGACCGCAGCCCGAACTCGACTTTGGCGGTCAACGAAACGCCGACGGGCAGGGCTTCGCCGCCTTCGGCACGGTGACCAAGGGGATGGACGTGGTCAGGGCGATCAACGCCGCCCCGGCCAACGGCGAAACGCTGACACCACCGATCGAAATCCTCCGCATCCGCCGGCGCTGATGTCTCCGGCTGGACTTCGCTGATGCGCTCGCTGACGACCGCGCTGGTGGTGGTGGTCGTCGCGCTGCCGTTCGCCGCGTCGCGACATGCCTCGCGGAACGTCGTCGTTCCGGTGACGATCCTCGCCGACCAGCCGCTGAGCAGCTTCCGACCTGACCAGGCATGGGGCAAGGCGCTCGACGGTCATGAGTATTCGGAGACCGCGACCGAGTACACGCCCGGGAACATCCAGGCGATGCGCTCGACGCGACTCGCTTCCACCAGTTATCGCTTGCGAACCGAACTCGCGATTGAGGCGTGGCATTGGAATCCGGTCGGGAGCTGGAGCGATCCCGCGGGACGGCAGGGCTACTGGACGTCGAGTGCCAAGCCGGGTGCGCCGATCCTGCTCTCCTACGGATACCGGTTGCCTCGACGCGGTCGTACCCTCGATGACGGCGACAACGACGGCTACTCGCGCATCGATGATGGCGACACCGTCTCGTTCTGGAAATCCAATCCCTACCTCGATCCCCGCTACACTCACGACCCGGAGCAGGACCATCGTCAGTGGGTGGTCGTCGACCTCGGCACCGCGCAGGCGGTCACGACGGCGATCATCGCCTGGGGCAACCCGTTCCCGCGGCGATACACGATCGAGTACTGGACCGGTGATCAATCCCTCCCGATCGACCGGAACCCGGACGGCAACTGGAGTGCGTTTCCGCGGGGCAACATCATCGCCGCTCGCGGTGGCACCGCAACACTCTCGCTCGGCGAAACCGCGCCAGTGACGCGCTTCGTCCGGTTGACCATGCAGGAGAGCTCGCACACAGCCACGGGAGGGAATGGCGACCCCCGAGACTCGCTCGGCTTTGCGCTCCGGGAACTGTCGATCGGCACCACCGATTCGCAGGGAGCATTTCACGATGCCATGCACCATGCCATGACTGCTGCTGGACAGAGTGAAGTCTTCGCCTCCTCGACCGATCCGTGGCATCGCGCCGGCGATCTCGACAGCAATGTGGTTCAGCCAGGGTTTGATCGGTTGTTCGCGAGCAAAATCAACGATGGACGGCCGGTAATGATCCCGGTCGGAGTGCTCTTCGACACTCCCGCGAATGCCGCCGCGGAGTTGCAGTACCTCCGGGCGCGACACTACCCGGTCACGCAGATGGAGTTGGGCGAGGAGCCTGACGGGCAACGGGTGACCTCGGAAGACTTCGCGGCGCTCTACCACCAGTTTGCCGCGGCACTGCGGCGGGTCGATGCCAAGGTCGAGTTGGGCGGACCGAGTCTGCAGACCAGCTACAATGATCCGTTGAACCTCTGGCCGACACGAACCGCGCGAGGCCATCGCAACACCTGGATGGGGCGCTTTGTGGATGCACTCGAGACACGCCACCAGCTCGCCGATTTCGCCTTCTTCTCCTTCGAGTGGTATCCCTTCGAGGATGTCTGCGGCCCACCGGCACCGCATCTGGCCGAGGCGCCGACCAAACTTGTCGAGGCAATCGGGCGGCTGCGTCAATCGGGCCTGCCGAAGGGGATCCCGGTGGTGATCACCGAGTTCGGCTACTCGGCCTACGCCTCGCCCGTCGAGATTGACCTCGCTGGTGCACTCTTCAATGTCGAGACCGTGGCGAACGCATCGGCGCATGGCGTCACGGCGATCTATGCCTTTGGAGTGGAACCGACCGATCTGATGCAAGCGCCGGGCTGCGCGGCCTGGGGAAATTTGGCCTACTTTCTCACCGACGATCGCGGCGAAGTGCGCGACACCATGCCGGCCTACTATGCCGCGCGATTGCTGACCGCGGCCTGGGCCGACTCGCTTGGCGGGCCGCACCGGCAATTCGCGACTGCCGTCGCAGCCGAGCCAAGTGGCCGCCCGTTGCCGATCGGGGCCTACGCTCTCAAACGTCCGGATGGACGCTGGAGTCTGCTGCTCGTCAATCGCGACTCCGCGCGCACGATCGACGTGGTGCCCTCACTCCGCCTGAACGATCGCTCCGCCACTCGACCGCTTTTCGGTCCGCTGGAAATGTGGCAATACTCGAGCGCCGAATACCACTTCCATCAGGATGGTGCCTCAGGGAGGCCAACGCGCAGCCAACCGCCGAGGCATGAGTCGGCGCCGGAGGGACGGACGCCGATCTCGTTGCCGCCGATGTCGATCACGGTGGTGGTGGGGAGGTAAGCGTGCCGTTGTGCGTAAGGTCTCGAGCCGCTACGCCGTGGGTTCGCCCTCGTGATGCGTGAAGATGTGAAAGAGGTACCAGAGCGATGGGGCGAGCAGCAGCATTCCTCCAGCCAAGCCGATGAGGGTGAGTTGCAGTGTGACCGTCGGCGCGGCGGCGCCCTCGACTGACAACCATCCCGGAATGAGCGCGGGAAACTGCGCAGCGGCCCAACCCCAGAGGATGCAACAGACCTGCGCCGGCGCGCTGATGCGCGCCAGCCGGTAGCGCCTGGTCCAGAGGGCCCAGATCGTGACCACGGCTGCCACCCCGGTCGCTGCGAAGAACAGCAATGCGGAGGGGCGGGCGGTCAGTGCGTCGTGCAGGCGTGGTGCCTCACCTCGTGCGACGAGCAGTGCGCCGAAGGCCGTGATGAAGGTGGCGGTAGCCGCCTGCAACGCAAACCGTCGGAAGTCCTCGCGCAACGACTCGTCCTCCGCCTCCACCGTGAGATACACCGCGGCGAGCAACGCGAAGAGCACCAACGCGAAGACGCCGCACGCGAGTGGGAACGGCGCGAGCCACGGCATGAAATAGATCTCCCAGGCGGTCTCGCTCCCGGTCGGTGCGTGCAGCGCACCCGATGCGACGGTGCCGACACAGACGCCGAGTAGCAGCGGCGTGATCAGGCTGGTGATGGCGAAGAGCCGCCCCCAGCGCTGCTGCACGGCATCGCCCCTCGTGTCGTGACTGCGGAAGGCGAAGGCCGAGCCGCGCAGCACGATCCCCACCAGCATCAACGAGATCGGGACATTCAGCGAGATCATCAGGGCGGAAAACGCTGGTGGAAAGCAGGAGAAGAGCAGCACGACCACCAGGATCAGCCAGACGTGATTCGCTTCCCAGATCGGACCAATGGCGTGGGCAATCAACTCGCGCTGCGCGCGTGCCCGTGGCCCCCTCGCGAAAAGGTCCCACATGCCGCCGCCAAAATCGGCGCCAGCGAGGATGGCGTAGGCCGAGATGGCGAGCAGGGCACAGAGTGCGACGGCGTTGGGCAGCGTCCAGAGTGTTTCGCTCATTGGGCGACCTGCTGTTCGGTGGTCTGAGGGTCGCTCTGGGGCCGGCGGATGATCTGGCGGTAGAGCATCGTCGCGGTGACGACACCCAGAAAGAGGAAGAGCAGGGTGAATCCCGCAAATGGAACCCAGAGCCCGGGCATCGGCGTCACCGCATCGGCGGTACGGAACACGCCCTGGATGACCCACGGCTGTCGGCCGACTTCGGTCACCGTCCATCCTGCCTCGATGCTCAGGAATCCCAGCGGACCGGCCGCAACGAGGGCGAGCAGCAGCAGGCGGTGGCGCCCGAGCCGCTTCCCGTCGCGCCAGGTCACCCAGCCGGCCCACAGCGCGAGCAGGGCGAGATAGCTGCCCAGTGCCACCATGACCTGAAAGGCGAGATGCACGATCAGCACTGGCGGCCAGTCGGCACGCGGCGTCTGGTCGAGTCCCGGCACGACGGCGTCGCGGTGGCCAAAGGCGAGCAGGGAGAGCACACCGGGGATCTCGATCGCATGCCGGGTCACGCCGGCCTCGACATCGGGGATGCCGCCGATGCGGAGAGGTGCGCCACGCTCGGTGTGGAATTGTCCCTCCATCGCGGCCAGCTTGGTGGGCTGTTGCTTGGCGACGTACCGTGCGCTCAGATCGCCGCTGAACGGCTGGAGGATCGCCGCCGGAATCGCCACAGCCAGCGCGATGCGGAGGCCCGCCTGATGGAAGGGCGAGGCGGGGCGTCGGCGGAGTTGCCAGGCATGGGTGGCCGCGATCGCCATTCCGGTCGCGGCAAAGGCGGCGATCACCATGTGCAGGGTCTGGGAGAATGCCCCCGGGTTGCGCATCGCCGCGATCGGGTCGATGTCGACCGGGAGGCCATTGACCAACCGGAAACCGGTGGGCGAGTTCATCCAGGCGTTCGCGATGACCACGAAGATCGCCGACGAGACGCCACTCACTGCCACCGCGATCGCCGAGGCCAGGTGCGCCCTCGGCGAAATGCGTTCGCGGCCGTAGAGGTAGATGCCGAGGAAGATCGCCTCGGTGAAAAAGGCGAAGCCCTCGAGCGAGAAGGGCATCCCGATGATGGCGCCGGCCCATTGCATGAAGCCGGGCCAGAGCAGCCCGAGCTCGAAGGAGATCACCGTGCCCGAGACGGCACCCACGGCAAACATGATGGCGGTGCCAGTCGACCACCGCTTCGCCAAGTCGAGGTAGACCGGGTCGCCGGTGCGCTGCCACCGCCACTCCGCCAGCACCATCAGGGCCGGCATCGCCATGCCAATCGCGGCAAAGATGATGTGGAAGGCAAGGGAGATCGCCATCTGCGAACGTGCCGCCAGCAGGTCGTTCACGGTGATCTCTCCGGGTCCTTCCACATTGTCGGACTACCTGGCTGGCTTGGTCTTCGAGGTCTCGTGGATCTGCTTCGCGGTGGTCGGCGGCGCTTGCGAGGAGGTGAGTCGTGGACCATAATCTCCCCCGACCCAGACGGCTGTGTTGTGATCCCTTGAACGTAATGCCGTACCGCAGATTCGTCAGGTCAATTGGGTGGCGCGAGCCGCCAATACTTCAGGCACAGGCAGGGGTGGATGGTCAAGCGAATCGGCGTGGTGACCGCGATGTTCCTCGGGGTGACTCTGACAGCCGGGTGGCACGACGGGCGCCAGGGCAACACCCCATTCTATTTCCTTCAGTTCTCTGATCCTCAACTCGGCATGTACCGCGCCGATAGTGACTTCGTGCAGGACGCGGCCAACTTCGAATTCGCCATCGCCAGTGCCAATCGGCTCCACCCTGCCTTCGTGGTGGTCACCGGCGACTTGGTCAACAAGCCGGGCGATCCGGCGCAGGTGGCGGCCTACCACCGAATCGCCGGTCGTCTCGAGCACGGTATCGCGCTGTACAACGTCCCCGGCAATCACGACGTCGGCAACGTCCCGACCCCGGCGTCGCTCGCTTGGTATCGGCGGCAGTTCGGCCCCGACCACTACGTGTTCCGCGCCGGCTCGCTGATTGGCGTCGTGCTCAACTCATCGCTGCTCCAGCAACCCGACAGCGCGCCGCGTGAGAACGCCGCCCAGGAGCGGTGGCTGAACGACACCCTGCCGGTGCTGGCGCGGGAAACGGGCGCCCAGCTGGTGATCTTCCAGCACCATCCTTGGTTTCTGTCCCAACCCGACGAGCCCACCCAATACTTCAACATTCCGGTGGCCACACGCGCTCGCTATCTTGCGCTCTTCAAGCGATGCGGCGTGCGCTACCTCTTCAGCGGACACTACCATCAGAACGCGCTCGGTCACGACGGTGCCATCGAGATGATCACCACCGGGGCGGTTGGCAAGCCGTTCGGCGACACGCCACGCTCCGGCTTCCGGGTTGCGATGGTGACCGATTCCGGGATCGTGCACCACTTCTTCGATTTCAGCGACGTTCCCAACCGCCTGCCGGTGCTCAAGTAGATGGCGCTCCTCCACACGACCCTCACCGTCGGCGCACTTCTCGCTGCCCTCCCGCTCCAGGCACAACGCCCAGATTCCGTGACGACGCGAGAGATCACGCCCGGTGTCACGTACCGGCATCTGGTCTTCAATGCCGGGCCCTGGTCGGTGAATCTGCTCGAGGTCGATCTCCGTGTGCCCGGGCTCTCGGTGCGCGTCGCCAGGGCCGACGACCGGTTCCACGGTCGAGAGAAGGTGAGCGGCATGGTGGCCCAGAGCGGCAACGATTCCACCACGGTGATCGCCGCCATCAACGCCGACTTCTTCAACCTCGCCACCGGCGAGAACGAGAACAATCAGCTGCTCGGCGGCGAGATCTGGCGGGCATTGCAACGGACGGCGGCGCCCGCCGACTCGCGCCACACCATCCACAGTCAATTTGGGATGACAGCCGAAGGGCGCCCGGTCATCGATCGATTCGCTGCGCGCATCACGCTGCTCCCTGCACGCGGGACCGCGATCCCGCTCGATGCCATCAATGCCTGGCCCGACTCGAATGCCCTCGTGCTCTACACCCCGCGCCTCGCCCTGATGACCCCTTCCGATTCGGCCTCGCGCCACCAGACCACCGTGCCGCTCCGCCTGCTCGGTCGCCACGGGGACACCCTGACGTACCGCATCACTGGCCGGGCACGCAGCTACGGCGCCTCGCTCAGCGCCGGCGGGGCACTCGCGGCGGGGGGGACGTCCCTTGCACGACTCGCGCAGATTGGCGACAGCGGCGCGACCTTTCGCATCGTGGCCAGCTTCACCCCTGACCGTGGGGCGCTGCGTGAGCTGGTCGGCGGATGGCCCCGGCTCGTGGTTCACGGTGAGAGTGTCGCCGACAGCGCCGACGCCTGGGAAGGCACCTTCCCCAGCTTCTCCGTCACCAAGCATCCACGCACCGGCATCGGTTTCTCGCGCGACAGCACCACGATGTACCTGATCACCGTGGATGGCCGCCAGGAATCGAGTTCGGGAATGTCACTGGTGGAGTTCGCGAAACTGATGCAGTCGGTCGGTGTCTACGAGGGGCTCAACCTCGACGGCGGCGGTTCGACCACCATGGTGGTCGGCGACTCGGTGGTGAATCACCCGTCCGACATGGAGGGCGAGCGCACGGTCGGCAATGCCATCTTGGTCATTCGCCGGAAGCCGAAACCGTGAACGATCAACCGATATGGGAAGATGGCGACTGGGACGGGCTGCCGACCCTCGCCGGCGACCTCAACACCGATGTCTGCGTCGTCGGCCTGGGCGGATCGGGACTGACGGCGATCCTCGAGCTTCGTCGACTGGGGCAGCGGGTGATCGGCATCGATGCGGCACGGGTGGGGGCTGGGGCAGCGGGGCGCAACGGCGGTCTGCTGCTCGCCGGACTCGCGGGCTTCCATCACGAGGCTGTCAGTCGATTCGGCCGGGAGCGGAGTGCAGCGCTCTATCGCCGCACCATGGCCGAGCTCGACCGGATGTCGGTGGAGACGCCGATCGCGATTCGTCGAGTCGGATCGCTGCGCGTGGCCGCTGATGCCAGTGAGACCGAAGATTGCATCGCCCAATTCCAGGCCATGCGCGCGGACGGCCTCCCGGTCGAGGAGTATGAGGGCCCCGAGGGACACGGGCTGCTCTTCCCCCACGACGGCGCCTTCGATCCCCTGCTGCGTTGCCGGATTCTCGCCATCGAGGCTGTCGAGCAGGGCGCCGAACTGTTCGAGTGTACCCGGGCCATGACCGTCGAGAGTGGCGCTGTCATCACGCCAACCGGCCGGATCAACTGCCGCCAGGTGATCGTCGCGGTGGATGGTCCTCTCGCGACGCTCCTGCCCGAATTGGGCCACACGGTGCGCAACGTTCGGCTGCAGATGCTGGCCACCGAGCCCAGCCGCGAAATCCGCCTCCCGCGCCCCGTCTACACGCGCTACGGCTACGACTACTGGCAGCAATTGCCCGACGGTCGGGTGGCGGTGGGTGGCTGGCGGGACCGGACCATCGAGACCGAATGGACCGACGAGGCAGTCACCACCGAGGCGGTGCAGCAGGGACTGCAATCGATCCTGCGTGAGCGGATCGGCGTCACCGTCCCGGTCTCGCACCGCTGGGCCGGGATCGTCGGCTACACCGCCTCGGGGCTTCCGCTCGTCAGACAGGTGCGCGCCGGCGTCTGGGCCATTGGCGGCTACTGCGGCACTGGCAACATCCTCGGCGCCCTCTGCGGTCGGGGGGTGGCCCGACTGGCGGTCACCGGCGCCTCGGAACTGCTCGGGGAACTGGACGTCGAGGGGGTCTGAAGCCTCCCGGGCCCGGCTTGCCTGACGCGCCCGGCTCCGCCACGTTACGGGCGCAGGATTTCACCGGGAGGAATGAGGAATGATGAAGAACAAGAAACTCGACGCCATCATCAAGAAGGCGGCGGCCCAGGTCAACGTCGACCGGTCCAAGAAGCCCCGGTTCATCGACCCGACGCTCGTGGCGACCGCCAAACCGGACGTCGGCGACGTGGGCGATCTCGAGGACCGGAAGCAGTTCTTCAAGGACATGAAGCGGCGCGAATTCTGATCGCGCCGCTTTCTCGTTTCCGGGAGGGGCAGATGCGAAGCTACCTGCTGGTGGCTGGTGTGTTGCTGCTTGGCGCCTGTGGGGAAAAGACGGCTCCGACGAAGGCGCTGACTCAGCACGAGAAGGACAGTGTTATCGCGGGGTCCAGGCTTCCCGGGGCGAAGGGTGTCGGCGCTGCCATGCGACTGGCCGACTCTGGCGTTGCCCGCAACGCTCGGCTCGATTCAGTAAACCAAGATCATTGATTTCACCGTTCACCGTTCTCCGTTCTCCGTTCTCCGTTCTCCGTTCTCCGTTCTCTGTTCTCCGTTCTCTGTTCTCCGTTCTCCGTTCTCTGTTCTCTGTTCTCAGTTCTCCGTTCTCCGTTCGCTATCCCAGGATCGGCTCCGTCCCCAGCTTCGGATTGAATTCCCCTTCCATTCGTGCCATGACCACCGACGCAAGACAGTTGCCGAGCAGGTTGATCGATGTGCGCCCCATGTCCATCAACGCGTCGACACCGAGAATCACCGCGATGCCTTCGAGTGGCAGGCCGAAGGAAGTGAGCGTGCCGGAGAGGATCACCAGCGAAGCACGCGGGACGGCGGCAACGCCCTTCGACGTCAGCATCAGTGTGATCATCATGGTGATCTGGGTGCCGAGCGAGAGCTCGATGTGCGCCGCCTGCGCCACGAAGATCGAGGCCACGGCGAGGTAGAGCGTCGAGCCGTCGAGGTTGAACGAGTAGCCGGTGGGAAGTACGAAGGCGACGATCCGCTTGGGCACGCCCATCTCCTCCACATTCTCGAGCGCCAGCGGC
>JBBRBZ010000070.1:0-13735 GCA_038205305.1 Gemmatimonadales bacterium
TCACTTGGCGACCCGAGGGGGCGGCCACGGCGTGTGTGATCGAGCTGGCGGAGTTGTTTCGGGAGGTGTAGCAGGGTCATCCTGAGTGAAGCAGCCCGCCGGGCTGCGGAGTCGAAGGCCCACGGCAGCGGAGCACGCGACCGGGGTCCATCGTCTGCGTGTCCGCGGGGCGGGCACGTCGCTCAGGATGACAGATGGCCTAGTGCAGCAACTCGCTGAACAAATGCATCCCATCGTTCTCACCGACCAGCACCACGTTGCTGGTGGGCGAGAGCTTGGCCGACGAGTAGAGCTTCTGGTCCGCGCGCAGCAAGGCGACCGTGCCGGTGGCGACGGAAACGGTCCAGAACGCCGACACGCGCTTCAGTTGTCCGGTTGCGGTGGTGGTGTCCTCGGAAGAGAGCACCAAGCAGAGATCTCCGCGACAGGAGACATCGTCGATGTGGCGCCGGCCGCCGGCGGGAATCGCGGCGAGGGCGGTCACGGTGCCACCGGCGAATGGCACGCGCTGCAGCGTGAGGGAGTCTTCGCTGAATACGACCGCCACCCCCGCCTCCGCCACGCTCCAGCGATGGGTATTGGCGGTGCCGGGGATCACGGTCAGGAGCGCCGAATCGGCGGTGACCAGTCCGC
Source organism: Gemmatimonadales bacterium (assembly GCA_038205305.1). Classification (GTDB taxonomy): domain Bacteria; phylum Gemmatimonadota; class Gemmatimonadetes; order Gemmatimonadales; family GWC2-71-9; genus Palsa-1233. The sequence goes on from JBBRBZ010000070.1 coordinate 634, forward strand.
GAGCGAGGCCGAGCGGCGTGCTGATGCGATTCGGGTTGAGGTTCGATGCCTCAGCGACGAACGTGTCCTTCCCCACCCACGCGAGTCGAGTGAGCTGGTTGATCGCCTCGGGGGGAACTACCGGATGCCCGACGCTCTCGCGAAAGAGCGTGGCCAGCTTCCGACGGGTGTTGAGCGGCTGGCCTGAATCCGCGAGGTACAACTCACTGTGATAGAAGATGGCGTAGTAGTCGCACGCTGTGCAGGTGGGTCTTGGCCCCACGAACTCGACGAACAGCAGAGAGCCACCCTTGCCCAAGGCCGCGGCGGTGAAGCGGGCCACGGAATCGACCGAGCCGATGAAGGGATAGCCAAGCTCACAGCGCTCCCAGACCACGCTGCCCCCGGACGCGGGGAGCATCGCGATGCCGATAATGTCGACGATGTTGTAGGGGTAGTATTTCCGTTGCTCAAAGGACGGGTAGCCGTAGCAACCCGCCACGAAGAGGATGCCCCCGCCGTCTTCGGTCCAGCTCCCCCCGCCGGCGATGCGCGCTTCGGGACCAGGCACCAGCGGGCCGGTCTCGCGGTAGGACCCCAGCACGAAGGGCTCGGAGTGACTGCAGGCGACGATCAGGAGCGCGAGGCTGGCGTAGCGGAGAGAACGCGTCATTGGTGGCTCCAGGTCGGCGGCCTGTGGTTGAGGCCGAGGTCCTTCCTCCTCGCTTCTCCGTTCTCCTCTTACACTCCCGCCCCATGGCACTTCTTGTACTTCTTCCCCGATCCGCACGGGCAGGGATCGTTGCGGCCAATCTCCTTGTCACTCGCCAACGGCGTCACGGCGCCGACGGTGCCGAGCGGCGTGCTGATGCGCCGCGGCGGGGCGGCGGGAACACCGGCCGGACCGCTGAAGAAATCGTCCTCGCTGTCCTCGGCGGGGCCGCTAGCCTGCATCGGCGGCAACGCCGGACGTGGCGGAGGCGCCGGCGCATCGGCACTCACCTGGATCTTGAGGAAGCGTTCGGCGAAGGTGGCCTGCATGTCGCGCAGCAGGTCCTCGAACATGTCGTACGCTTCCTTCTTGTACTCGACCAGCGGGTCGCGCTGGCCGTAGGCCCGGTACTGGATCGAGTTGCGCAGTTGGTCGAGATCGTAGAGGTGATCCTTCCACTTCTCGTCGAGGACCGCCTGCATCACCTGCGACGTCACCTGGAGGTCCACATCGGGAATGCCGATCTGGCCACCGAAGTGCTGCAGGTATTCAATCTTCCGATTGAAGGCCACTTCGCCCTCGGCGCGGACGGCCTCCACCACGCCCTCGAGATCGGGACTCGCCGCGGTGTCAAGCACCGCGTCGGGTCCGACCAGGTAGCGCATGAGGAGCGACTCGCGCAGGCCGACCCGATCGAAGTCTTCGGGATGCAGGGCGGTCGCCAGGTAGTCGCGCACCGACCGATCGAGCGCGGCACGGAGCATCTTGAGCGCTTCTGCCTTGAGCTCCTCGCCCCGTTCGAGCGCGAACAGGCGCGTGGAGTAGACCACCTCGCGCTGCTGATTCATGACGTCGTCGTATTCGAGCAGCCGCTTCCGTGCCTCGAAATTCTGCATTTCGACGCGCTTCTGGGCCGACTCGATCGCCATGGTGATCATCCTGCCGGTGATCACCTCGCCCTCTTCGGAGCCGCTCTTGTCCATCATCGCAGCAATTCGATCGGAGCCGAACAGCCTCATCAGGTCGTCTTCGAGCGAGAGGAAGAAGCGCGACTCGCCCGGATCACCCTGGCGGCCTGAGCGTCCGCGCAGCTGCCGGTCGATGCGGCGTGACTCGTGCCGCTCGGTGCCGATGATGTGCAGGCCCGCCTCGGGCAGCGTCAGGTCGAGCGTCGGGTCGAGTTTGATGTCGGTACCCCGGCCGGCCATGTTGGTCGCGATCGTCACCCCGCCCCGCTGACCCGCCTTCGCCACGATTTCTGCTTCACGTTGATGGTACTTCGCGTTGAGCACTTCGTGTGGCACACCGCGCCGCTTGAGTTGGCGTGACAGCGTCTCGGAGACCTCGACGCTGGTGGTGCCGATCAGTGCCGGCCAGCCGAGAGTCTGCACCCGCTCGATCTCGTCGACCACGGCGTTGTACTTCTCACGCCGCGTCTTGTAGATCTGGTCGGGGTGGTCGGCACGACAGATCGGACGGTTGGTCGGAATAACGGCAACCTCGAGCCCGTAGATCGAGAAGAATTCCGTCTCCTCGGTCTCGGCGGTGCCGGTCATACCCGACAGCTTCTCATACATCCGGAAATAGTTCTGGATGGTGATGGTCGCGAGTGTCTGCGTCTCACCCTTGACGGTCACCCCTTCCTTTGCCTCCACCGCCTGGTGCAGCCCGTCCGACCAGCGTCGCCCGACCATGATGCGGCCGGTGAACTCGTCGACGATCAGCACCTGCCCTTCCTGCACGATGTAATCGACTTCCTTCTCGTACAGCGCGTGGGCCTGCAGCAGCTTGTGGATGATGTGCAGCTGCTCGCTCCGGGCGGCATAGTCGCCCTCGATCACCCGGCGCTGTTCCGCCTTTTCCTCAAGCGAGAGCTCGGTATCGTGCTCGAGTTCGTGGATGATCTGCGACAGGTCGGGCACGACGAAGAGCGTCGGGTCGTGCGGCGACATCGCCGTGGTGCCACGATCGGTGAGGTGGACCGAGTGGCCCTTCTCGTCGAGCACGAAGTAGAGCTGTTCCTCGATCTCCCGCATCTGCTGCTGCCGCGTCGGCAGCTTCCGATCGGCGATGTAGTCCAGCTCCGCGCGCAGCACGAGCTGCTTGACACCGATCTCGTTGAGGATCTTGACGAGCTTCTTGTTCTTGGGGCCGCCGAGCTGCGCCTGGTAGAGCTTCACCCCGGCATCACTCTTCGTCTTGTCGTCCTGCAGCAGCCGCTCGCCTTCCGCGACCAGTCCGCTCACCACTTCGTTCTGGCGGCGCACCAGGTCGGAGATCCTGGCGTTGTGCTCGCGGTACGCGGTGCTATCCTCGTCGCCCACCGGGCCCGAGATGATCAGCGGAGTCCGCGCCTCGTCGATGAGGATCGAGTCGACCTCGTCGATGATGGCGTAGACGTGCTCGCGCTGCACCCGCTGGTCGAGCGAATAGACCATGTTGTCGCGCAGATAGTCGAAGCCGAACTCGTTGTTGGTGCCGTAGGTGATGTCCGCACCGTACGCCTCGCGCCGAGTGGGTGAGGACGGTTCGGTATCGTCGAGGCAGCCGACGGTGAGGCCGAGGTAGGTGAAGAGGTGACCCATCCACTGCGAATCGCGGCGGGCCAGGTAGTTGTTGACGGTGACGAGGTGAACGCCACGCCCAGTGAGGCCGTTGAGGTACATTGGCAGCGTCGCGACCAGGGTCTTCCCTTCCCCGGTGGCCATTTCGGCGATGCGGCCACGATGCAGCGCGATGCCGCCGATGAGCTGCACGTCATAGGGCACCATGTTCCACTCGATCGGCTGGCCGGTGACCTGGGCCATCGTGCCCACCAGGCGGCGGCACGCCTCACGCACCGTCGCAAACGCCTCGGGGAGCATGTCGTCGAGGGCGTGCCCGACTTCATCCTTCCAGGCCACCTCGGCCTTCCGCAACCGCTGGTCGATCTCCTCCCGCTCCACCGGATCGGCGCAGGAATGCTTCTCGCCCCGCAGTTGGTCGACCTCCGCCCGCAGCGCGTCGGTGCGCTCAGCCAGCATGCCGCGAAGCTTCGCCGTCTGGCCGCGGAAGGTCTCCTCGTCCAGTCCCTTGAGCAGTGCTTCCTGCGCGTGGATCTGCGCCAACGTCGGCTGGAGCCGCTTCACCTCGCGCGCCTGTCGTGACCCGAACACCGACTCGAACACCTTCTTGATCATGCCCCGTTACTCCCATAAAGCCGCTCGGCGGCTATGTATTCCACAATTTCTCGCGGGACCCAACCCGCCAGCGTCAACTGCTGCGCCACGCGGTGGCGGATGTCGGTGGAGGAGACGCCCAGTCGCGGCACGGTCACCTCCAGGTCGAAGCCAGGTGGAATCTCCTCGTCGTCGCGACGGAAGACTGCGATCCGGGCCAGCTGCCGAATCTCTTCCGGCGAGCGCCACGCGTCAAAGGTTCGAGCCGCGTCGGCGCCAAGCAGCAGCACCAGCTCGTGGTCAGGATACTCCACCCGCAGCTCCCGCAGGGTGTCCACCGTATACGACGGACCGGGACGATCGAGTTCCCGCTGATCAATTGCCATCCCCTTGAGACCCTCGATGGCCATCGAGACCATCCATGCACGGTCGAGGGAATCGGCGTGGTGATTCCCTTCCTTGAGCGGCTGCGATCCGGTCACCATGAAGAGGACCTGATCAAGTCCGAGCTGCTCCCGGGCCAATTCCGCAACGATCAGATGCGCGTTGTGGATCGGGTCGAACGACCCGCCAAAAATGCCAAGGCCGAGTCTCACCGGATCAACGCCCCGCGCCGCCCTTGGCCGCCGCCGCCGCAGCCGTCGTATTCAGCGGGCAGGTCGAGGCCAGTTGGGAATCCTTCGACCAGTGGAGCCGATAGTAGCCGCACATGTCGCGGACATCGTCGCTGTACCCCAGGTGCCGATAGGTCGCGACCAGCTTCTGCAGTGCCTGCGGCACGACGGCGGCGTCGGGCCAGGTGGCAATCAGATAGCGGAGGACGTAGATCGCCGAGTCGTAGGCCTTGAACTTGTAGTAGTAGAGTCCGTCCTTGTACTTCTTGAGCGCGAACTTGTTGTTGAGCTCGGTCACCCGCTCGGTCGCGGTCTTGGCGGCGGCGGATGTCGGGTAGCGGTTCAGCAGCTCCTGATAGGTGGACAGCGCCGTGAAGCCGTAGGTCGGGTCGAGTTCCACGCGACGCCAAAGACCCTTGTACGCGTCGCCGGCGCGCAGCAGGGCCTCCGGCGCCAACGAATCGCTGGGGTACTGATCGGAGAGTTTGCGGAACTCGCGCACGGCTTGCAGGTTGCTGTGCTGGGCGAGCCGTGCCTCCCCGACATACATGAACTTCACCCGACTCCTCGGATCAGACATCGGCATTTCGAGGGCGACGCGCTCGAACAGGATGCTGGCCTTGTCCCACTTGTGCTTGTTGAACTCGACGAGTGCATTGTTCCAGAGCGAGTCCACCATGGCCGGAGTCGCCACCAGCGGTCGCGGCGCCGTGACCGCCGGCTTGTGCGAACAGGCGGCGGCCAGGGCCACGAGGGTAAGGAGCGAAGAGCTGGTGGTACGTCGGGTCACGGATTCCCCTGACTGGTCGAGTCTGTCGTCGCCCCGGTGGTACCGAGCCGAAGTCGTTCAAGCGCCTGCACGGTAATTGAGTCCGGCGGCACCGGCGCCGCTGCGACCGCCTGCCATGCCACCGTCGCGGCAGGAATATCACCCTGCGCCAGCCGCGCGTCCCCCAGGCCCACCATGGCCCGGCGCCCCACGGCCCCCAGCGGGTCGCGATGCGCCACCCGGTCGAGCCAGGATTCGGCCTCCGCCGGGTGTTCGCTGGCGAGGGCACGGAGGCCCAAGGTCAGCTCGCACCAGCCGAGCAGGGCGGTGGCGCTGTCGCCGGTGGTGGTCCCCCCGCTACGACGGCGGGCACTCTCAAGTGTCGGGACGGCCCGCCCACAATCGCCAGCTGCTCGCTGGGCCCGACCGAGGGCGAGAATCAGCGAATCTGCCGCCGTCTTTCCCGGTCTGGCGGCCAGTGCGGCCGGAATGACCGACATCGCCAGCGAGTCGAAGGGCCCCGGCTCGTGGGCCAATCTGAGGGAGAGACGCCCCAGAGGCCACCCCGGTTCCAGTTTGCGAAGTCCGGCGATCGCCAGCACCAAGGCACGAGAGGAGCCGTCGCGCTCGGCCGCTGCTGCGGTCCGGGCCAGCCCAGAGGCGGCCTCTGCGGCCCGCTCCGGGGCGTCCAAGCCCAATTGAGTCCATGCCGTGGCGGCGTCCGAATAGGCGCCGGCCAAGAAGGCGGCATCGGCCAGTTTGGCGGTGACCTGAGCGGTGGCCGGGGCCGCGAGGTAGAGCGACATCGCGGCGTTCCACCGACCGTCGTGCCACGCCTTGTCGCCGAGTCGTTCGTTGTCGGGAGACCTGGCGTGGCAGGCCGAGGCCAGAAAGAGGGCGAGCCAGAAGCGCCTCACCCGGGGATGCGCTCCACCATGGCCAGGTAGGCGGCGATCCCCTCCACCTCGGGCCGCTGGGCCTGGCAGGCCTGCCAGATGGTCCGGGCCTCGGCCGTGTCGCCGGCGAGGTAGCGGGCGAGCCCGAGTTGGACCCGGGCATCCACCCAGTCCACGCGGTCGGTGAGGATGGCTTCGAGCACCTCGCGCGCCTGCAAGGGGTTCCCCGCCTCGAGCAGGAGGCGCGCCAGTCGCAGTCGCAGGTCGAAGAAGGTCGGCCCGAGCGCCACCGCATGTCGGTACTGGGCCACCGCATCGGTCAGCGCCCCCACCTCGGCGTAGAGCTCTCCCAACCCGGCATGCTCATTGGCCAGGCGGGCCGCCACCGGTGCGCTCAATCCGCGCACGGTCGGCCCCTCAGACGCCCGAGCGGAGGCGAAGGCCTCGGCCCCCTCGTCGCTCCGACCGAGCTGGTTGAGCACCACGCCTCGATGGAGCCAGGCTTCGAGGTAGCGCGGATTGAGGGCGAGCGCTTGGTCGAATTCCGCCAACGCCTCTTCGGGGCGATTCAGCAGCGAGAGGCAGACCCCGCGGAGATGATGCACATCGGCCCAGGATCGCCCGGTGCCGGCGACATCCTCGAGGCAGTACAGCGCGCCATAGTAGTCACGGTTGCTGAAGCGCTCCCGCGCGGCGGCGACAATACTGGCGACACTAACGTCCACTGACGCTCCCCCGGAAATATTCAATGGTACGCTGGAGCCCGTCCCGCAACGGCACCGTCGGCTCCCAGCCGAGGACACTCTTGGCGATCGTGATGTCGGGTTTACGCATCTTCGGATCGTCCTGCGGCAAGGGCCGGTGCACCAATGGAGACGTCGATCCGGTGAGCGCCAGCACCTGCTCGGCAAGCTCCACCATGGTGAACTCGCCGGGGTTGCCGACGTTGGTGGGCGCGGTGCGGTTGCTCTGGAACAGCCGGTAGATCCCCTCGATCAGGTCGGAACAATAGCAGAAGGAGCGCGTCTGCAGGCCATCGCCGTAGACGGTCAGTGATTCGCCCCGCAGCGCCTGCACGATGAAATTCGAGACGACCCGGCCGTCCTCCGGCCGCATCCGCGGGCCGTACGTATTGAAGATGCGCACGATCCTGGTATCGACGCCGCAGCTGCGGTGATAGGCCATCGTCGCGGCCTCCGCGAAGCGCTTCGACTCGTCGTACATGCTCCGGGGACCGATCGAGCTCACATTGCCCCAATAGCTCTCCGGCTGGGGATGGACGTCAGGATCGCCGTAGACCTCGCTGGTCGATGCCAGCAGGAACCTCGCGCCCTTGGCCTGGGCCAGATCGAGCGCATGGAAGGTGCCGTACGATCCCACCTTCAGGGTCTCGATCGGGAACTGCTGGTAGTCCGGCGGACTCGCAGGTGACGCGAAGTGGAGCACGCCGTCCACCGCACCATCGATGGTGTACGGCTCACTCACGTCGGCGCGGGTGAAGGCGAAGCCGGCAACGTCTTTCAGGTGCGCGATGTTCTCAGGGCGCCCAGTGATGAAGTTGTCGAGGCCGACCACCGTGTGACCGTCGCTGAGGAAACGATCGACGAGATGCGATCCGAGAAAACCCGCCGCTCCCGTAATGACAACGCGCATCAGTGGGCCTTCCTGCCGATGCCGGCGTATCGGAATCCCATCCCGAGGAGCCGAGCGGGCTCGTAGAGGTTGCGGCCGTCCACCACGACCGGCGCCCGCAGGGCGGCCTTGATCCGATCGAAGTCTGGCGTGCGATAGACCAGCCATTCGGTCACGACGGCGAGGGCGTCCGCGCCCTCCAGCACACCGTACGGCTCGGCGGCGAAGGTCACTCGATCTCCCCAGATCCCGCGCGCGACATCCATTGCCTCGGGATCATGGGCACACACCTGGCCACCGGCGGCGAGGACCGCGTCAATGAGGGTGATCGCCGGACTCTCGCGCATGTCGTCGGTCCCCGCCTTGAAGGCCAGCCCCCACACCGCGATCGTCTTGCCGCGCACGTCACCGAGGAGTGCGACCAGCTTCTGGAACATCACCTGCTTCTGGCGCGCGTTGACAGCTTCCACGGCGTCGAGCAGGTCGGGCATCATCCCCACCGCACGCGAGGTGTGCGCCAGCGCCTTGACGTCCTTCGGGAAACAGGAGCCACCGTACCCCGGGCCTGGAAAGAGAAACGCCGAACCGATGCGGCTGTCGCTGGCGATCCCGCGCCGGACGGCGAAGACATCGGCGCCGACGCGTTCGCAGAGATCGGCGACCTGATTCATGAAGGAGATGCGCGTCGCGAGCATCGCATTGGCCGCGTACTTGGTGACTTCCGCCGAGGGAATGTCCATGAAGAGAATTGGCGACCCGGAACGGACGTACGGCGAATAGAGATGCTGGAGCAGCGACTGCGCCCTCGGGTCATCGACACCGAGGACCACGCGATCGGGCTTCATGAAATCATCGATCGCGGCGCCTTCCTTGAGGAACTCGGGATTGCTCGCGACGGCGAAGTCCTCCTTGGTGACGGCCTTCACTGCCGCACGCACCTTCTCGGCGGTCCCCACCGGCACGGTGGACTTGGTGACCACCACCGTGAAGCGATCGATGTGCCGGCCGATGGTGGTCGCGACATCGAGGACATGCTGCAGGTCGGCGGAGCCGTCCTCGCCCGGCGGCGTGCCCACGGCGATGAAGATCACGTCGCCGTGACGGATCGCCGTCGGGAGGTCGGTGGTGAACTGGAGCCGACCCTCGGCGACATTCCGCGCGACAATCGGCTCGAGTCCTGGTTCGTAGATGGGCAACTGCCCGTGACGCAGCCCTTCGATCTTGACCGCATCGCGGTCCGCGCAGATCACGTCATTGCCGGTCTCGGCGAAGCACGCGCCCGCCACCAGGCCCACATAGCCTGACCCGATCACGGTGACACGCGTCATGGAAACTTGGCCAGGACGTTCCGGGTGTCGACCACGATCGCCGCCGAGCGCTTGACGAGCGCCCAGTCGATCGCGGCATGGTCGGTAACGATGATGACCGCGTCGGCGGCCTTGAGCGACGCCCCCGTGAGCGGCTCGGACTGGAAGTCGAACCCTCCCTCCGAGAAGCGCGGCACGAACGGATCGTGATAGGAGACCTTGGCGCCGTACTGATGCAGCAGCACCAGGATGTCGAGCGCGGGGGATTCCCGCAGATCCTCGATGTCGCGCTTGTAGGCAACACCCAGCACCAGCACCTTGGCGCCCTTGATCGCCTTGCTCACTTCGTTGAGGCGTTCCATCACTTTGCGCACCCAGAAGAGCGGCATCTCGCTGTTGAGTTCGCCGGCGAGGTCGATGAAGCGAGTCTTGTAGTTGAGCGAGCGCATCTTCCATGCAAGGTAGTGCGGGTCGATCGGAATGCAGTGGCCGCCAAGCCCGGGGCCCGGCAGGAACTTCATGAAGCCGAACGGTTTGGTCGCGGCGGCCTCGATCACTTCCCAGACATCAACGCCGAGCTTGTCGCAGACGATTGCCATCTCATTGACCAGCCCGATGTTCACGCTGCGGAAGGTGTTCTCCAGCAGCTTCACGAGTTCGGCGGCTTCCGTGGTCGACACCGGCACCAGCGTGTCGATGGCCGGCGCGTACATCGCGCACGCCACACGATGACAGTCGGCGGTAATGCCCCCGACCACCTTAGGCGTGTTCTTGGTGCCGTAAATGGGATTGCCCGGGTCGACCCGCTCGGGAGAGAAGGCGAGGAAAAAATCTTCGCCGACCTTGAGACCGGTGCTCTCGAGCACGGGGAGCATGACTTCGCGCGTCGTGCCGGGGTAGGTGGTGCTCTCGAGAATGATCACCTGCCCGCGCCGGAGCGTCGACTTGATGGCGTCGGTCGCAGCCACGATGAAGGAGACATCCGGGTCCTTGTGCTTGGAGAGCGGCGTCGGCACGCAGATCGAGATGGCGTCGGCTTCGCGCAGTCGCGTCGGGTCAGTGGTGGCCTCGAAGAGGCCCTTGGCCCGAAGCTCGGCGACTTCGTGATCGGAGACATCCTTGATGTGCGACTTGCCGGCGTTCAGCCCGTCGCAGACCCGCGGAAGGACGTCATAACCCAGCACCTTGAAGCCGACCCGGCCGAGTTCCACCGCCAACGGCAGCCCGACGTAGCCCAGCCCGACGATTCCAAAAGTGATGTCGCGCCGACCCGCCCGCTCGATCAGTTCATCTGCTAGTGTCATCTCCCGCTCTCCACAATCATCAAGGATGTCGACGAGGCCGCGGGGGCCCCTGGCCCTGCGCATTCGGCAGGGAACTTCGTCCATTCGCGCAGGAACCGGGCCAGATCAGCCGTAGAACTCCCGGATGGCGCCGATCACCTCGTCCTGCTGGCCATCGGTCAGCTCCGGGTAGATCGGCAGCGAGAGCACCTCGGCCATCGCCGCCTCGGTCACCGGCAGGTCGCCCCGGTGGTAGGAGAGGTGCGCGAAGCATTCCTGCAGGTGCAGCGCGATGGGGTAGTAGATCATGCAGCCAATCTGCCGCGCCTGGAGGTGGGCCCGGAGGTCGTCCCGTCGGTCGGCCCGGATGGTGTACTGATGGAAGATGTGCTCGTTCGAGGGGTCGGTGACTGGGGGACGCACCGCCTCCAGTCCCGCAAAGGCCGCCGTGTACCGGGCCGCGCGCGCCCGACGGGCAGCACTCCATCCCGCCAGATGGGGCAGCTTGGCGAGGAGCACCGCGGCCTGCATGGCATCGAGCCGAGAGTTGAGGCCGACTTCCTCGTGATGGTACTGCTTGGCGCCACCATGGAGCCGGAGCCGGCGGAGGCGTTCCGCCAGCGCGCTGTCCTGGGTGGTGATCATTCCCCCGTCGCCCCAGCCACCGAGGTTCTTGGTGGGAAAGAAGGAGAAGGTCGCTGCTGTTCCCATCTCCCCGGCCATCCGCCAGACGCCGCCGACCATTCGCCGGGCACCGATCGCTTGGGCGGCATCCTCGATGAGCGCGAGACCGTGCCGGTGGGCGACCGCCTCGAGTTGCTCCATCGCCGCCATCTGGCCGTAGAGGTCCACCGCGACAATTGCGCGGGTCCGCGGCGTGATGGCCGCCTCGATCATGGTGGGCGCGATGTTGAAGGTGCCCGGCTCAATGTCCACGAACACGGGAGTTCCGCCCGCATTGTGAATCGCACCGGCCGTTGCGAAGAAGGTGAAGGCGGTGGTGATCACCTCATCGCCCGGCACCATGTTGAGGGCGCGCAGCGGGAGGAGGAGGGCGTCGGTGCCCGAGGCGCAGGCGATGCCATGTCGCGCATGCGACAGCGCGGCCACCTGCTGTTCCAGTTCCTCGATCTCCGGCCCCATGATGAACTGCTGCCGCTCGATCACGTCCATCATGCGGGCGAGAACTTCGTCCTTGATGCTCTGGTACTGCGCTTTGAGATCCAGCATCGGCACGCTCATGCCGCGGCCCATCCTCTGGCAGGGGGAAAATGCCCCAAGTTCAAGTCGGAGTGCAAGTTAGCGGCTCGCTCCCGGAGGGACAATCTGCCGGAGCGCGCCATCGGTCTCCTGGTATTCAGCCGAACACTCCGGGCAGCTGCCCCGGCCATCACGGAGTTGCAGCCGGACGCCGCACTGGCAGACCCAGCCCACCCGCCGCGCGGGTACCCCGAGCATGAGGGCGAAGTCGGGCACATCCGAGGTGACTACTGCCCCGGCACCGACGAAGGCGTACTGGCCGAGAGTGGTGCCGCAGACGATGGTGGCGTTGGCGCCGATGGTGGCACCGCGGCGAACCAAGGTGGTCCGGTATTCATGTTTGCGGGAGACGTGGCTGCGCGGATTGTTCACGTTGGTGAAGACGCAACTCGGACCACAGAAGACGTCGTCCTCGAGCTCCACGCCCTGATAGATCGAGACATTGTTCTGGATCTTCACGTTGTTGCCGATGCGCGTTCCCGGCATCACCACCACGTTCTGGCCGAGATTGCACCGCTCGCCAATCACCGCGCCCGCCATGATGTGCGAAAAGTGCCAGATCTTGCTCCCGAATCCGATCACGGCACCGTCGTCGACGTAGCTCGACTCATGGACAAAGACGTCCGTCATCGTTCTGCTCCCAGGTAGATGAATGTCATCAGGTGGCGATCGCGCCGGTGCGGTCGATCCGTTTCACTTCGGCCTCGAGGGTCACGCCCCAGCGCTCGTACACCTGCGCCGTGACGGTCTCCATCAACTGCATCACATCAGCGGCAGTGCCGGCACCAAGGTTAACAAAATAATTGGCGTGCAGGAGAGAGACTTCCACTCCCCCGACGCGCAATCCCTTCAACCCGGTCGCCTCGATGAATTGCCCGCTGCCCCGGAGTGCCCCCTCGGCGTGATCCGCCGGGAGGACCGGATTCTTGAAGACGCTACCGCAGCACGGCTGGTTGAATGGGGTGCCTTCGCGGCGCCACTTGAAGAGGGCGTCAGTCGCTTCCTCGAGCACGGTCGGTGACTCCGCCTGAAGCTCCACCGTGGTCTCCAGCACCACCACATGGCCCAGCGCGCTGCGACGATAGGCAAAGCCGGCCTCGGCAGCCGGGATGATGCGATCGTTCCCTGCGGCATCAACCACGAGCACGCTGCGGATCACATCCTGCCATTCCGCACCGTGGCAGCCCGCGTTCATGACGACACCGCCCCCGACACTTCCCGGCACGCCGACCATCTTGTGGATGCCGCCCCAGCCTGCGGCCGCCGTGCGTTTGGCGGCCAGTGGTTGCGGCATCCCTGCGCCGATCGTCCAGCTGGCGCCATCCTGTGTGGCCCGGTCAAGCCCCTTTCCCACCCGGATCACGAGGGCGTCGAGGCCGGCATCAGGAAAGAGGAGATTGCTGCCGAGGCCCAGGGCGAACCACGGCACGCCCGCGGCCGCACAATGGCGCATGGCGATGGCGACGTCTTCGGCATTGCCCGGAAAGAGCAC
>JBBRBZ010000071.1:0-13668 GCA_038205305.1 Gemmatimonadales bacterium
CCGTAGCGCCCTGAATACCGGGCGATACAGGACACCGAGGGGGACTCACTGAGTCCCCCTTTGTGTTTCGCGGCACCCGGAATGCGGAAGAGGCTCGGCGATGGACGCATCGCGGCGCCGGAACCGCGTGGCCTCGTCGGCAGCAGATCATGCTGTTCGCCGTGCGCCTCGCCCCTACTGCCGGGTCAACCGGGCCAGCAACCAATCTGCCAGTGCGTCAAGCGCCTGGGGCGCGACCTTGTTGTCGCGGAGCGCCGTGCTCGCGGCGGCCGCGCCATCCACGCGCAGGATCGTGAGGTTCTGGCCGGGAATCGTCCCACCGAGGACGCGGCCCCTGGCATCGCCATGGAGACGATGTTCCTGGCCTCCCATCGTGAGGCGCAGGGAATCCTAGGCGAGCGGACGGACACTCACAGTCTGGGTCAGGCCGCCATTGAGCAACCACCCCGGGATGTCGACCGAGTCGCCGAGGGCACGGGCTCGCCGCGTGAAACACTCGGTGAAGAGAAATGAATTGTTGCGCAGCGGCAGCGTACCGACCTTGGTGACGAAGCCCGTGCGTGTGGTGCCGTTCATCACGATGGCACTGTCGCCGCGCATGGTGATGACGTTCTGCTGCATGGGCACCGCATCGGCTGCGACGTTGGCACCGAACATGGGCATCGTGATGGTGTGGACGAGGCCATCCGCTCCGCGCTGCGCTGGGGCCTGGGCGGCGAGTCCGACGGGGAGGAGCAGCGCGACGAGCGCGAGGGCGGTACGCATGGCAACAGTCCGTGAAAGGGAGGCGGCGAACGGGGCACCGCGCTGCACTCCGGCCAAACCCTCAAGGCCAGTGGCCGGCGAGGAACGGTGAAAACTTCCACCTAAAATGCATATCGTCCTGGTGCACCCCGAAATTCACTGGAACACTGGCAACTCCGGCCGCACAGCGTTGGCCATCGGCGCCACCCTGCACCTGATCAAGCCGCTCGGCGAGGGCGTCCTCAAAATCCAGCTTGCGCGCGAACTCGTGCAGGATGACGTTGTGCGCGCCATCTCCCCACGCGGCTGCGACGATACTGCTCCACGAAAGCACAATGACGCCGTCGGGCCACGCCTCGCCCAGTTCGAGGGAGGGTACCTCCTGCATCGCGTGACCATGGACGGCTGCGACGAGCGTGGGCACGAAGGTGTCGGGGTACACGAGGACGCGACGGAGCTACTTGTGCAGAGCGTCCTTCGATGCAGCCGAAGCCAAGCCTGCAGGTCGCGTCAAGCGCAGCAACGGGGCCTGGCGGGAATGCCAGGCCCGGTGGGTAGCGAGCCGACGATCTGTGCCACCTTGGATTTCTGTCGGGGCCTGTGGAAAGTGAACGCCGTCGTCCCCACATCGCTGCAGGCCGCTCAATACTCGATCCACACGCCCACCGACGCCAACGGGATATTCAGGGCGGCAACGGCCGCATACTCCTGCTGCGTCAAGCGGAGCACCGCTTCGCGCTCGTGTGAGGCCACGCCGAGCACGAGTTCGCCAGCCCGGTAGATCAAGAGGTCCTCAAACCAGCCATCGGGGCCGGCCGGCCAGTGGAAGAGTCCCGTGTCCACAAAGCTCAGGAGTCGCGCGAGCGACGCATTGTTCAGCGTCCATAGGCGGGTGGTGCGCCTGGGCTCCATCCCCTCCGCTGCCGTGAGCACGCGGCGCGTTGCAGGTAGACGCTCATAGGGGCCGAGTTCATCCTCGAAGGCGTCGACGAATGGCGCCGGCGTCTCGTGCATCGCCATGACGGTGATCGAGAACTCGTCGGCACCGTGTGCCACGAGGTAGCGCAGCAACTGCGGGCCGCGCTCGCCACGGAGACCTTCTTCGGATACGTAGCGCACCTCAAGCATGCAGCTCCCGATCGTTGTGCGTCCGATGTGACCTGGTGCCGTATGGGCTGAGGCAAACCCCATGCGAGACTCACAGCTGCCCTGGAGAATAGCAGCGACGAGGCATGCACCCCCCGAACCGGCCAACAGCGCGATGGCGCCACCAACCTCGCCCGCGCGCCCGCGCGAGGCCGCTGCCTCGAGTTGCTCAAGTGTGAAGTCCGCGAGCAGAACGTTGCGAGTTCGGAGCGGTGACTGCGAGATCCTCCGCGGTCAGACCCGTATGCCGAGCGATACGCGACAGGGTACAAACCGGGTACATAGGTAACAGAATAATCCGGGAACATGATTGACACTGTTACCCTGGCAGCCCCAACCGAGGTCGGCCACTGCCCACATCCCACATCCCCCGTGGGCCGCCATGAACGCTTCATTGCCGACGTGCGCGCCAGCCTCTTCACCATGCCCGAGCTCTGCGAGCGCTCCGGCATTGGCCGGACGGTTGGCTACAAGTGGGTCAACCGAACGAGACGGTGGGTCGTGCGATATCGCCGCGTGAGGTCCCTTCGTCCTCCGTTCTCTGTTTTCCTAAAACTCTAGCCTGGTGATTCTTCCGCCCGGCCCCACGCCCCACGCCCGCTTGCCAAAGGCGCCCACGCTCCAGTACTGGAAGTCGGTGCCGGTCGTCCAGCTCGCACCGCCATCGGTGGTGTAGAGCAGGCCGCCGAGTGAGGCGGCGACCGCGGTGGTGCCGGCCTTGGGGACCCAGGATACGCCGTAGATCGAGCCGGCTCGCGCGGGGCGGGGGTGGATCGTCCAGGTCATCCCGCCATCATCAGTGGTACCGACCACAGCGCTCGAGGTGTCGCGCGATGATTGCCCGTTGATCCGCGCCGCGACCCCGATACCGTGCTTCTCGTCGCGGAAGGAGAGTGCCGTGAGTCCGGCGTCCGCGCCCTTCACGAACGGTGTCGGTGTGGGGACGACCTGCCAATGCCTGCCACTGTCTTCGGAGTGGAAGACGCGTGCCTCCGGTCCGCCCGTCGCGACCCAGCCCTTCTTCGTGTCGAAGGAGGTGACGCAACCGCCACTCGAGGCGAAGCCACCCTCCCCCTTCAGGGCGGTGGGGAGGTCTGCCGCAGGGAGGAGATTCCAATGCTCGCCACCATCCTCGGTGCGGAGCATCATGGTGCGGTCATGGGCCGCGTCGCCAAAGACCACCGCATGCTTGGCATCGAAGAAGGTGAAGCAGTCATAGAACGCGGCCGAATCGGCGTTCATGAATTGCAGTCCCCAGGTCGAGCCGCCATCGCTGGTGTGGTAGATCCGCGAGGCGGGGCCGTTGCCAATGCTGAGCACCCACGCCTCGGTGGCACTGGCGGCGTGGATGTCACGGAAGTCGAGCAGTCGCGCGGTGGAATCACCCACCGACTTCACCTCCCAATGGTCTCCACCGTCGAGGGTGCGGACAATCGCTGTGCCGCCGCTCGACCAGACCACGTCGGCATTCACGGCGCTGACCGCCTTGAGCAACGCCTTGGTGCCGCTCGACTGCTCAACGATGCGTGGCGCCTGCGCCTGGAGCAGCGCCGCCGGCACAAGGGCGAGAAGGCTTACCCACCGCGCGACCCTCACTGGCGGCACCAGCCGAGTGGCAGATTGCGACAGACGCCCATCGCAATGTCCTCAGCCTTCTTCGCCGTGACACTGTCGCCGGCCTCGCGGAGCACCGGGGCGAAGTTCTGGTAGACCAGGGCGTAGAGCGACAGGATCGACGCCGACGGTTCATCCGTCCATCCAGCCGGCCGTGGCGCGGCGGCTGTCTTGGAGTGGTAGACGCCGAACAGCAGGTCGCGCGTGCGCGCGACATCCATGAAGCCGAAGCCCTGGCCGACATTCCGGATCGAGCCCCCTTCCTTGATCGGTGCCGGTCGGAGTTCGCGGACCAGTCCCTCGGAGAGCAGGTAGTCGTGCAGCCCCAGCATGTCGTCAGGATAGGTCCCGTCGCTCCACGAGAAGTAGATCTTCCGGTGGCCGAGGTTGGCGTGAATGAGCAGGGCCGCGGCGACGTCGCTCCGGCTCAGCACTTTCGCACCGAACGTCATCTTGAGCGAGTCCACCTGGCTGCCGTCGGCCGGCGCCTGCACCAGTTCGCCGAGCGAATCGATCTGGTCCGGAGTGAGCTGGAGTACGCTGTTGGTCGGCTTCTGCAGCATGCTCGGCACCTTGCCGCCACCCAGCAAGTGGTCGGTGGTGTCGGTCTGCGGCCGCCAGTAGGGATCAGCGGTTGACGGATCGAAGGTGGGCGTGACCCGTCGAGCAATCTGCTTCAGGTGCCACTCCGTGTTCATCAGCGACAGGTTGGCGAGGGTGACATCGGGACGGATCTTCAGGACCTCCTGCGCAAACCAGAGCGGGAAGGTGTCGTTATCACCCGCAGTGATCAGGATGCCGTAGGGCTCGACCGATTCCAGCATGTCGATCGCGAAGTCGCGGGCCAGCGTCTCCTTGCTCCGTGGCGCGGTAATGCGATTGCCAAGCAGTGGAATGAGTGCCAGCAGGAGCACCGGCATGCCAAACAGCCAGCGGTTCTGGTCGGTCGTGCGGTCGCCGAGCCATTCGCCGATGGCGCGGATGGCGGCGGCAAAGCCCGCGGCGATCAGCACGCCGACGAAGGCGAACGAGGCGAGGAAGAAGTAATCGCGCTCGCGCACCTCGCGCATGTCATTGCTGATCGAGGCGTCGTCGCGGTGGTAGGAGAAGCCGTAGCGGAAGTTGAGGTAGTAGATCAGCAGCAGCGTGAGCGTGAAGAGCAGCGCCGCAGCCGACACGCCGGCCCGCTTGTCGCGCTTGAACAACGCGAGCAATCCGCCGAGGGTGAAGGCGGTGAACAGCCCCGTCGCGATGCTGCTCAGGCCGCGAATATCGCGCGCCCACTGCCAGCCCCAGTATTGCCAGTACATGGCAAACTGCGCCCCCATGGCGGACATCCGCTGAGAGGTCGGCGGCTTGCCGTACTGGATGCGATTGAGCAGGTCCATCAGCTTCTGCGAGAAGAAGCCGATCGGTTCACCCTCGTTGATCGCGGGATGCTGCACCGCCCGGAGCGGGAGATAGATGTAGTTGAGCGTCAATCCCATGACGACTGCCAGGACGCCGACATACAGGAGCGGATTCTTCCTTTCCTTCATCACGCCCCAGCCGAAGAGCCCCACGATCCCGAGCAATCCACCGATGCGGGTGATTTCATTGATCGCCGAGGCGCCTTCGACCGGCGCGCTGAGCGTCAGGAACTGCGAGGCGTTGGCGAAGTTGCCGGTGAATTCGCCCGAGCCGAACATCATGGCGTGCACCACCGCCAGCGAGTCCCCCAGAATCCCGGAGACGCCGAGCAGCAGTACCCACGCCATCAGCATGACCCAGGGTTTCAGGGCAAGCTTGGGCTCGGTCCAGAGGACATAGATGGCGATGATCGGGATCGCGAGCACGCCCATCATATGGTTGGTCGACGTCAGTGCCGAAATGTAGGCCGCGAAGATCAGCAATCCATTCCGGCGTGGACTGTTGGGGAGGTCGGCCCAACGCACCATCGTCCAGACAATCAGGGCGATGCTGAGCAACGAGACGGTATACACCTTCTCGTTCACCGTCGACTGGTTCCAGACCGACCATGCCGTCGCGCTCACGAAGACGCCGGCGAAGGCCGAGGCCAGCCGGGGCAGGCGGGCCGGCAGGATGTTTTGCAGCCAGCGCTCCGCCACCAGGAACCAGAACGCTGCCCCGGCCGCACTCGTCACCGCCGCGAAGAGGTTGATCCGGGCGGCATAGTCGGCCGCCCACGGGATCAGGCCCCACACATGCGCCATGAGGGTGAAGAGCGGGTTGCCCGGCGGGTGGGGGATGCCCAGGATCTTGGCGGCCGCGATGTATTCCGAGGTGTCCCAAAAGGCGGTCGTGGGGCCAAGGGTCAGCACGTACAGCGCGAGAATGACGCCGAACGTGACGAAGGCCCAGCGATAGGGCGGCCGGATGGTGGTGGTGTCGTCCAAGAATTGCTCCTCGTTCTAGTGTCGAAACATGCGCACGCCGGTCATCACCATCGCGATCCCATGCTTGTTTGCTGCCTCGATCACCTCAGGGTCCCGGATCGAACCACCGGGCTGGATGATCGCCTTGATCCCCGCCGCGGCGCAGCCGTCAATGCTGTCGGCGAAGGGAAAGTAGGCGTCGGAGGCGAGCACGGCGCCCTCGGTGGCGTGGCCCGCCTGCCTTGCCTTGTGCAGGGCGAGGAAGGTGGCGTCGACGCGCGAAGTCTGGCCGGCCCCGATGCCGATCGCCTGCTCATCGCGGGCGAGGAGAATCGCGTTGGACTTGACGGTGCTGACGGCTGCCCAGGCGAAGCGGAGCGCATTCATCTCGACCGACGAGGGCTGGCGCATCGTGCTCACCCGCCATTCGGTTTCGTCGGGTGAGAAGCAGAACAGGTCCTGCAACAGGAAACCGCCGCGAATCTTCTTCCAGTCCATGCCGCCGGCACTCGCCTTCACCGGTAGTTCCACCACGCGAAGATTCTTCTTCTCGGCGAACTTGGCGAGGGCGTCGGCATGAAAGGCCGGGGCGACCACCACCTCGACAAACAGATCGGCCATGGCGTCGGCCGCCGCATGATCGACGACCGTGTTGAAGGCGATCACCGAACCGAAGGCCGAGGTGGGGTCGGTGGCGCGGGCCCGCTCGAAGGCCTCCACGGCAGAGCGGCCGAGGGCGATGCCGCAGGGCGTCGTGTGCTTGATCACCGCGCAGGCCACATGCTTGCTCCAGGCTGACACTGCCTGGGTGGCCGCATCCATGTCGAGCAAATTATTGAAGGAGAGTTCCTTCCCCTGACGCTGCGTCAGATCGCCGATGCCGCGCGGCTCCTCGGTGACGTAAAGCGCCGCCCGCTGCTGCGGGTTCTCGCCGTAGCGCAGGATCTGGCGGCGTTCCATCGAGAGATTGATGCGGGCAGGAAGCGAATCGTGGCGCGGGGTGAGATAGCCGGCGATCGCATTGTCGTACTCGGCCGTGTGGGCGAACACCTTCGCGGCGCATTCGCGGCGGGTGTCGAAGTTGATCTCCCCGTGGGCAAGCATTTCGAGCACCCTGGGATAGTCCTTGGGGTCGACAATCGGCAGGGTGAACTCGAAGTTCTTCGCCGCCGAGCGGAGCATGGCGGGGCCGCCGATGTCGATGTTCTCGATGGCGTCCTCGAAGTGCACGGCTGGGTCGGCGATGGTGGCCTGAAACGGGTAGAGATTCACCACCACCAGGTCGAAGCGGGCCAGCCCCTGCTCACCCATCTGGCGCATGTGCTCCGGTCGATCGGGTCGTGCGAGAATGCCGCCGTGGACCGCAGGGTGCAATGTCTTCACCCGCCCATCGAGCATCTCCGGAAAGCCGGTGACCTTGTCCACCGACGTGACCGCGACACCCGCCTCCCGGAGCAGGTTCGCCGTGCCTCCCGTCGAGACCACTTCCCAGCCGAGCCGCACGAGCTCCTCGGCGAAGGTGACGATCCCACGTTTGTCACTCACCGAAATCAGGGCACGTGGCATGCAACGACTCTCCGAACTCGAGCTGCGATCAGGAAAAGCGAAATGGCACGGGGCCACCGGCCTTGGCCGCCGCCAGGACTGCCGCCGGAAGCAGCTGGTGCTCCACCAAAAGCACCCGACGGGCAAGGCGCTCCGCCGTGTCTCCCGGCAGGACGGCGATCCGGCCCTGACCAAGGATCGCTCCCTGATCGTACTCCTCATCCACCAGGTGGACGGTGGCGCCGCTTTCGGTGTCGCCCTCGGCCAGCACCGCCTCATGCACTCGCCGTCCGTACATCCCTTGGCCACCGTGCAGTGGGAGCAGGGCGGGGTGGATGTTGATCACCCGCCCGGCCATTGCCTCAAGCACGCCCTTCGGGACCAGCCGGAGATACCCCGCGAGCACCAGCAAGTCGGCTTCGGCCCTGGCCAGATACCGGGTCCATTCCTCAGCATCCCGCGGTGCGGCCAGCCGGTGCGCCGGAATTCCGCGACGAGTGGCCTCCTCCAGCGCGGCCGCCGGCCGGTCCGCGAGGACCAAGACCACTTCCGCACCCGGCTCGTGCTCGAGCACATCGCACAGGGCAATCAGGTTGCTTCCACGGCCGGAAACCGCCACGGCGACACGATAAGTCACAGCACCATAATCTAATAGCTGCCCGGGGGGGACGGCAGGAATTGCCTGGGTCCTGGGTCAGGCGCGGCAGGAGCCGCGAGGTACTGCGGTGATGCACCGGGCCGCCGCCAGGAGGTCGGCGACCACCTCGACACCCTGGCCGGTCATTGCCTCGCGGTGTCGGCCGCCTTGCCCGGTCAGCACCAGGATTCCGTGCCCGCCGAACTCGACGGCCGGCTGCACATCACTGGCACGGTCACCGATGCACCAGCTCCCCTCGAGCGCAAGGCCGAGACGGGCGGCTGCTTCGCGGTGCAAAGCCGTGCCCGGCTTGCGGCAGGTGCAACCGTCCTCGGGCGTGTGCGGGCAGTAGAGGAAGAGATCGATGCTGGCACCGCGGGCGGTGAGTTGGCGTTCAACCTCAGCCTCGACGGCCAGAAAATCTTCGAGCTGGTAGCGGCCGCGGCCGATCCCGGATTGGTTGGTGAGGACGACCCGGACGAAGCCCTGCTGCTCCAGCGCGATCAGTGCGTCCGCGGCGCCTGGCAGGAGGCGCACCCGGGCGGGGTCGGAGAGATAGCCCGGGTCCTCGATGATGGTGCCGTCCCGATCGATGAAGACCGCGGTGCGCGGCACGCTCGTCACCGGCGGAGACCGCCGCCACCGACTCCCTTCGCCTTCGCGGTGTCCGGCTTCGCCTTGCTCGAATCACTCTTGGCGGCAACTGGTGGCTTCACCTCCGGCAGGATGAGCATATAGCCCACTTGGCCCGTTGCGCCGCCCTGGGCTGCCATTCCCTTGACCTCGATCCAGTAGCGTTCCCCGGCGACGAATGGTCCGGAGGTGTGGACGAAGAGCCGGTTGGTGAGCACGGGGCGCTTTTCGCCCGGCGCATCGTGTCGCACGGAGTCGGTCGCCGGCGTCACCGGCTTGGGCAGCGGCGGTGGGGCGACCGAGGCCTTCACCGAGTCCCCCGCGGCAATGGAGTCGCGTCGGGTCGTCGAATCCTTGCGGGCAGGCGCGGCGACGAGTTTTGGGTGCAGCGAATCGAAGCGCGACTCGGAAACAGCGTAGAGCGGTCCGATTGAGGTCGAGTCGGGCAGGTGCAGCACGCGCACCGAATCTCCTGGCAGGAACAGATCGGTTCGCACCGGCTGCGAGAGGGTGAGCGCCGCCCAGGTGGTGTCGATTCGCTCGGCCTTGCTGGCACGGGGGACGGCACTGTCGCGCGGGAAGACCCACAGCTCGGGGAGCTCGGTCGTGCCGGCGGCGACTCGCACCGTGTCCCACGACTCGTCACGCTCCCGGCGATAATTGCGGTTCTTGTCGATCACCGCGGCGACGAGATACTCACCGGCCGGCAGCGCCTCAAGATGGAAATAGCCGAAGGAGTCGCTCACGGTGCGATAGACCGCCTGATCCGGCAGGTGCGTCGCCTGAATGAGCGCCATGGCGATGGAGCGCTGGCTGGGCCAGTCGATCGCCCGACCGAGGAGTGACCGCGTGGGAGGCGGTCCTCCGGTCGCAAAGGTGATCAGCCGACTGGCCTTCATCTCGTTGTTGGTGAGATCCCGCACGCCCGGGAGCAGCTCGATGCGATAGACGGTGTTGGGCTTCCAGCCAGCATGCGGTCGCACGGTGATCCGGTTGCGGCGCCACTCGACGTGCGGGACCAAAGTGTCTGGCGACAGCAGGATCAGTTTCTCGAAATCGCCGGTGCCGAGGCCGAAATTGGGCTGCGCCCCCTCGCTGACGACTTCGTTGAAGCGGAATTCGACGTCGCCCTTGAATCCCTCCAGCACGCGCACGGAATCAGGGTAGACCGAGAGCAGATAGGGCGGGGTATGGTCCACCGGCCCGCCGGGGGGCGTGGCCATGTGTGCGCACGCGCCAAGCAGGAGCGCGGCGAGCGCGGGCCGGATCAGCCGGGGCATCCGAGCGCCGTGCGCTTCTCCCGGAGAGTTGCGGCCTGGGCGCGCCACGCCGTCAGTTTGTCGCGCTCCTTCTCCACGATCGCGGCCGGAGCGCGGGCCACAAACTGCTCGTTGCCGAGCTTGACCTCTTGCACCGCCACGAGTCGGTCGAGCTCGTCGGCTTCGCTGCCGAGCCGCGCGCACTCCTGATCAAGGTCCACCAGGTCGCCGAGCGGGATGATGATCGTGGTACGGTCGGAGAGCACCGCCGTGGCGCTGTTTGCCTCGGCCGGTCCGTCGAGCGTGAGCTCGGAGAGCTTCGCGAGTCGGCGAATGGTGCCGCCCTCGGCGCCAACCGCACGACGGGCGATCGGCGACGCGTCGGCGATGGTCACTTGAATCTGCTGCCCCGGTGCGACGCCATATTCGGCGCGCAGCGCACGGATGGCGCCGATCATCTCCTGGACCAACCCGAACACCGTGACGGCATCGCCATCGAAATGCGCGTTGGCTTCGGTTGGCCAGCGTGACACCGAGATCGATTCCTGCTCGGTGTGGCCAGGCAGCCGTTGCCAGAGCGTCTCGGTGATGAAGGGCATCACCGGATGCAGCAGGCGCAGCGCGATGTCGAAGACATGCGCCGCCACGGCACGAGCGACATCGCCGCCGGGTTGCGCATCGTAGAGCCGCGGCTTGATCTGTTCGAGATACCAATCCGCCAGGTCGCTCCAGAGGAAATGGTAGATCGCGCCGGCCGCGTCGTTGAGCCGGAAGCGCTCGTAGTGCTGCGTCGCGTTGCGGATCGTCTCGTGGGCGCGCGCGAGGATCCAGCGATCCGCCAGCGTGAGCGATGTCTCGGGAATCTCCGCGAGCGGACGCGTGGCGTCACCGAACTGACCAAGCAGGAGCCGACCGATGTTCCACAACTTGTTGGCGAAGTGGCGCCCCGGTGCGAACGACACGTCGAGATCGGCCGGGTCGAGGATCAGGTCGGTACCCACCGACATGCCGCTCACCACCGTGTAGCGCAGCGCGTCGGCGCCATAGCGGTTGATCACCTCGAGCGGATCGATGCCGTTGCCGAGGGACTTCGACATCTTGCGATGCTGGGTGTCGCGCACCGTGCCATGCAGGTAGATGGTGCGGAACGGCACCTCTCCCATGAACTCCAGGCCGGCCATGATCATCCGCGCGACCCAGAAGAAGAGGATTTCGGGCGCGGTGACCATCGTGGTGCCGGGATAGAAGGCCCGCAGGTCGGCGGTGTCGTCCGGCCAGCCCAGCGAGGAGAACGGCGTCAGCCAGCTCGAGAACCAGGTGTCGAGGACGTCCTCGTCCTGGCGCAATGCACCACCGCACTTGCTGCACTCTGTCGGCACGTCGGTCGAAACCATGACATGGCCGCAGCCACTCGTCTCTCGTCTCTCGTCTCTCGGCTGTTCAGTCCCTTCACAGTACCACACCGGAATCCGGTGCCCCCACCAGAGCTGCCGGGAGATGCACCAGTCGCGGATGTTCTCCATCCAGTTGGCGTAGTTGTCGCCCTGGAACTCGGGGATGAAGGTGAGCTGACCGTCGCGGTAGGCCTTCAGGGCTGGTGCGGCAAGCGGCGCCATCTTCACGAACCACTGATCGGAGAGGCGCGGCTCCACCACAGTGTCGCAGCGATAGCAGTGCCCCACGGCGTTGCGGTGCGGCTCAACCTTCTCCAGCAGACCCAGTGCCTCGAACTCCTTCACCACCTGCTTGCGCGCCACGAACCGATCCAGTCCGCGAAACCGCTCCGGCACCTCATCATTGAGGTGCGCTGCGGGCGTCATGATGTCGATGGTCGCGAGCCCCTGCCGGCGACCGATCTCGAAATCGAGCGGGTCGTGTGCCGGGGTGATCTTCACCGCGCCGGTGCCGAACGCCGGGTCCACGGCCTCATCGGCAACGATCGGGATGAGGCGGTCCGCGAGCGGCA
Organism: Gemmatimonadales bacterium; assembly: GCA_038205305.1. Taxonomy (GTDB): domain Bacteria; phylum Gemmatimonadota; class Gemmatimonadetes; order Gemmatimonadales; family GWC2-71-9; genus Palsa-1233. The sequence goes on from JBBRBZ010000071.1 coordinate 11,920, forward strand.
GCCGGAGCTGCTTGCCAATCAGGTGACGGTAGCGCTCATCGGTCGGATGCACTGCGACACCGGTGTCACCAAGCATCGTCTCGGGGCGAGTGGTCGCCACGACCAAGTGTCCGCTGCCCTCCTCGAGGGGATAGCGGAGATACCAGATCCGGCCATCGGTGTCGACTTTCTCGGCCTCTTCGTTGGAGAGCGCGGTGAGGCACCGCGGGCACCAGTTGATGATGTACTTGCCGCGGTAGATCAGCCCCTTCTGGTGCAGCCGTACGAACACTTCACGCACGGCGCGCGAGAGGCCCTCGTCGAGGGTGAAGTAGGTGCGGGACCAGTCGCACGAACAGCCCAGTGCCTTCAGCTGTTCGAGGATGAGCCCGCCGGTGTCGTGCACGAAGCTCCACACCCGTGTGACGAATAGCTCGCGGCCGAGATCGAAGCGGCTGTTGCCTTCCTTGGCGATCAGCTTCTCCACCACGTTCTGGGTCGCGATGCCGGCGTGATCCGTGCCGGGCACCCAGAGAGTCTTGCGACCCCGCATCCGCTCGAAGCGAATGAGGACGTCCTGAATGGTGTCGTTGAGGCCGTGGCCGGCATGCAGCACCGCGGTGACGTTCGGCGGAGGCATCTGGATCACATACGGCGCACCCGGCGAATCAGCCTCCACCTGGTAGAGCTTCTGCTCCTGCCACCAGCGGTAGAGGGCCGGTTCGATGTTCGCGGGCTCGTACTGGGGAGCGAGGGGCTCGCTCATGCCGACTCCATCCCGTCCTCGTCGTCGACGTAGTCCGGCAACTGGTCGTCCTCGCCGCGAACCAAGATGCAGTTCACCACCGCCTCCGCCTCGATGGCCTCGCCCACCAGGCGGGCGGCCCGGGTGCGCGCCGCGCGTGTTCCCACCCAGCCCCGCAACTCGATCCGCCCCTTGCCGACCGGGACCACCTCGAGCTGCCACTCACGCAGCTGGACATCGGCGATCAGGGCGGCGTGGGCACCGTGTACCAGTTCTGCCATCGACGGGCGCGCGTCGCGCCGGGCCGGACGGCTGGTTACCCGCTTGGCCACCGGGCCGATCAATTCACCGAGGATGAAGCCGAGGGTGGCCCCCACGGCCACGCCGACCACCACCGCTGTCACCCCCTTGGCGGGGGAATCGGTCTGGGCGGCTGGGCGGCGTCGTACAACGAAGCGTGACATGGTGATAAACTACATGACTCCGTCGGCTCGGCCTATGCCCGCGCTGGCGGCTTTTGACCGCACATTCTCCACGCCAATGAGGTTCGACGTGACGATCGCCACCCCCGAGAGCATGATCCGGGTCACCCTTCCCGATGGTTCGACGCGAGAGCTCCCCGCCGGCACCACCGGGGGCGAGCTCGCCGCCTTGATCGGCGCGGGGCTGGCCCGGGCCGCCGTCGCGATCCGGGTGGACGGCAAGGTCCAGGATCTGGGCCGATCGTTGCCCGACGGCGCCACGATCGCGATTCTCACCGACCGGGATCCGGCCGCGCTGGAGGTGCTGCGGCACTCGGCCGCCCACATCCTGGCGACCGCCGTCCGCGAACTCTTCCCTGGGGCGGGCATCGGTTTCGGTCCGGCGATCGAGGAGGGCTTCTACTACGACTTCGCGGTGCCCCGGCCGTTCACCCCGGAGGACCTCGAGGCGATTGAGGCGGCGATGAGCCGCGTCACCGAGGCGGACTACCCGTTCGTGCGCGAGGTGGTGTCGCGCGACGAGGCCAACCAGCGCTTCGCCGA
>JBBRBZ010000072.1:0-13356 GCA_038205305.1 Gemmatimonadales bacterium
GCGTCGAGCAGGTCCTGCAGGTCGCAGACACAGCGCTCGCCCAGGCGGAGCCGCTCGAGGATGAGCAGCCTGGTGGGGTCGGCAAGGGCGCGGAAGGCAGACGCAGCAGCGGAAGGATTGGCGGTGGACTGCATGAGGTGAAGATATAACAAGAAATGTTGATACGTCAAGGTGGATGGTGGATCGGGAGGCGTGGACCATTCACTATCCACCATCCACCCGTCGTGCTGTTACACCATCGCCCGCCGCTTCAACCGTTCATACTGCTCGACCACTCCGCGGGCGGCTCCCTCCGGTAGCACATCGAGCACCAGCACGCCGTGCGAGCGCAGTTCGACCAGGGCATTCTCGCGCGCCTCCAGCAGTTCTTCGGCGGCGGCCCGCTCGAAGGCGCCCTCGCTGGTGGTGGGACGGGCCGTCGCCAGTCGCTCGAGCGCCGGGTCGCGCAGCGTGACGGCCAGCGGCAAATGACGCGGTCGGAGGGAACCGGCCTGGGCGACGAAGGCATCACTCGCGGTGCGATCGACCACATCGGTGAAGAGGACGGTGAGGGCGCGCTTGCGGCTGCGCGAGGCGAGGTAGGCGAAGGCGGCCGGATAGTTGGGCTCGACCAGCCGCCCTTCGATGCCTGCCAAGCCATCGAGGATCAGTCGCAGCGCCCGGCGTCCGCGCGTCGGCGGGACGAAGTGGAGTATCTCGTCGGCGAAGACCAGCAGGCCGACGTTGTCGTCGTGATGCACGGCACTGTGGGCCAGCTCGAGCGCGGCGTCGATCGCTGCTTCGAGTCGGGGGCGGCCGTCGATTTCGGCGGTCAGCAGGCGCCCGGCGTCGATCACCATCATCACCTGCTGTCGGCGTTCGTCCTCGTATTGCCGTGCCATCAGCTTGCCGCGGCGTGCGGTCGCCTTCCAGTCGATCGAGCGGGTCTCTTCGCCCGGCGCCCATTCCTTCAGCGATTCGAAGCTGCGCCCCTCGCCGAGCCGACGGAGGTTGCGGAACCCCGCCTCGCGGCGACGCTGGGCCTGAGCGGGAAGCGCGCGCAGCGCAGCGTTGCGCAGATTGGGGTAGACGGTCACCTGCCACGGTGCCTCGCGGCGCGCCTGCCGCCAGACCAGTCCCCACGGGCCGCGCAATCGGAGAAAGAGTCGGCCGGCAGTCGATCGCCCGCGCCGGAGAGGGACCATCTCGATCGATTCCCGGAGGGTCCCGTGCGGCGGCAGCGTCACCTCGCGTTCGCGTTCATGCGGCATTTCAAAGAGGGGAGGCAGCGCCTCGCGCACGCGCAACGTCAACGTGTGCGAGCTCTCGTTGCGCCAGACGTAAGTGATCGGCAGCGGTCGTCCGACGGAAAATGCCGGCGGGGCCTCTCTCGCCACGGGAAAATTCGGCAGGTCGATTGCCGCGACCCGAAAGACATCGACCAGGAAGGCAATCACCCAGAGCAGGTCGGCAACGACCAGCACCGCGGCCGCGGGCGGCCAGACGAGTGCCAGCGGAGCGACGAGGGTGAGCATCGCCGCCACAGCATACCAACGCCGCGTGGGGAGAATCATCCCTGTGGAGCTGCCACGCGCTCGATCAGGGTCGCCAGCGCATCGTCGGCGCTCACCCCCTCGAGCTCGAGTTCGGGCGCGACCACCACGCGATGCCGCAGCACGGCGGTGGCGAGTGCCTTCACGTCATCGGGCACCACGTAGTCGCGTCCATCGATCAACGCCGAGGCTTGGGCGAGCTTGAGCAGTGCGACGCTGGCGCGAGGCGAGGCGCCAAGGGTGAGTGCTGGGGCATCGCGAGTGGCTCGCACCAGTGCGGTGATGTAGAGCACGAGAGCCGGCTGCACGCGGACCCGTCGCACCGCCTGGCGAAGACGTGCAAGACCGTCGGCATCGAGCACTGCCCGGATGCCGAAGGTTGCGACCTCGGAAGACTCGAAGCCGCCCAGTACCCGATCGAGCACGCCCTGCTCGGTCGCGGCGTCGGGATAGTCGAGCCGGCTCTTCAGCATGAAGCGATCGAGCTCCGCTTCGGGGAGCGGATAGGTGCCCTCGAATTCAATCGGATTCTGGGTCGCGAAGACCGTGAACGACGCGCTCATCGGGTGGCGTTCGCCATCGACGGTGACGCTCCGCTCCTCCATCGCCTCGAGCAACGCGGCCTGGGTCTTGGCCGGGGCCCGGTTGATCTCGTCGGCGAGCACCAGGTCGGCGAAGAGCGGTCCCGGGCGGAAGGTGAAATTGCTGGTTGCTCCAAGAATGCTCACCCCTGTGATGTCGGACGGCATCAGGTCCGGGGTGAACTGGATTCGCCGGAAGTGGAGGCCCAGCGCCTGGTTGAGCGAGCGGACCAGCAGCGTCTTGGCTGTCCCCGGGGGACCCTCGAGCAGCACATGTCCCTGGGCGAGGAGCGCGAGCAACGATTCCCGCAGCACCGCTTCCTGCCCGAGCACCACTCGGCGCAGTTCGGCGAGGATGCCGTTGGCGGTGTCCGCCCGTTCGCGGACTTCTTCGGGACTCAGGAGTGGATGTTCTGCCACACGTCCTCCACAGCGTTCGCGGCTTGCAGCACGCTCGATGGCGGCTGCCCCGGCTTGGTGAGTTGGTTGAGTCGTGCAAGGGCTTCGCGTTCGCCCGTCGAGGCGGCGCGATGGTCGAGCTGGGCGAGCCACGCATGCCAGTCGCCCCGGGTCCGCAACGCCGGTGGCGCGAGCCGGCGGCGCAGACCGCGCACCATCGCGCCGATCGCTTCGTCGTGCCCCTTGGCGGCGGAGAGCGCCGTGGCGAGGGCCCGGACATGCTCCAGCGGCGAGCGACGAGTGCGCAGGATCGCCGGAATGGCGGGGCCGAAGCGTACCGCACCGAAGAGCAGCGCGAGCAGCCCCACGGCGGCGAGCTGCCAGACGGCCCAGCCCCACGGCGACGTGAGGCTCCAGGCAATGGTGGCATTGGCGAGCGAACCGCTCGCGCCGAAGCCGTGATGATACTCCTCGAAGATCACCCGATCATAGTGGCCGTCGATCAGGCCGAGCGCGAAGAGTCCGGCATCGGTGTCGCGCATGACGCGATTGCGGAAGAGCGCAGGGTCGGCCACGAGGATGACGCTGTGCGGCGTGTCCTCGCGCTCGAGCCGAATGGCCACCAGTCCGCGGGCCGTCGCCAGCAGTGGCGTGACCGAGCGGAACTTCGGTACGGTGCAGCTGCTGCGCAGGGCATCCATGCTGCGACTCGAGTCCGTGTAGCTCGCTTCGTGCGTCTGCAACAGGTAGGCGTTGAGACGAGGCGCGGGAACACCGAGGCCGAGGACCGCCGTCGAATCGAGCAGCTTCCACTCCACCTTGTAGCCGAAGCAGCGCATCAGGTCGTCGTCGTGTCGTCCGGCGAGCAGCAGGTCGGCCGATTGGCCGAACTTGAGGAGCAGCGCCTGGTCGGGTGGGGAGAGGGGTGTCGACGGGTCCAGGATTACCAGCAGCTGTCGCTTGCTGCTGTCGACGAGCCGCGAGAGTTCTTTCGGGCGTTGCCGAAAACGACGAATCTCGACACCCAGCGCACGGGTGGCCTCGAGCAGGGCCCGACTGCCCTGCGGCCCGGCTAAAAAGGTCGAGGGGCGCAGGTCGGCGCTCTCCTGCACCACCCCACGCGATCCCAATACGGCCGCCGCGCTGCCAAGCAGGAGGACTGCGGCCAGCCCGATCAGCGCCTCAGTGCGCGGCTGCATAGCGCTCGGGTCGGGCGTCGTTGCGCCATTGGGCGTAGGCGGCTGCATCGCACGGCCAGCGTGCGAAGGCGTAGCCGTAGAGACGACGGACCAAGTCGCGGAAGGCCGCGGCGGCGGCGGGGTCCAGTCCCGATTCCCGGGTGTACTCCGCCGGCGTCTTGCTGGGGTGGAAGTGGAGCACCTTGAGGGCATCGAGCGCCAGCACCAGCGCGAGGAAGTCCGCCTGGACTGCTTCGGCGTAACGGCCACTGGCGGCGAGCTGCGCGGCGTGGTGCTGGAACCATGTTGCCGTTCGCGGCGTGCGTTCACTGGTCGAGTCGGCTCCGTGAATTGCCGGGGACGCCTTGACTGTGTGGTAGAGGATCCAGAGCACGCGCACCGCGAGGACCAGCACCAGTGCCAGGAGGAGATAGAGCAGGGCCTGGTAGCCGAACGGGTGCGCATCACGCAGCGCGGCGAGCCATCCCAGGAACTCGATCCAGCCGCGGCGGAGGATCGCGAAGGGGTCGGGTCGTTCCGTCCATCGATACACCGGCGCACGGAACACCGAATCGAGGATCGCGCGCAACGAGTCCGGCCGTTGCCATACCATCAGGCAGGCTGGATGGCGGCCGCGAGGAGTTCCAGGTCGAAGCCCTCTTTCCGGACGCGCAGGTCATAGTAGAGCACGATGATCACGATGTAGATGAACGGGTAGACAAAGAGGTCCAGCAGGCCGATGAGAACCATGGGAGCCGTTTGGGGCCACAATCCGGCGAACGAGCCGAAGATGCCCACCAGGCCAACGACCATCGTCGGGACCACCAGCAGGAGGACGGTCGCAAGGAAGGTCAGGAACACCTTCCAGCGGAAACCCGTCGTCAGCTTCCAGGAACGGCTCATGGCGTCGTTCGGGGTGATCGGCGCCTCGAGCACGAGCACGGCGTTGCCGAGCGCGAGCCCGCTGAACAGGATGAAGCCCGGTACGATCAGCAGCACGAAGCCGACTCCGACGATCACCGAGGTCAACAGCGTCAGGATCATCAGGCGGCCGATGAAACCGAGCGCCGAGACGAGGGCGACCTTGGCTGGCACCGTGTTGCCGAGGTAGGCGCCCGACACGATGAAGGTGGTCGCGGCGATGCCAATCGCCCCGAGCAGCGTACTGATGAAGAAGAAGCCGAGGCTGAGCACCCAGTGCGCGAAGTACCCACCGGACGCCTGGAGATAGATGCTGAGGATGGTTGGGATGGCCCGCGTCGCGATGGCGACCGTCAGCAGCGGAATGAAGAAGCCACGGTACAGACCGAAAGACACATCGAGCACTTCCCCGGTCGAGAGGGGCCGAAGCGCAGGCGCGGCCATGCAGGAGTCTCCTGACGGGGATTGGGAGAGTGCGAACGAGAGCCGTACATTACCGTGTCCGAGCGATTCCAGCACCCCCCCGTCGCCCAGTGGCCCCATGTCGAGCCCGAAACCCGCCAACGACTTCCGTCAGCATCTGGCGCTCGAAACGCCCGAGAATGTGGTGCTCGACTACGAGATCGCCGGCGTGGGGAGTCGGGTGTTGGCGGCCGTGGCCGACTGGCTCGTGGTGCTGGGCATGATCTTGGTGACAGTCACTGCCTTCGGGCTGTTCAGGGCACGGTCACGCTGGATGTTGGCGCTCGCGATTGGCATGGTCTACGGCATACTTTGGGGGTACTTCACGCTCTTTGAAGGGCTTTGGGACGGGCAGACTCCCGGCAAGCGTTGGCTGGGGATCCGGGTGATCCGCGACACGGGACACGGCGTCTCCTTGGCCGACGCCGCCGCTCGTAACCTGTTGTTGCCGATCGACGTGTTCGGGGCGATCGGGATTCTGCTGATCGCGATTCATCCACGCGCGCGGCGCCTCGGCGACTTGGTGGCCGGCACCGTCGTGGTGCGCGACCGGCCTCTGGAAGGTGCCAACCCCGCCGCGTCAGTCTCCCCGTCGAGCGAGCTCGAATCCGGTGGGACGCCGCAGCTCTCGGACGAGGAATTCCGGTTGCTGCGGGAGTTCACTCAGCGGGCCCCGATGCTGCCGCCGGCTGTCCGCGATCGTTTCGCCAAGCAGTTCGCCGGCCAGTTCGCGGCGCGGCACGCCGTGCGAGCATCCGACGACACGACGTTTCTCACCGAGGTGTATCGGGCCGAGCTCGAGCGTCGGCGCGGGCGCTTCGGGGCGCGATCCTCGAGCACCCCGGGCGGCGGTGCGGGGCGGTCGGTGGCCGAGCGACTGGTGGCGAGGAAGTCCGGCCGGTGGGCCGAGTTCCAGGTGCTGGCTGATCGAGTGACAACCGGTGGGCTCGATGCCCTGTCGCCAAAGGAGCTCCCCGAGTTCGCGGCCCGCTATCGGGAGGTGGCCGCCGACTTGGCACGGGCGCGAACCTACGGCGCCGATGTCTCGATTGTCGGGCAACTGGAGCGCCTGGTCGCCGCCGGGCACAGTGCCCTCTACCGATCGGAGCGGCACACTTGGGCGAATATGTGGCGCTTCGTGTCGCAGGAGTGTCCGGCGGCGATTCTCCTGTCGTGGCGTTATGTCCTGCTCGCCTTCGTCTGCTTCATGCTGCCGGCCGTGGCTGGCTTCGCCTTGCTGCGTCAGCGTCCGGAGCTCGCGCCCGAACTGCTCCCCGACGTGATGATCGAACGGGCCGAGGCTGGCGCGGCGCGCATCGCACAGGGGAAGGGCTACGTGCTTGCCCCGGGTGCGGATCGCCCGGTGATGGCGGCGTCGATCATCACCAACAACATCAAGGTCGCCACCATGGCGTTCGCCTCGGGGGCGCTCTTCGGCGTCGGGTCGCTGCTGGCGCTCGCCTACAACGGACTCGCCATCGGGGCGGCGTCCGGTGAATTCGCGAACGTGGGAATGCTGGGATATTTGTGGACCTTCATCATCGGGCATGGCTTCCTCGAACTCTTCGCCATCTGGGTGGCGGGAGCTGCCGGGTTCCAGCTGGGGCGGGCGATGATCGCACCGGGCGAGCTGCCGCGCCGCGATGCGCTGGTGTTGGCCGGTCGCGTGGCGATCCGGCTGGTCGGGGCGACGGTGGTGTTGTTGCTGGTGGCGGGCACCATCGAGGGGTTCATCTCGACCAGTGGCTGGTCCGTCGCCGCGCGCTCGGCGGTGAGCGCTGGCAGCGTCCTCTTTCTCGTGGTCTACCTCACAAACGGGGCTCGCCACGAGGTGGCCGGGGGCAAGGTCGCTATCTCCTCAGGCCGCTGAGTCTGCTTTCGCGCCACCATCAAGCACCTCACGAACCTTGTCCGCGAGTGAATCGGCCGTGAACGGCTTCTCGAGGAAGGCGAATCCCGGTTCGAGGATGCCTTGCCGCGAAATCGCCTGGTTGGAATACCCCGAAACGAAGAGGATTCGGGCCTCCGGATGGCTCGTCGCGATGCGATCGGCCAGCTCGCGACCCCCCATCCGCGGCATGATGACATCGGTCACCAACAGATCGATGGCATGCTCCGTGGCCTCGGCCAGCTCCAAGGCCTCGGCTCCATCGGAAGCCACCAGCACTTGATAGCCCTGGCGCTCGAGAATCTTCCGCGTCAGGCGCTGGACGCTCAGTTCGTCCTCCGCGATCAGGACTCGCTCCCTGCCCTGCGGCGATCGCTGTGGCACCCGGTGCTCAGCGGTGCCTGGGCGAATCCCCGTTCGCGGCAGGAAAATCTTGAAGCTGGTGCCCAGCCCGGGTTCACTGTATACCAGGATCTGCCCGTTGCTCTGTTCCACGATTCCGTGGACCATGGCGAGGCCCAGTCCGGTGCCCTTCTCCTCTCCCTGGCTCGTGAAGAAGGGGTCGAAGATGTGCTTCACGGTCTCGGCCGTCATGCCGATGCCGGAATCGTGGACGGCCAGCAGCACGTAGTCGCCCGGCGCGAGCGTGCCGGTGGCGCGGATGTGTGGTTCATCAAAGGTGGCGTTGCCGGTCGCGATGGAGATGTGACCACCATCGGGGAGGGCGGTATTGGCGTTCTTGACGAGCGCCAGGATCACCTGTTCGATCTGCTGGGGATCGGCGGTCACACCACCCAGATCGGCTGCGAGGTCGAGGTTAAGTTGAATTTTCTGGCCGAGGACGGTGCGGGAGAGCCGCTCACTCACGGTACTCACCACTTTGTTCAGGTTCAACACGCGGGGCTGCAGGACCTGTCGGCGGCCGAATGCGAGTAGTTGCCTGGTCAGGCCGGCGGCACGGTCCGCCGCATGCCGGATCTCCTGCAGGCCCTGACGACTCGTCGACTCATCCACTCCCTCCTCCAGCAGCAGGTCGACGTTGCCACTGATCGTGGTGAGCAGGTTGTTGAAGTCGTGGGCGATGCCTCCGGCCAGCTGGCCGACCGCCTCCAGTCGCTGCCCGAGGCGGAGTTGCTCCTCCAGGTGCACCTGCTCGGTCGCGTCACGGAAGGTGAGCACCAAGCCACCAACCGCTGGGTGGCGCACCCGGTTGATGAGGCTTGCTCTCGCGATGCGCCAGCTACCGTCCTTGCGCTGGAAGCCGCCTTCCATTTGGACCACTTCATCGGGGAACTCGCGCAATCGCCGGACCTGATCCCGATGGAGCAGGTCCCCGTCGGGCGTGAGGAACTTGAAGACGCTCCGGCCGAGGAGCTCTTCAGGACGGTAACCGAGCACCGCTTCCATCGCCCCGGTCGCAAAGGTGACCCGGCCTCGGGCATCGAGGACTGCGATGGCATCGCCGCTCTGTTCGATCAGCACGCGGAATCGGTCGTCACGCAGGTCCAGCTCCTTGTGCTGCCTTTGGAACCTGCGGTTGACCACCGCGATGACAATGGTCAAACCCACCACGACCAGCACCGCGGTGGCGATGGACGGCCCGAGTGGTCCCCAGGCAGAACCCCAGCTCAATTCCATGGTGCCTCCCTACTTCCCCCGTTCGGCCAACCCGAAATGCTTCGACCGACCAGATCACCGCCGTGCCCCGACCCGCTCCCAGTAGGCAACTCCGGTGCCGATCCGACAACAGCCAGAACACCCCCTTTGGATGCGATGGATTGTCCAGCTTCTGGACAGGTCGGTGGGCGGCAGGTCGCGCCCTGCCTGAATCGTGCGGATTGGGCCGAGGTGGCATCGGTCCACCGCTCAACCGGCTTCAGGGCAGGATGTTGCCCGGAGCGAGGAGTTCGAGCGGATCGAGCGCCTGCTTGATGCCGCGCATGACACGCAGCTGCATGGGCGTGAGCTGCATCTCCATCCAGCGGTGCTTGATCTTGCCAATGCCGTGCTCGGCGGCCACGGTGCCTCCCATCGAGAGAATCCCGCGCAGGATCTCGGCGATCGTCTCCTCGACCTGGTGCACTTCCTCCGGGTTCCGCGCCACGAAGTCCATGTGCGGATGGCCGTTGCCGGCGTGCCCGTAGATGGTGGGAACGGCCACGCCGTGTGACGCCACCGCTGCGCGGGCCAGGGTGATCGCCTCGGCGAGTCGAGGGTAGGGAACGGCCCAGTCGGTGGCGATCCGGCGGCCACCATCGGCGCGGAATTTCCCGCCACGTTCGTTCATGGTGGCGGGTACGCCGTGACGGAGTCGGCGGGCGGTGCGAATGCTGCTGTCGCTGTCGAAGACCGCCACGTCATCCACCAGCGCGCCGTGCGCTTCCGCGAGCGCGAGCCAGGCATCGAAGTCCACCTCGGTGTCGCCCCGGCTCTCTTCTTCCGTGTAGACGAACGCCTCGCCGGTCCAGCCGCCGCCACCCTCCTGAGCGCGCACAATCTCGAGGGCGCGGGCGTCGAGGAACTCCAGGCAGCGAGGCTGCACATGCCCGAGGGCCGAGGCCTGCCTGGCTGCAAGCACGAAGGCGAGTGCTTCACGGTCGCTCGGGAAAGGGACGCCCAATCCGGTCACCCGTTCGGGGAGGGGGAGGAGGGAAAGTTCCGCGGCGACGACGATGCCGAGGGTGCCTTCGCTACCGATGAACCAGTCGATCGGATCTTGAATGGGACCGTAGCCGACGGTGTTCTTCTCGACTCGGGTGCGCCGGAATTCCACCAGTTCGCCGCTGGCCATGACGACGGTGAGCGCACTGACATGCCGACGGGTGGCACCGTAGCGCAGCGAGCGGGCGCCGGAGGCGTTGCAGGCGATCGCGCCACCCAGGGAAGCTTCTTCCTCGCTGGTCGGGTCTGGCGCAAAGAGGAGCCCGTGCTCGGCCAGGGTGCGTTTCAGCTGGCCGACACCGATGCCGGGCTCGACGCGCACTGTGCCCGCGGCAACATCGAGATCGAGGATCCGATCCAGTCCCCGGAGCGAGAGCAGGATGCCATGATCGGCGATCGAGCCGCCGGTCATGCTGCTCTGGCCACCGGCCGCGGTCACCGGGGTTCGGTCGGCCGTCGCTTGGCGCAGCAGGTCCACGACCTCCGCGGGACTCTTCGGTCGGGCGACGGCATCGGCCAGCATAGTGAGGCCCGATGCATCGGCACTGTAGGCCTCGCGGACGGCGCGTTCACGGGAGAGCGAAGGCGGATCTTCGGTACCGGATGGAATGGGCATCAGGGAACGATAACCGCTCTCGCCAATGGTGGGACTTGGTGCTGCCGCAACCGTGTTATGTTCCCGGAATGGTGACTCGAATCGTTCAGGTGACGCTCGAGGCCTCCGACGGCTCGACCACGGTCGAGCAGGGGACCCTGCAGGAATTCAGTGAGTTCGACCGGTTCCGGCGGGCCGCGATCATCTTTGGCGTCGCGGTGCTCATGGCCGCCATGCTCATCCCGGTCCCCATCATCCATCTGCTGGGAATTCCGCTGGTTTTGGTGATTGGAATCGTCCTGGCGGTGCGCCAACTCCGCCTCAGCTGCCGCCTCACGCCGATGAAGATCAAGTGCCCTCGCTGCCATGAGTCCAATCGCTTGGGTGGCGGGCTCGGCCTCCGCAGTGCGACGGAACCGTTCGAGCGCCAATGCGAGGATTGCCGGCGCCCGCTCACGGTGCGTATTTCGGCGCCCTGATCTGGGGGGGCGCAGGTCTAGTTGGCCAGGGAGGATTCTGATGCGTCGCTCGCGTTGCTCGATCGTTGGTAGTGCCGTCATCCTTGTGCCGTTTCTCGTCGCCCCACTCACCAGCCAAACCCACAACGCCGCAGCCAGTTTCGTGTCCGCCGACGTCCAGTTCATGCAGGGGATGATCGCGCATCATGCCCAGGCGGTGGTGATGGCGGCCTGGGCCTCGACCCATGGGGCAAGCCCGAAGGTGCTGCAACTGTGCAAGAAGATCACCATCTCGCAGCGCGACGAAATCGCGCTGATGCAGAATTGGCTGCGCGACCGCGACCAGACCGTCCCTGATTCAGCCGCGCCGGGTCATGCTGGGATGGCGATGACGGGGATGGGCGGGCACGCGGGGCTGATGCCGGGGATGCTCACGGCCGATCAACTCAAGGCTCTCGATGAGGCGCGCGGGACCGCCTTTGATCGCCTCTTCCTTACGGGGATGATCCAGCACCATCGCGGGGCGCTCACGATGGTGGTCGACCTCTTTGCGGCGCCCGGCGGCGGGCAGGGCTCAGAGATTTTCCGGTTCGCGACGGACGTCGATGCGGACCAGCGGGCTGAAATCGGACGGATGGAACAGATGCTCAACTCGATCCAGGAGAGCCAGTGATCATGCAGCAGCACGGAGTGAGCCGACGCAGCGTGCGGGTGCTTGCCACCTTGATGGTGATGGCGGCGCCGGCTTTGGCCGCACAGGGCAACACCGCCAGCACCACCGACCCGCGGGTTGGACTCCACTATGGCATGACCGATGCCGGAGTGGCCGCCAAGAACATCGAACTGCTCTCGCATCGCGCCAAGCCAGATCTGTTCGACGGGGCAGGCGGGGCGCGTGGCCTCACTTTCGCCAACTCCGATCTCGCCTTCAAGGGCAACTGGCTCTACCAGGGCAACTTCAGCGGCTTCTCCATCTGGGACATCTCCAATCCGGCTCGGCCGATGTTGCGCAAGGCGCTGCTCTGCGCCACCGGTCAGGGCGATCCCTCGATCTACGGCGACTTGCTGTTCATCTCCTCGGAATCCACTGGCGACCGGCTCGACTGCGGCACCGAAGGGATCAGTGGCCGCGGAGCGAACATGGGCCGGATGGTGGGCGTGCGCATCTTCAACATCAGCGACCCCGACCATCCGAGAAAGGTAGCTGACGTCCAGACCTGCCGCGGCTCGCACACCCATACCCTGGTGCCCGATCCGAAGGACAAGGGCGTGATCTACGTCTATGTGTCAGGCTCTGCTGGCGTGCGAGACAGCGCGGAGATGCCCGGCTGCCGCGACTACGCTTCGCCCGATTCGGCCAACTCGTCCCGCTTCCGGATCGACGTGATCCGGGTGCCGCTGGCCCATCCCGAACAGGCCAAGGTGATCAACGGCGCGCGGATCTTCAGCGAACTCATGGCGGCCAAGGCTCATGGCAGTTCGCCCGCGGCCGCGTCGGCTGCCGGCGGAGGTCGTGGCGCCGCACCAGTCGATGCCAACGCGGCGCGCCCGGGCCCCAACCAATGTCATGACATCACTGTCTACCCGGCGGTGGGACTCGCGGGCGGGGCGTGTGGCGGCTACGGCCTGCTACTCGACATCTCCGATCCGGCCAATCCGAAGCGGATCGATTTCGCTGGCGACACCAATTTCGCCTTCTGGCACTCGGCCACGTTCAACAATGAAGGGACCAAGGTGGTCTTCACCGACGAATGGGGCGGCGGCACCGCGCCGCGCTGCCGAGTGATCGATCCACTCGACTGGGGCGCCGACGCGATCTTCACCATCAAGGACCGCAAGCTCCAGCAGCACGCCTATTTCAAGATGCCGGCTGCGCAGACCGAGCAGGAGAACTGCGTCGCGCACAATGGCTCGCTGGTGCCGGTGCCGGGCCGCGACATCATGGTGCAGGGGTGGTATCAGGGCGGTATGAATGTCTTCGACTTCACCAATCCCGATCATCCGGTGGAGATCGCCTATTTTGACCGCGGCCCGATCCCCGACCATCCGGAGAAGGGCGCCGACTCGGCCTCGACCCGGATCGTCACCGGCGGCTACTGGGCGGCCTACTGGTACAACGGGCACATCTACGCCTCGGAGATCGCCCGCGGCATCGACGTCTTCGACCTGACGCCGAGCGAGTGGTTGTCGCAGAACGAAATCGACGCCGCCAAACTGGTGCACTTCGATCAGTTCAACCCGCAGATGCAGCCGAAGGTGGTCTGGCCTGCCGCGTTCCCTGTGGCGCGGTCGTATCTCGACCAGCTGGTGCGGGGCAATGGCCTCGCGGCAGCCCGGACGCTGGCCATCGGCCATGCCCTCGATGCCGCCGAAAAAATGAGCGGGCCGGCGCGGGCCGCGGGACTCACCAAGCTGGCCGGCGAGATCGATCGCGATGTGGCGGGTGCGGCTGATGGCGCGCGTGTGCGCTGGCTCGCCGGGGCGGTGCGCGACTTGGCGAAGGCCACCAAATCGTGACGGCGGCGGGGGGGGGGGGCCCCAGGGGGGGCCCCCCCCCCCCCCCCCCGCCCCCCCCCCTCCCACCCCCCCCCCGCCCCCCCCCCCCCCCGTTTGTGGCCCCCCCCCCGCCCCCCACGCCGCATGGGGGACCTCCCACCACAGCAAGGCTCCGCAGCGGGCCC
>JBBRBZ010000073.1:0-13298 GCA_038205305.1 Gemmatimonadales bacterium
GCGGAAATTCGTTTCGCGCAGGGCAGGGACGCCGAGGGACGCAGCGCGTACTTTGCCGGTGTCGCCGCCATCGCCGATTCCACCGATGCCGCGTGGTACCTCCGCAGCATCTCCTCCATCGCCAAGCCCGACGAGCGAGACGCGTGGAACGCCCTCGGATACCTCCCGGGCGCGCGCACCACATGGGTCGAGACCTTCTGGGCCAAGCGGGATCTGGAGGATGCGCGCACGCTCGGGACACGCCTACCAGAGCATTACCGCCGCTGGCGCGTGGCGCTCCAGAAGTACCGCTGGGATGTTTCGGGCAGCATGGCCGAGGCGCTGCCGATTCCGCGCTCGACGGACATCGTGGTTGAAGCAGGATGGGATGACATTCTCTTCCCCCATGACCCGGCGGTTGCCCCGATCGCGTATGTCAATCGCTTCCATGCGCTGAGTCGTGTCGTGGATGATCGTGGCCTGATGGTGCTCAAGCTTGGCGAACCGATCAGCACGGTGGGTTCGGCTGGCGTGCATGAGCTCGAGGGGAGCAACCTGGAGTGGGCCGGCCCGCAGGGGCCGTTCGTGATTGGCTTTTCACGTGCAGCGAGCTTCCCCGGCGACCTGCGCTGGGGAATGGTAGCGCGGAACCAACCCATTGGCGACATCATGTCGGTCTGTCAGATCGATCAGCGGCTCTGCATGCTCGCCGGATACACTGTCTTGCCCCCGAGCATTGCGTTGGCCAACAGGTCGAACAAGATCCGGGTGGACATGACCGAGACCCGCGTCCGGGCCGAAGCAATGGACGGCAACCCCGAGTCGTTCGCGCATGCGCTCGGCGCCATGATTCAGGCCTACGGCATTCCGCGTGGGGGCACCCTCGTGGTGGTGGGCGTCCCGGTTCGCGGGCTGGTACCCGACGAGAGTGCGCTCACGGCGATGCGCGCCTTCGCCACGCGCGTCCGCGTCGTGGTGGGCGACACCACCAAGGGTCGAGTGCTTTCCTCACTCGACACGCTCAGGAGATGGCAAACGGGTGCCGCCGTCGGCAAGGACGCCTATCTCAACGCCTACTTCATCGTGCCGGCGCCGGTCGGCGATTGGAGTGTCTCGGTGGTGGTCGGGGACACCACCCATCGTGCCGGATCGGGCCAGCGCTTTCGCTCGATTCCCGTTGCGCGCTTCGACGGCAAATCCCTCGAACTCAGCGACCCCATCCTCGGCCGTGCAGGAAGTGGTCTCTCTTGGAACCATGACGGTGAGATGATTCCACTGAATCCCACCAACGCGTGGCGGCGGGAGGAGTCGGTCATCCTGAGCTACGAACTCGATGGCATGGTGACGGGACACAGCTACCAGACTCGCTACGAACTCTGGAAGGTCAACGGCAAGCCCAAAAAGCCGGCGCTGGTGATCAGTGCCAACGCCGTCGCCTCCTCGCCGCACATCACCATGCGACGCGAACTCGCCCTCAAGCAACTTGCCGCCGATGATTATCGCCTTGTGGTGCGCGTTACAGATGCGACAACCGGCGCGGAGGTGGTGCGTGAGCGGAGGATGGCGGTGCGACAATAGCGGAGAGATCCTCCGTTCTCCGTTCTCCGTTCTCCGTTGGTAGTATCTTCCTGCATGCCTGATCTCCTGCTCCACGAACGCGCCGCTTGGTCCACCGGCGCCGTCCTCATCGGCGTCGATGAAGTCGGCCGCGGCCCTCTGGCGGGGCCGGTGGTGGCGGGGGCCGTCTGTTTCGCGCTGGAGCATCCAGGAATCGAGGGGGTGCGCGACTCCAAGTTGGTGAAGCTCTCCTCCAAGCGACTCGGTCTCGCCGCGCAGATCCGCAGTGATGCGCTCGGTTGGGGACTCGGCGCCGCGAGCGTGCGCGAGATCGCCAATCTCAATATTCGTGTCGCCACCGCCCTCGCCATGCGCCGCGCCGTACGGCACTGTCGCGCGATGCTCCCGGCCGGCACTCTGGTGCTGCTCGCCGTGGATGGTTTGCAGGTCCCCGAGCTTGGCGAGCCGCATCAGTCTATCGTGAAAGGCGACAATGCCTGTCATGCTATCGCGGCCGCGTCGATCGTGGCCAAGGTGGCGCGCGACCGGCTGATGTGGGCCCTTGCTGCGCGCCGACCGGGCTATGGCTGGGGCTCCAATGTTGGCTATGCCACGGCGGAGCACACTGCCGCACTCAGGGCGCTGGGCCTCACGCCACACCACCGCGTCCAGTTTTGCAAGACGGCGCTTGGACAGCGGGACCTGTTTGAAACGAGAGCCGATAGCGGCCGATAGCCGAGAGACGAGCGACCACAACAGCCGAGAGACGAGAGACGAGAGACGAGAGACGTGGCACTGGTGCCAAAACGACAGGGGAGTCGTCGTCGGCCAAAACCCTCGTCTCTCGTCTCTTGTCTATCGTCTCTCGGTCTGGTTCGCTATTCTCCCCCCATGCCAATTCTCCACCTCCTCGTCGCGGCCCTGGCCTTTGCGGTACCCCAAGACACGATGCCGGCAGGGTATACGCCGCACCGGGTCTACGACTCGCAGCACAAGAAGTGGTCCGATTTCGAGTCGATGGCGGCGGAGCTCAGCCGGGCGGACGTGATCTTTCTGGGCGAGCAGCACGACGATCCGAGCACCCACCGGATGGAGGCGGCGTTGCTCGATGCCATCGCCAGGCGGCGGGGCAACGTGGTGGTGTCGATGGAGATGTTCGAGCGCGACGTGCAGCCGGTGCTCGACGCCTACCTTGCCGGCAAGCTCGACGAGGCGACCTTCCTCAAGACGTCGCGGCCGTGGCCCAACTATCCAACCGACTATCGCCCGATCGTGGAATTTGCCAAGGCGCACGGCTGGCGGGTGATCGCGGCGAACATTCCGCGCAAGATGGCGAGCGCGGCGTCATCGAAGGGCATCATCGCGGTGTCTGGGCTGACCGACTCGACGCGTCGCTGGGCCGCCGCCGATTTCAACTGTCCCACCAATGACGACTACTATCGTCGCTTCGGTGAGACGATGAAGCAGCACCCGATGGGACCGGGCGAGCCGCCGAGCGCGGCCGAGCTCGCGGCGATGACGGAGAAGTTCTACCAGGCGCAGTGTGCCAAGGATGAGACGATGGCGGAGTCGATTGCCTGGGTGCATCAGTCGGCGCCCAATCCGCCACTGATCATCCACTACAACGGTGCCTTCCACTCCGACTTCACCGAGGGCACCGCGGAGAGGACGCGCCGTCGCCTGCCGAAGGCCAAGGTCGCGGTGATCTCGGCGATTCCGGTGGCCTCGCTCGATGGCATCGATCCCAAGCCGTTGCGCAAGCAGGGCGACTGGCTTCTCTTCGTCTATCGCGCGGCCGAGAAGAAGTAGCTGATCGACAGTGTGTTGGGGGTGTAGCTCAACGGTAGAGCAAGCGACTTTTAATCGCTAGGTTGTGGGTTCGAGCCCCACCGCCCCTATGGTGCTCCGCAGCTGAATGTGCAACTATTGGCCCATCTCGTGCGTCCCTATAGAGATGGTGTCCACACTCCGAGGCTAGACCACAGGTTTGGCCGGTCCTGCCCACGCGCCGCCGGAGGCCCGTACATGCGACGCTTCTCTCTTGTTGTCCTTGCTGGTACGCTTGCCGCATGTGGCGGATCGACCGGCGGTGTCCATCCTGCCGGCACTCCGGTCGCGAGGTCCGCCGCTCCAGCTGCTCGTGATTCCGTCCTCGCGCAGCAGGGTGATTCGCTGCGTCGCCAACAGTCGCGGGCGATCGCCGGCGTCGCGGCGCGTTCCACTTTCACGGCCAAGGACTCCGTCGCCGACGCGGCGGCGCTCGATTCGCTGAACCGGCTCTCGCCGACTGATACCATGCCGGAGCTGAATCTCGTCGAGAATCCAGTGTGGGATATCAATGTCGCCGACTATGCCTCGCATCCGCGGGTGCAATATTTCGTGGACTACTTCACCGGGCGGGGCAGGGAACGCTTCCAGATCTGGCTGGAACGGATGGCGCAGTTCGAACCGTTCGTGCGTCAACGCTTGATCGAACATTCGCTTCCGGGCGATCTGGTCTATCTCGCACTGATCGAGTCGGGCTTCTCTCCCGATGCGGTGAGCAAGGCGAAGGCGGTGGGGATGTGGCAGTTCATGGTCGCCACCGGGCGGGGCTACGGACTCCACGTCGACAGCTGGGTCGATGAACGTCGCGATCCCATTCACGCCACCGATGCCGCCGCACGCCATCTCGCCGACCTGACGGCGAAGTTCGGCTCCCCGTATCTGGCCGCCGCGGCCTACAACGCCGGGGCGGGGCGGGTGGGGCGCTCGCTCGACAAGATCAGCGGCTCCTTCAGCGAGGCCGATTCCTTCGATGTGAGCAGTGATGACGCCTTCTTCTCGCTGGCCGACACCCGGCTGCTCAAAGATGAGACCAAGGACTACGTCCCCAAGCTGATCGCTGCGGCGCTGATCGCCAAGGAGCCCGCCAAGTACGGCTTCGATCCGGTGGTGGGCGTGGTGCCCTTCTCCCTCGACTCGGTGATGGTCGATGGCGGCACCGGACTCGACCTGATCGCCCGCCTGGCCGACACCTCGCTCGACGCCCTGCACGATCTCAATCCCAACTTGCTGCGCATGGTGACGCCGCCCGATCGCCAGTACGCCGTGCGCGTCCCCACCGGCACCGCCGAGCAGGTGGCCGAAGGCTACGCCGGGATGGCTCCGGACGCGCGGCATGCCATTGCGCTGCATACCGTGAAGGGCGGCGAGACGGTGACCGCACTGGCGAAGAAGTACGCTGTCACGGCCGAGGCAATCCGCAGCGTGAATCGTGGTGTGACCGGCACGCGACTCACGGCGGGAAAGACCATCCTCGTGCCGCTCACCGGCGGGATTCCGATCGCCACGCTACGCGAACCGGCCGTGCTCTATGGTGTCTCCGCCACGCACATCGTCAAGCGTGGCGAAACCGTGGGCGGTATTGCCAAGCGGTATCATCTGTCGCTGACCTCGGTCCGTCTCGCCAACAGGCTCACCACCAAGTCGGTCCTCCGGATTGGCCAGCGGCTCACCCTTCCTGGCTCGTCCCCGACGATCACACGCGCGGCTACCGTGGCGACGAAAAGCCGCACCAGCAGCACGCGCCCGGCAGCGACCAAGGTGGTCGCCCGCCAGAAGCAGGTGCACGTGGTGAGGCGCGGCGAGACCATTTCGGCCATCGCCGCTCACTTCGGGGTGTCAGAGGCGAAGCTGATGAGCGCGAACGGTATCACCCGTGCCTCCCGCCTTCAGGCGGGGCAGCGGTTGAAGATCCCGACGGGTTGATGCGCTTCTAGCCCTTCTTGGGCCTCACGAGTCCCGACATCACGGCGCGCGAATAGCGGCCCTTCACGACGCTGCCCGAATCCTGCTGAGCGGCGATCAGGGTGGGGCCCTTGTTGTAGGCCTCGAGGGCGAGCTCGGTGTCCTGGTCGAAGCGCTTGAGGAGATCCTTCAGGTAGCGGAAACCGATCCGCAGGTTCACATCGGGATTCATCAGGTCGCTGGGGTCGAGCGTGGTGTCGTATACCCTGGCGGTGGGGAGGCGCAGCTGGGTGAGTCCGATCGCCGAAGCTCCGCTCTGGGCGCTGTTCTGGAACCGGCTCTCGATGTTGACCAGCTGGAAGCCGACGGCGGGGGAGATCCCCTCGGCGACGGCGTTGTCATAGATGCTGGCGGAGAGATCGCCGGGGATGCCGTAGCGACCGGAATATTCCAGGACCTGGTGGGCGCGTTCGAGTTCGGCGCGCGTGGTCTTGAGCGCGTCCTGCAGCGAGTCCACCTGACTCGCGGAATCGACTGTGATCGCTGGACGGCGACCCGCCAATGCGTTGGAGACGCCGCCGAGCCCGAGCAGCGCGACGGCGCCCACTCCGATCACGGCGACCTGTGCCACAATGCGTTTCATCATCATTCTGCCTCCTCGTGGTGCGAGTTCCGTTGATCGGGGGAGTGCCAGTCTCCGCGTACGCCGCCCGTCTTGGTGAGCAGCCGGATTCCGTCAATCCGCATCGTCCGATCCACGGCCTTGACCATGTCATACACGGTGAGACACGCCACGCTCACCGCCGTGAGTGCTTCCATTTCCACGCCGGTACGGGCGGTGGCCACTGCTCGCGCGGTCAAGCGCAGTCCTGGCCATTCGGGTACCAACTCGGCTTCCACTGCTATCTGATCCATCGCCACGGGGTGGCAGAGCGGGATCAGGGCGCTGGTCTGTTTCGCGCCCATCACACCGGCCAGTTCCGCCACGGCGATTACATCACCCTTTTCGACGGTGGCATCGCGCACTCGCGCGAACGCCTCGTCGGACATCAGCACCTTTCCCTCGGCCACCGCGACTCGGCGCGAGACCGGCTTGTCGCCCACATCGACCATCCGGGCTCGCCCGGCGGCATCGAGGTGGGTAAGGCTCACGCAGCCCCCAGCAGGGCCAAGTCATCGACCAGCGAAGCGAGGAGCAGCTGCGGGTTGACGTTGCCCTGTGCCCGCTCGCGCGCCACCTGCACCCGCTGCACCGCGTCGAGGATGCCGAGTGCTCCGCGCCCCTCCTTGACCGCGCGGCGCGCCTGACGGGCGAGCAGGGTGGCGAGGGCATCGAGCATCTCGGTGAACTCGCCTCGTCCGGCAAAGGCGCCTTGCCGGAGCGCCCGAGCCATTCTGGCGATGTCACCTCCGCGTACCGCGGTGAGGACATCCTTGGCCGACTGCAGCGACTTGGCGGCGGTGCCGGTCGTGCCGCTGTTCACCGCCGCCCCGATCAGGCCTCGGGCGCTCTGGACCACCGCATCGGTGGCGAGCGACGGCGCTGCGTGCTTCAGGTACTCCATCACGTCCTCGTCGTGCAGTCGCCCCACCCGGACCGGTACGGTACGGGAGCGGATGGTGGGCAGTACCAGTCCCGGTTCGGCCGTGGTGAGCACGAAAAGGGCACGCGGTGGTGGCTCTTCGAGCACCTTGAGCAGCGCGTTGGCTGCCTCGGGGCTCGACTCCTGCGGCACCAGGCGCTCGGCATTGCCGATGATGAATACTCGCCAGCCACCCTCCGCAGCCATGAGAGTGATTCGCCGCTGCAGCCATCTTGCCGACGCAATCCCATGGATCGACATCCCATCCGGGGCGCCCCAATGCGGCGAGCTGCGCCGCGCGACCATTACCTCGACCAGTGCATCCGCCACTTCTTCGATCTGCTTGTCGGGCTCGCCGGCCTTGGGCCGCGGGACCGGAACCATCCAGTGGACGTCGGGGTGAGCCAGGTTCAACACCTTGAGGCAGGCGTTGCAGACGCCGCATGGCTCGCTGCCATCGGGGGCGCTGCAGACCAGGCGCTGGGCCAGCCAGAGTCCAAGACGCTGCTTGCCCGCGCCGGCGGGGCCGGTGACCAGTAGCACCTGTGGCAGCTTGTCGTGGTCGACGGCGTTTGCGAGGCGGCGCCGGAGCTCTTCATGTCCTGCAAAGGGTGCCAATGGCATCCATCAAGGATAGCGGCTCGGCGGCATGATTGGAAGGGTCAGAAATGTCATAAATCCATTATCCACAACGACTTAGACAGTTTCAAATGGCACGAAACCCGCCAGGTTGGCGGAAGCGTTCGCTCATGTACAAGAGTGAGTACTCGCAAGTAAGCTTGTTGTGTGAGTACGTGCTCATTCTCGACAGAAATGACACTCCAGGTGGGGTGGAATGGCGGTGATAGGCGCAGAATCGGTCCGGGGATGATTTTCGGGCCAGAGAACGGAGAACGGAGAACGGAGAACGGAGAACGGAGGACGGAGGACAGAGAACGGAGAACGGAGAACGGAGAACGGAGAACGGAGAACGGAGGACGGAGGGTGGAGGGTGGCGAGTCTCGGGCTGCTGCTTGTTTCGCGCCAGCGGTGGGAGTAGTTTGCCGCCGCGCCGAATGCCGTTTCCGGCGTTTTTTCCCGAGTAGCTCAGTTGGTAGAGCAGCTGACTGTTAATCAGCGGGTCGGGGGTTCAAGTCCCTCCTCGGGAGCTGCCGGAACGGCCCACCTCGGTGGGCCGTTCTGCATTCGTGGGGCGGGCCGCCTGATCCGGTCCCCGCGGCCCGAAGTGTGCATATTGACCCATGATTCGCGGGTGGCCAGAGGCCCCTCGCTGAAGCCTCGCCCGCCTGGATGGCGGTGTTGAGGGCGCATCCACTCGATTTCATATCCCGGGACCTGGTGATGACTGGAATTCCCTGCGGCCCGGCGTATCGCATTGAGACTGAGCGTCTCGTGATCCGCTGCTGGCAGCCCACCGATGCCCCGGCCCTGCAGGAGGCCCTCCTGGAGAGCCTCGACCACCTGCGGCCGTGGATGCCGTGGGCTGGCCAGGAGCCGGAGCCGCTCGAGGGGAAGATCCAGCGCCTCCGTCGCTTCCGCGGCAACTTCGACATGAATGTCGACTTCGTCTACGCCATCCTCAACGCCGACGAGTCGGAAGTCCTCGGTGGCACCGGTCTGCATCCGCGCGCCGGCAAGAATGCCCGTGAGATCGGCTACTGGGTCCACAAGTCGAAGATCAACAACGGCGTCGCCACCGAGGCGACCGCCGCTCTTACCAAAGTCGCCTTCCTCGTCGACAAGGTGCATCGCGTCGAGATTCACTGCGCGCCCACCAACCTCCGCTCGGCCGCTGTCCCGCAGAAGCTCGGCTTCACCCACGATGGCACCCTGCGCCAGCGGATCGAGGCGGGCGACGGGACCTATCGCGACCGGATGGTGTGGTCGATGTTGTCGTCGGAATTTCCCGGCAGCGCCGCGGCCAAGGCCGGGATCAAGGCATTCGATGCGGTGGGAAGGGAACTGGAGCTTTCCGTCGACACCTGATGTTCACGCGCGAGGGAGCTGCTCCGCTGCGGAGATGCCGCGCCGATGCAGCAGCCACATCACCGCGGCGGCGGCGAGCAGCAGGCAGTACGGCTCCACCACGTAGCGATACCGCGCATAGCCGAAGAACATCACGTTGATCACCACGATGTGCAGGATCACCAGATGGAGGATCCAGCCGGGGTGACCGGTGCGCAGGTAGCGCCAGAGCAGCGGTCCGAACGCCAGCAGCATCAGCAGCAGCACCGGTCCCCAGGAGAGCATCATGCCGTAGCGCTGGAGGGCGGCGGTGTGTGGCTGGAGGAACGGGGTCCAGCCGCGACGGATCTTCGCCACCGCCATCGGCATCAGCTTGTCGCGATTGGCCGCCATCCACTCGGTGGCGAATTGCTTGGCGACGCGGTCGCGCTCGAGTTCGTTGTTCGGCGCCTGGAGCGCGGCACGGTACTCTGGAATCTCGGTATCCCAGACGTTGTAGCCGAGGTACTCGGGGTCGGTGGCGACGATACGATTGTTGCCCTGCAGCAGGACCGATCCCCCCATGGTCGAGAAGGGGACGAAGGCGTGGAAGACCCGCTCATTGCGGACGATCCACGGCACCAGCATCACCCCCGCCACGATCGCGATGAGCGATGCCAACGCCACCGTCCGGAACGACTTCCGGAATTGCACCAGCACCCAGATGCCGAAAAACGGCAGCAGGAAGAGCCGACTCGGATGCACCAGGAGGTTCCCGCCCAGGATCAGGCCAGCGATGAGCGCGGTACGGAGGGTTGGCTGTTCCCCGAAGCGAAGCGCCGCCAGCACCAAGGCCAGCAGCGCGATGAGCGCGAGCTGCTCGGAGTAGAGCGCCCCCGAGAGGAAAATCGACATCGGCCAGATCGCCCACGCACCGGCGGCGAGGAAGCCCGCGGTCTCGCCCACGGTCCGGCGACCGACCGCGATGATCAGCAGGCACGCCAGTGCGCTCAGGAGGCAATTCAGCACTCGAACCACCGCGGGCCGATGTCCGGCCACCAGATACACGGCAGCGTAGACCAGCGACGGGCCGGGTGGTCGGTAGGCGGTGAGATGGTGCTGGTCGCTGACATCAGGGCTCATGCCGCGATAGCCGTTGCCCTGCGCCAAGCTCCAGGCGTAGGCGTCGTACTCCACCTCGTCGGAACCGGACGGGAGCGGACGGTTGAGGCCCTGCGAGGCGGCGAAGGCCAGGCGGAGCACCAGCGCGAACGCGACCAGGAGCCACGGGAGCCGAGCTCGCCACCGGGAGCTGAGCGGACTCATCTCGGGAGACGTCGGCCTTGCAGCACGAGGGTGGAGAGTTCACGGAAGTGGTGGTTGATGCTGTCGAGCACCACACCGCAGGTGATCGACACCAGCGCCATGATCTCCAGCGCCGCCGCGAGGATCGCCGTAGGGAAGCGGGCGACCTTGCCGGTGGCGAGATAGTCGCGGATCGGGATGCTGCCGAGGCCGAGGCCGAGCAGCGCGATCACGAGGCCGATCACGCCGAAGAAGAGCAGCGGGCGATAGGCCTTGAAGATGTCGACGATCTTGAGCAACACCTTGGCGCCGTCGCGAAAGGTCGAAAGCTTGGAGAACGATCCCTCGGGTCGAGCGCCGTAGTGGATCGGCACCTCGACGATCAGCAGGTTGCGATAGAGCGTCTGCAGGGTGAGCTCGGTCTCCACCTCGAATCCGCGCGAGATGGCCGGCACCGAATCGACCAGGCGGCGACCGAAGGCGCGGTATCCCGACATGACGTCGTGCAATTGCGCCTTGAAGATGAAGTTGATCGACTTGACGACCAGATGGTTGCCGAAGACGTGCAGGCCACGATATGAACCCTGCTCGAATTCCACCAGCCGGTTGCCCACCACCAGGTCGGCTTCGCCGGCCAGTACGGGTGCGAGCAGCTCGTGCACCCGGTCGGCGGGGTAGGTGTCGTCCCCGTCGACCATGATGTAGGCGTCGGCGTCGACATCGCGGAACATCGCCTGAATGACGTAGCCCTTGCCCTGGCGTCGCTCCTTCACCACCGTGGCGCCGGCCGCCAGTGCCAGTTCGGCGGTGGTGTCCCGGGAATTGTTGTCGTAGACGTAGATGGCGGCGTCGGGCAGTTCACGCCGGAAGTCGCTGACGACTTTGCCGATCGTCAGCGCTTCGTTGTAACAGGGAATCAAGACAGCGACCCGCATGGGCGTCTCGTGCGTCACTTGACCTTCGTGATCGAGGAACCCTTCAGGACCCGCCGGATCAGCCGCTTGCTGGCCGCCCGGAGCGAACGCCAATCTTCCTGCACCAGCGCGGTGTCGAGGCGCTGGTCGAAGAAGGAGATGCCCTCCGTCTCCACGCCGAAGAGCTGCTTGCGCAACGGGGTCGTGGCCAAGCGGTCGAGGTCGCGCGGCTGGGCATTGGCGTAATTCTTCAGCCAGAAGTGGGAGTAGGCATAGATCAGTGACTTGCGCGGCTTGGTGGTGCGATTGTCAAAGGCCATGTGCCGGACGTGTACGTTGAAGAGCACCGCATCCCCCGCCTTGGGGACAATGCGCACCGCGGCGCTCCCAGGTCCGAGATGGTCGGGGTCGGGCTTGGGGTTGACGTTTTGCGGCAGGAAATGCGTGCCGGGGAGGAAGCCGAGGCAGCCCTGTTCGGGATCCAGGTCCTCGAAGTAGAAATGCAGCTTGGCGAAGAAGTAGGGGGAGTGGTGCAGCCCCACGCCGATCAGGTGCTCGAGATCGGAATGCCACGCCGCGGTGAAGGTCTTCCCCGGAAACATGATCCGCGCGTGTGTGTGGTTGAGCTGGATGTCCTGCCCGACCGCGCGGAGCATCAACGGCATCACGCTCGGTAGGTCGGCGAGGTCGATGAAGGCATCATCCACGTCGAGGATGTCGGGAATGTCGTAGTAGGGGGAGATCGCCCGACGCTCCGCCGGGAGCTTCTCCCAGTCGGCGTGATGTTGCTCGGCGGCGGCGTCGAAAGCCCGCTTGACCCGCGCCACCAATTCCGGCGGGATCACGCCGGGAAGGTGCACGAAGCCCTGCGTCTCGTATTACAGGAGCTGCTCGTCGACCCGGTCCATAGCCCCTCCAGAAGGTGGTGTTCTACCCGAGCACCTGTTGCATTGCCACAACAGATTACGCCAAAGTCTGCCGGTGGCCAAGGCAGGACCGGCGTGGAAGCGGGGAAGGCGCAAGATCGGCGCCCACGCTTACTATTGATGGACTCCCCACATCCCCTCGCCTGCCAACTGCCGGAGCCCTGCCAATGCCGCTGCGGTTCGCGCTTCCTATGCTGCCCTTCCTGATCGTGGCCGGCCTGTGGCCGGTGGCTGGGTCCGCCGCAGCCCAAGGCGCCGAGGCAGCCACCGTCCGCGAATATCAAGTCGAGATGGTCACCTACCCCTTCTCCGATCCCAACCCCATTCCGGTCATGGGGAAGATCTACCCCTATTTCCGCTTTGACGGCTTCAGCAGCACGCCGGTGCAGCGCACGTGGAAGGTGGTGGACCTCGAGAACCGCTGGATCCGGGTGTCGATCCTGCCGGAGATCGGCGGCAAGATCTGGCGCGCCATCGACAAGGCGACCGGCAAGTCCTTCATCTATGACAATCATGTGGTCAAGTTCCGCGACATCGCGATGCGGGGACCCTGGACCAGCGGCGGCATCGAGGCCAACTACGGCATCATCGGCCACACACCGAACGTGGCAACTCCGGTGGATTACACCGTGCAGCGTCTCGCCGATGGCAGCGTGACCTGCACCATCGGCGCCCTCGATTTGCTCACCCGCACCTCCTGGCGGCTTGCCATCTCGCTGCCCGCCGACAAGGCCTACTTCACCACCTCCTCCTTCTGGCACAATGCCACGCCGTTCGAGCAGCCCTACTACTCATGGATGAACGCCGCGATCCCGGTGAGTGAGGACCTGGAATACATCTACCCGGGCAATCGGTTTCTCGGGCATGCCGGTGAGGTGGGAGACTGGCCCGTCAACCGGGCCAACGGCAAGGCGATCTCATTCTATCGCAACAACGACTTCGGCGGCTACAAGTCCTACCATGTCTTCGGTAGCTATACCGACTTCTTCGGCGCCTACTGGCACGCTCAAGACGTCGGCATGGCGCGCTATGCGCCGCACGACGAAAAGCCCGGGAAAAAGCTCTGGATCTGGGGCTTGTCGCGGCAGGGGATGATCTGGGAGCAGCTGCTCACCGACCACGACGGCCAGTACACCGAGGTGCAGTCGGGGCGGCTCTTCAATCAAACAGCCGAGGCGAGCACGCTCACGCCGTTCAAGCACCGCGGCTTTGCTCCGTATAGTTCCGATCGCTGGACCGAGTACTGGTTCCCGGTGAAGGGAACCGATGGCTTCGTGGTCGCGAATCAGTGGGGCGCGCTCAACGTGCAAGCCTCACCGCGAGGGACGGTGCTTTCGCTCTCTCCGGTGCAGCAGATCGAC
>JBBRBZ010000074.1:0-13078 GCA_038205305.1 Gemmatimonadales bacterium
TTGTCGCTCTCTGCCCCGCCATGCACCATGCCGAGGAGCCATCCGAGCGGGAGCTTGGCCTTGAGGGCGGCCTTCGCCTTGTCGAGCGCGGTGACGCTCGCCAGCAGGTCTTCGACGAAGATCATCCCTGGCACAAGCGGGCAGTTGATTTTCTCGAGCAGCGCCTTGGACGTGACGATGGTCCGGAAGGCGCACTTGCGTTGCGCGTATTCGCAGTTCTGGGCGGCTCCGGTGGAGTAGTTGATCATCACCGGCACGCGCCCGCTGCAGAGCACCCCGAGGATCGAGAGCACGCACCCGGCTGAAGTGGGCAGCATGATGCCGATGAAGCCTTCCTCGCCGCCCTTGAACTTCTCGGTGAGGATCAGGGCGGCAATCAGGGTGCGCCCGTAGCTGAGGCGACTTCCGGTCGTCCGATCGATGATCGCCGTCTTCTGCTCGAACTGTCTCGCCTTCCGGATGAACTCGTGGTGCAGCAGCATGGGCTCGCCGAGTCAGGGTGAGAGCCGCCGGGATCAGAAGGGCGACTTGATCTTCGGCTTGGGTCCCGGCTTCCGGCCGCGGCGCTTCTTCGGCTGGTAGTCGGGATGCTTCACGATGGTGAGATGCACCCGCCGCAATAGGTCCAGCCGCTCGCGGATGTCCTGCTCGTCTCGGGGGGCGCCACGCGATGCCTCAAGCCGCTCGATCTGCTTGTTGATCGCCCGCTTGAACTGGGCCTGCTTGGTCACGCTGAGGAGCTTCTCGGCCTGGGCGATCTCGAGTTCAATCGCCCGGGTGGGATCGTGTGCCAAGGCCTGGGTGAGCCGGGTGATCTCGGCGTCGAGGGCTTCAAGAAATTGATGTGACATGCAGGGCAGGACTCCTTCGGACAGGCGTATGTGAGGCAGGGGGTCCGGCGGTGGTCAGGTGGAGTGAAGGGGCAGTTGTCGATGAACTAGGCCGGGGGGCGCGCTCGTGCACTAGGAACGCGGATTCCGTCAATACTATCAAGTCGCTGGCAAATACGGAATCCCTGCACCACCGCTGGCTGGCGGTGTGCCATATTGGGTCCCGCTGTGGCGGGGACTTCTCGGCACGCGTGATGAGGGCGCCAGATCATCGAGCGGGGGATTCAGCCCGCCGAGCTTGCGGAGAAGGTAGATTGCCACATCAATGCCGAGGGGCCACGTGAACGCAGGAGCGCTGGTACAGGACTGGCTTCGATCCGGCTTCGACCGAACCGCTGGTCACTCCCTTCAGCGCAAGATCCTGCACGTCAACGCCGCCGCACTCATGGTGTTTGTCCTGCTCCTGCCCTACGATCTGGCATATCTGCTCAGCCGCAATAGCGCGCTGTACATAGCGGCCATCACCCAGCTCCCAGTCCAACTGGTTGCGCCGTTCATCCCGTGGCTCAACCGACGTGGTCGATTCGTGGCCGCCCGCTGGCTTCTGCTGGGTACCACCACGAGCATGATCGTGGCCGCAATGGTCTTTTCCAGCGGTACCCATCTGGACATTCATTTCCTCTTCATCGCGCTGGCGGTCTCGTCGCTGATCCTCTTCCCGCTCGATGCGTGGCGGAGCATCTCCGTGCTGGTGCTGGTCAACTGCGGGCTATTTCTTTTCGGAGAGGTGGTCGACGTTGCCCCGCCGGCGGCCCTGCTGGATCTCCCGAGGAGCACTGATGAAGCGTTTCGGGCGAGCTACGTCCTCATCGCACTGGTCACCCTGCTGGTGATCGTCTGGCTCGGCGAATTCTTTACCCGCGAGAAGGAGCGGGCGCTCGAAGTGCTTTCCGGTATCGACTCACTGACCGGGTTGGCCAACAGGCGACGGGTGCATGAGCGACTGGTCGACGCGATTGCCACGAGTACCCGGATCAAGGAGTATGTGGCAGTCGTGTTCCTCGACCTCGACAATTTCAAGTCCCTCAACGACCGGCACGGGCATGAGGCCGGCGACCTCCTGCTCCGCGAGGCCGCTCGACGACTCGATGCCGGCGTCCGGAAGATGGACCTGGCTGGACGCCTCGGAGGTGACGAATTCGTCGCGGTGTTGACCCATCTCGGCGGCGATCGGGACGAGGCCGTCGTGAGGGTCGGCGCCGCAACGGAATCGCTGCGCAGGAGGCTCGCCGAGCCGTATTACATGGTGCCGGTGCATCCCGGAGGCAGGCAGGCACCGATCGAACACCACTGTACCGCCTCGATCGGAGTGGCACTGTTCCGTGGCGCCGAGGTGGATCCTGACACCATCCTCAAGCGAGCCGACGCTGCGATGTACCAAGCCAAGACTCGGGGCCGCAACCAAGTCTGGTTCGAGGAACTTCCCCGCTGAGTCGGTGGCGGGTTCCACCCCCGACCATCCGGACTTCTTGAAGGACTGATTCTGGAGATCCCCCGCGAAGCGGGGGATGACAAGCCAAGGAGCTGGCGCGGGACTCGAGCCACCCGCGGCCGCATCCGCGCAGCGGATGCCAAGCCCACCCGCGACCCCTGAAGCATGTTGGGAAACCTGCCGCGAGGTCTCGCGGAGGCAAATAGCTGGGGCGGGACTCGAACCCGCGACCCCGGCATTATGAGTGCCGTGCTCTAACCAGCTGAGCTACCCAGCCGAACGGCGGGGAGATTACCCCGGCAGGCCCCGGAGGTCAAGCAATCCACACCCCTAGCGCCGAATGCTGTCCGGTGACTCGCTGTCGGGGACCATCTTGAAGCTCAACTCCCCGGGGTGGATCATCCCGTACATCTCCCTGGCGTACCGCTCCTGCACCGCCGGAAACCGGGTCAGGGAATCGCGGTACAGCGTCAGCGAGTCCACCTCATGCCGCAGGCCCAACAGCGAGTCCCGCATCGCCGTCTCGGTGTGGGCCATTTCCCGGTAATCCGGCGTACTGAACTCTCCCCCATAGTAGGCGAACACCGCCCCACCCAGGATGATCACCACCGAGGCGATCACCTTCTTCTTCATTGCGGGTACATCTCGCGGCCAGGATAGTGCGCCACCGGCCCGAGTTGTTCGGCGATGCGGAGGAGCTGATTGTACTTGGCCATCCGGTCGGAACGACTCGCCGATCCCGACTTGATCTGCCCGGCCGAGGTCGCCACGGCGAGGTCGGCGATGAAGGTATCCTCGGTCTCGCCAGAGCGATGCGAGATCACCACGCCGAAGGCGCTCCCCTTGGCGAGCTCGATGCACTGCAGCGTCTCGGTGAGGGTGCCGATCTGATTGACCTTGATGAGAATTGCATTGGCCGCACCCCGCTCGATCCCTTCCCCCAGCAGATCGACGTTGGTGCAGAACAGGTCATCGCCCACCAGCTGGCAGCGATCGCCCAGCGCGTCGGTGAGCTGCTTCCAGCCGTCCCAATCGCCCTCGGCCAGCCCATCCTCGATCGAGACAATGGGATACTTCCGGCACCAGCTCTCGTAGAGCGCGACCATCTCCGCTGCACTGTGCTTGCTGCCGTCGCCCTTCTTCCAGACATACTGACCATCGACGTAGAGTTCGGAGGCGGCGACGTCGAGCGCAATCGCGACATCCTCGCCCGGTCGGTATCCTGCGGCTTCGATCGCCTCCATCACCGCGTCGAGTGCCGCCTCATTGGACGGCAGCATGGGCGCAAAGCCGCCCTCATCCCCGACCGCCGTCGAGAGCTTCTTCGACGTCAGCACCTTCTTGAGCGAATGAAAGACCTCGACCCCCATGCGCAACGCCTCGGCGAAGTCATCACTCCCCACCGGCACAATCATGAATTCCTGGGCATCGACGTTATTGCTCGCGTGCGCGCCGCCATTGATGATATTCATCATCGGCACCGGCATCACCCGCGCCATCGGGCCGCCGAGATAGCGGTAGAGCGGCAAGTCGGCTTCCATGGCCGCAGCGCGCGCGGCCGCGAGGGAGACGGCGAGGATGGCGTTGGCACCAAGATTCGCCTTGTTCGGCGTCCCGTCGGCGTCGGTCATCTCGGCATCGATTGCAATCTGCTCGGAGACGTCCATGCCCTCGAGCCGGGGACCGATGATCTCGGTGACGTTCTTCACGGCCGTGAGGACGCCCTTGCCGCCGTAGCGCTTCTTGTCGCCATCACGCAGCTCGACGGCCTCCGCCTCACCGGTCGACGCGCCACTCGGCACCGCGGCACGACCGCGCGCCCCGGAGGCCGTGATCACCTCGGCCTCGACCGTCGGATTGCCTCGTGAGTCGAGAATTTCCCGAGCAGATACGTCGATGATCGCGCTCATCCAGTGGCCCCGTGTGAAGGTATGGCTCAGCGTGGGTCCCCCGAGGGGGGCGAACGCCCAAAGCTAATGACCAGCGGTTCCTGCGGCACGAAGCGAGGGGAACCAGGCGACAATCCGCTCCGGCATGGGATCGCACGCTGTCGACGCTTCCCATCCGGCTTCTAGATGCGATGACTGAACCCGATCACGACCACCGGTTCGGCGTGAAGTGTAAAGTGCGTCCCCGGAGTGTCGACCATTTCCCCAACCAGGGTAAGCCGGACGCCGGTCTCGGCCTCGCACCCGCTCGGGTCGTTCCAGTCAGCCGGCATCGCCACGAGCAACTCGTAGTCCTCGCCTCCCAGCGCCGCGAACAGGGCCGGCGCCTGCTTCAGCAGGGGCGCCACCGGGATGACACCGGGATGCACCGGCAACGCATCGAGCACCAGCGAGACGCCAGCCACCGACGCGGCGGCAAGGTGCGCAGCGTCCCCGCCGAGCCCATCGCTGATGTCGATCATCGCGGTCGCCCCATGCTTCGCGAGCCAGCGACCAGCGGCGAGGCGCGGCTGGGGCCTGGCGAAGGCGAGCCTGGCCGGCGCAGACGGCACGATCCCGTGCATCCACGATGCCACCGCCGCTCGTGCGCCGCCCAGGACGCCGGTGACCCAGAGTCGATTCCCTACCGCCGCCCCGCTGCGCAGTACCGGTCGGTCGGCGTGGCCGAAGACCGTGACCGCGACCATCCAGACCGGGCCGGCACTGAGATCGCCGCCGAGCAGCAGTCCGCCGTTGGCGCGCAGCACACCGGCCACCCCCTGCATGAGGTGCACCAAGTCGGCATCATGAGCATCCGGTGGGGAGACGACCGCGACGGTGATGCCGGTCGCAGTAGCACCTGCCGCAGCGAGGTCGGAGAGTGCGCTGGCAGTGGCGCGCCAGCCGATTTCCTCGGGAGTGATCCAGTCGCGACGGAAGTGAACGTTCTCGACCGACGCGTCGGTGGAGACCACGAGTTGGCCATCACCCGACGGGACGGCGGCCGTGTCATTGCCGATCGGCCCGAGGATGTCCTGCACCGCGGTCGCGATCGAACGGATGCGATCGAATTCCTGACCGGGTCCGAGCGGTGTGGTGTTCATCGACCGGAGAAGCGGACCCGGACGAGTCCCAACTGCGTCCCGATCCAGAGATATCGGTCACTCGCGGCGATGGACGTCACTTGCGCCGGCAGTTCGCCACCGACCATCTGCGGATGAAGCAGCGGAGTGGTCGGGCGCACCAATCCCGCACCGCGCGTGCCACCAACCCAGATGCCGTCCGCCGAGGTTGCAAAGGCGGTGAGCTGGCCGAGGGTGGCGCCGAGATCGGGGCCACGCGTCCACGCGCCGGAATGCGGATCGCGCCACAGGAGATGATCGGGCGTCAGCGCAACGAGGGTGTCGACTACGTAGCCAATGCCGAGCACCGGCGGAATCACACCGACCTGTCGGAATCCTTCCGGCATCCGCAGCGAGTCATCGCCCTGCAGCAGGGCGTAGAGCCCGCGCGACGTCCCGACCCAGAGCGTGTCACCATTCGCTTTGAAGGCGTACACCGGCCAATCGAACGACGCTGTTCGCCGACGAAGCTTGTCATCGGTCCCGACTTCCACCAGGCCGCGCAGCGTCCCGGCGACAATGCGTCCGTTTGCCTGCGCGAGCGCGGTGATGCGACTGTCGGGCATGCCCTGCGGGGTGTCCCACCGGGTGATCTTGCCGTCGGCCAACTCGACGCGCACGAGTCCCTTCTCGGTGCCGATCCAGATCGCGCTGTCCGTGGGGACGACCTGCCGTGCCGCGTCGAAGGGGAGCCCGAACGCCGCCGAACCGGTGATGCCGGTGGACGTTCCCAGATCTTCCGAGAGGAAGGTGAGAGCCGAGGGCGTGGTGATGGACAGATCGTTCACCACCCAAATCCCGTCGGCGGTGGTGGCGATGGCGCCGACCGGATTGCCCGGCAGCCCGAGCCGCATGGGTTGAGCCTCGATCGCGGTGCGGTCGAAGAAGAGCAGCCCGCGATTGCTGGTGCCGAGATACCACCCCGTCCGCTGCGCATTGGGCACGGCAGCGGTGAAGTTGCCCTGCCGCATCAACGGTCCGGTGAGAATCTGCGGGGCGAGTGACCGAAGCTGCGGGATGTCGGCAAAAGCGTCGTTGATGCTCGGCGGAAAGATGAGTCCCGCCGGTGGAGCGGCACTCATGGCGGGGCCGACCCTGGGCTGCAGCATCCATCCGGAGTTGGTGCGGAACCAGATCCCCGCCCCGGGATTGTTCGGATCGGTGGCCAGTCCCGTCACGCGCGACGCGATCGCGCCCGCGTCCCAGCGATCAATGTCGGGCTGGTAGTGAATCCATCCCGTGGTGGTCGCCAGCCAAAGCGACTGGTCGAGTGGGTCGATGGTGCCCGCCACGACGGTCTGCAGCAACGTCGGGTCGCGCGGCGTCCTCGGCACATCCCATTTCCGCTCAAGGGTGCGATAGATGCCGACGGCCGTGCCGTAGCCGACGTAGACCCGATCATATGACGCCGCGATCGCCGTAACCCGTGAGAAATCTCCGAGCAGGACCCGGTCCTCGGGCGTCATCGCGATTGAGGGGACTGGCGACCCGGCGGGATAGTTGCCCCCGGCACATCCACTCAAGCTGAGCACGGCGATGAGGAGTCGGCGCATCAGGTCGCCCGGGGTCGCGGCAAGTCGAGCAGGATGGGAAAGTGCGGGGAGGCACCGTCGCGCAGGCGCTCCCACAGTCGCCAAACATCGGGCAGTGCCTGCACGACATCCATTGGTCGCATCGCGCGGGCGGAGGTCCGGCGTGCCGCATGATCGGCCGCGTCACCCAGCGCCTGGGCCGCCAACGCCGCCGCAGTCGGCAGCGCGATGCCCTGACCGAGCATGGCAGCGCACAAGCCGGACAGCAGGTCGCCGCTGCCACCGGTGGCCAGCCCGGGATTGCCAGCGGCCACGGTAAGCAGTGGGCCCTCGGGCGGTGCAATGATGGTGGGCACACCCTTCAGCAGAACGGTCGCACCGCTTGCCTTGGACGCGGCGGCCGCCGCCTCCCATGGCGCGGTCTCGAGATCATGCGCCACGTCACCGAAGAGGGTGCGGAACTCGCCCAGGTGCGGCGTGCAGAGCAGCGCGCGTTCCGCGGCGAGCGCGGCCAGTGCCAGTCGTTCCCCCTTGAGCATCACCAGTGCATCGGCATCGATCACGATGCGACGGGACGCCGCGATCACTGCCAGCACGAATGCGGTCCGTTCGACCTGACGGCCAAGCCCCGGACCGACCACCACTGCATCGGCGGTCTGCAACAGCTGCTGCAATTCTGCGCTCAATGGCAGGGCGAACTCATGCGCATGCGTCTGCACATCGGGTTCGGCGAGTCGGAGGACCGCTATGCTCTCCGCCGGTGCGACCACATGCACCAGCCCCGCGCCCGCGGCGAACGCCGCTCGTGCACAGATCCGCGCGGCGCCGACCATCGCCGGTGCGCCACCGACGATGACCACCCTGCCGCGGGTTCCCTTGTAGGCATTGGCTGCCAGCGGCTGCCAGCGTGCGGCCGCCCAATCGCGCTCGACCAGCCGCGGCCAGGTGGGATCGACGTTGCACAGACCGATTTCGGCAACGATCAGGTCGCCGATCTCATCGCGCGCCATGAGATGCCCACGCCGCGGTCCGCCGAAGGTGATGGAGAGATCGGCCTGCAGGAGACCGTAGTGCATGCCGTTGGCAAGATCAAGCCCGCTCGGGCCATCGATCGCCACGATCGGTCGCTCGGCATCAATCATCCGCGCAATGAGCGAGGTCATCTCGCCCCGAGGGGCACCCCGGGCGCCGGTGCCGAGCAGTGCATCGATGAAGAGTCCGACGTTGGGCCACGGCCCGTCACTCGGCACTGTCCGCGTGCCGTCACTCAGCGCCGCACCGCGCACCATGGCGCACAGGGTGCCTTCGACCGGCGCGGACGATTCCGTGACCCACACCGGCACGCCCATCATGTGGAGGGTGCGCGCGGCCACCCAGCCATCACCGCCATTGTTGCCCGGGCCCGCCGCGACCAGCACGCCCGCCCGCGCAGCCGCACCGAAGCGTTCGAGCACCAGCTGTGCCACTGCCCGGCCAGCCTGCTCCATGAGCACGCGCGTGGGCCGTCCCGACGCCACGGAGGCGTCGTCCCAGGCACGGGATTGCTCAGGTGTGAGGACAGGAACGGGCCGCATGGAGGAAAGCTAGCGGAGCGGCCACCGCATCAGGCGTCGGGGGCCCATCCGAGGGCGTAGGAGTCGTCGAGGGCAGCCTTGAAGTCAAAGACCCCGGCGAAGTCCTCCTCGCGATCCCCCGACTGGGTCGACAGGAGCTGCACGTCCACCAGGGTGTAGACGATCCGCCCGAAGTCGGCGGTGGTGCTGAGCCCCCAGCAGTCGAGCACCGTGCGCGAGAGTAACCCGAACCGCTCGAGGGCCAGGTCGCGACAGCCCCAGCACAGTTCGGCCGCCGTGACATGCCGTCGGCGATCAAGCTTGCACTGCAGGTATTCGATGGCTGCGAGGACGAAGAGGTATCCCTTCTCATCGTACTGCTTCCCGCCGCGATTCCGTATGCGGATGAGGACGTCATCGGCGAAGACGAGATCGGGGGTCACCGACTCACCTCGAGGGGTAGAGCGGAAATTGGCGCGCCAGTTCTTCGGACTCCCGCTGGAGACGGGCCAGATTCGCCTCATCCGGCGTGCCGAGGGCACTATCGATCATCACGGCGATCCGCTTCATCTCCGGGGTACCCATGCCACGCGTCGTGAGGGCGGACGTCCCGATCCGGATGCCGCTGGTCACGAACGGTGAAGCAGGATCGTCAGGGACGGTGTTCTTGTTGACCGTGATGCCGGCGGCGCCCAGCAAGCGCTCGGCGTCCTTGCCAGTGAGTCCCTTGGGGCGCAGGTCGACCAGCATCAAGTGGGTGTCGGTTCCGCCGGACACGATCGCGAAGCCGAATCCAATCAGCGCCTCGGCCAGCACCTGTGCGTTGGTCACCACCTGCTGCACGTAGCGGGTGAAGTCATCGGTGAGCGCCTCGCCGAACGCGACGGCCTTTCCGGCGATCACATGCTCGAGCGGGCCACCCTGCCCGCCAGGGAAGACCGACTTGTCGATCGCCTTGGCGTGTTCTTCGTGGCAGAGGATGAGTCCGCCGCGCGGGCCGCGCAGCGTCTTGTGCGTGGTGGAGGTCACCACATGCGCGTGCGGTACTGGCGAGGGATGCACGCCGCCTGCGACGAGACCGGCGATGTGCGCCATGTCCACCAGGAAGAGGGCGTCGATCTCGTCGGCGATCGAGCGAAAGGTCGCGAAGTCGAGAATCCGGGCGTAGGCGGAGCCCCCGGCAATCAGCAGCCGCGGTCGATCACGCTTGGCCTGGTCGCGCAGGGCGTCGTAGTCGATCACCCCCGTGTCGCTCCGCACGCCGTAGGAGGTTGCCTGCCAGATCTGCCCGGTGTGACTCACGGCGGTGCCGTGGGAGAGATGGCCACCGTGCGGGAGGGCGAGTCCCATGATCCGATCGCCCGGCTTGATGAGCGCCATGTAGGCCGCAAAGTTGGCCTGCACGCCGGAGTGCGGTTGCACGTTGGCGTGGGCAATCCGGAAGACCTGCTTGGCCCGCTCGATTGCCAAGGCCTCGACCTGGTCGACCACCTCGCAGCCACCGTAGTAGCGCTTCCCCGGATAGCCCTCGGCGTATTTGTTGGTCAGGCAGGAACCCATCGCCTCGAGCACGGCGGTCGACGCGAAGTTTTCGCTGGCAATCATCTCCAACCCGTCGCGCTGGCGCGTCAGCTCGGCGAAG
Source organism: Gemmatimonadales bacterium (assembly GCA_038205305.1). Taxonomy (GTDB): domain Bacteria; phylum Gemmatimonadota; class Gemmatimonadetes; order Gemmatimonadales; family GWC2-71-9; genus Palsa-1233. Next base: position 10,099 of record JBBRBZ010000074.1, read on the forward strand.
ATGAGTTTGGCAATGGTGGGGTCGGACTGATTGAGAGGGGCGTCATGGACCAGGCGCATTACTTGTCCTCGATCTTGGCAATCCGACGCGCATGCCGTCCACCTTCGAACGGTGTCGCGAGCCAGGTGCGGAGAATTTCCCGAGCGGTACCTTCGTCGAGCTCGCGTGCCGGAAGGACCAGCACGTTGGCGTCGTTGTGCTCGCGGGAGAGCCGGGCGATTCCGGGATTCCAAGCCACCGCGGCGCGCACACCGTGGTGCCGGTTGGCCGCGTAGGACATCCCGAGCCCGGTACCGCAGAGCAGAATGCCGCGCTTCACCTGCCCCTGCTCCACTTCACTCGCGACCTTGTGCGCGTAGTCGGCGTAGTCGGTCGAGGCATCGCTGTAGGTGCCGACATCCTCGACATCATAGCCAAGAGCCTTCAGCTCGTCGGAGAGGAGGGCCTTCATTGCGAAGCCGGCGTGGTCGGAGCCAATCGGAATGCGTTCTGCCATGCCAGAAGGATAATCGAGGAGGGAGGAGCGAGGAGTCCCGACACAGGTCCTCTTGCTCCTCGCTCCACCCTTCTCCCTCCTCGTTCAGCGGTCGCCTTCCAGCCACATCCGCTTCAGGGCCACCACGCTCTTGATCCGCTCCTCGGCCAGTCGATCGGCCGCCTGATAGGATGGGATCGAGTCGCGTTCGGCAATCATGAAGACCCGCAGAATGGTCTCGTAGATCTCCTGCGCCTTCCGCTTGGCGCGGTCCATGGTCCAGCCTTGGAGCTCGCCGTACACATTGATCACACCGCCACCATTGATGACGTAGTCGGGACAGTAGAGAATCCCCTTCTTCTCGATCTCGACCCCGTGGCGTTCCTCGGCGAGCTGGTTGTTGGCACCGCCCGCGACGATCGCGACCTTGAGCCGGTTGATGGTGTCGTCGTTGAGGATGGCACCGAGCGCGCAGGGTGCAAAGATGTCGGCTTGGGCATCATAGATGGCGTCGATGGAGACCGCGGTGGCGCCGAGTTCTTCGACGGCAGTCTTCACCTTCCCCTGATCAATGTCACAGGTGAGGATCTTGGCCCCCTCCTCCTTCAGGTGCTTCATCAGGTAGTAGGCCACCTTGCCGGCACCCTGCACTGCCACCGTCTTGCCGGTGAGGGAGTCCTTGCCCCACTTCTTTTTGGCGGCAGCCTTCATGCCGACATAGACGCCATAGCCAGTCACCGGCGAGGGATCGCCCGAGAGGTTGAGCAGGCCCGCCACATGTTTCGTCTCACGCTTCACGAACTCCATGTCGGTCGGCGAGGTGCCGACATCCTCGGCGGTGATGTAGCGTCCGCCGAGCGATTCCACGAACCGCCCGTGCGCGCGGAAGAGCGACTCGCGGTCGGAGCGCTTGGGATCGGCGATGATCACGGCCTTGCCACCGCCCAGGTTCAGGCCTGCCACGGCCGACTTGTAGGTCATGCCACGCGAGAGCCGGAGGGCATCCGTGATGGCCGCCTCGGTGGTGGCGTAGGGCCACACGCGAGTGCCACCGAGGGCCGGACCCAGCGTGGTGTCATGGATGGCGATGATGCCGAAGTAGCCGCAGGACGGTTCGTGGGAGAAGACCACCTGCTCGTGGCCCCAGAGGCGCATTTCGTTGAAGGTGTCCATTGCTCCCGACTGGTTAGAGATTGGTCGATTCACTCGTTCGGGCGACGCATGCGTCGCCCTTACTACTTGCCGTATTCGTAAAACCCCTTGCCGCTCTTCCTGCCGAGGTACCCGGCCGCCACCATCTTCTTGAGCAGCGGGCAGGGACGGTACTTGTCGTCCCCGATGCCTTCGTGCAGCACATTCAGAATCGCCAGACAGACATCGAGGCCGATGAAGTCGGCCAACGCGAGCGGCCCCATCGGATGGGCCATCCCGAGTTTCATCACCGTATCGATCGACTCCGGCGTGGCGACGCCCTCGAAGACGCAAAAGATCGCCTCGTTGATCATCGGCATCAACACGCGATTGCTGACAAAGCCGGGGTAGTCGTTCACCTCGACTGGTGTCTTCCCCAGCGCGGCCGAGAGCTCCATGACCGTTTGGGTGGTGGCGTCGGACGTGCTGTGGCCGCGGATCACCTCGACCAACTGCATCACCGGCACCGGATTCATGAAGTGCATGCCGATGACCTGCGCGGGGCGCTTGGTCTTCGCGGCAATCTGGGTGATGGAGATCGAGGAGGTGTTGGTGGCCAAGATGGCGTCGCCGCGGCAGATCCCATCGAGCTTGGCGAAGAGCTCGAACTTGATGGCGGGGTTCTCGCTCGCCGCCTCGATCACCAGAGAGCAGTCCGCTGCGGACGCCAGCTCGGTGCTGAGGTGGATTCGCCCGAGGATCTCTGCCGGTGCCTCGGCCGCGATAATGCCCTTTTTCACCTGGCGATCGAGGTTGCCGCCAATGGTCTTCAACGCCTTGTCGAGCGCCGCCTGGGAGACGTCGATCAGGGCGACCGAGTGACCATGTTGCGCGAAAACGTGGGCGATGCCGTTGCCCATGGTGCCGGAACCGATGACGGCGATATTCATGATGCCTTCCGATTTCGAGTGTGGAGCGGTGAATGGTGAACAGTGGATGGTGAACGGTTCAGCCGTACCACCATTCACCATCCACCATTCACGGCTACCGGCCGACGCTCAACGCCACCGCATTCCCGCCACCCAAGCACAGCGTCGCCAGTCCGGTCTTGGCGCCGCGATCCTGCATGGCATACAGGAGCGTTGTGAGAATTCGCGCACCGGAGGCACCGATCGGATGGCCGAGCGCGATGGCGCCGCCATTGACGTTCACCCGTTCGTCGTCCCAACCCAGACCGCGGCCATTGGCGATTGCCTGCACGGCGAAGGCCTCGTTGGCCTCGATGAGATCGTAGTCGTTGATGGTGGTACCGTTCTTCCGCATCAGGTTCTGCACGGCGAGAATCGGTGCGAAGAAGAGTTCCTTCGGCTCGCC
>JBBRBZ010000075.1:0-12841 GCA_038205305.1 Gemmatimonadales bacterium
CCCACGACGGACCATCCATTGGTGCGGTGGCACGCCAGAGATCGGTGTTCTGGTGCACCACCCAACCGCGCGCACCCCAATGTTCGCGGGCCGTCTCTTTGCCTGTCTCCGCGACTTCCGTGACCAGCTTCTCGAGCGGACCGACCAGTTCCGCGAGGTTCCCGGTTTCGGCCGGCCAGTAGTTCATCGGCAGATTAATATTGACGGTGTACTTCGAGTCCCACCACGGATTCGACATATCGTTCCAGATGCCCTGCAGATTCGCTGGCTCGGTACCAGGGCGGGAACTGGCAATCAGGAGATAGCGCCCGAACTGGTACTCCAACGCCGCCAAGCCGGGATCAGGATGCGTGGCGAAGCGCGCAATGCGGAGATCGGTGGGGAGAGTGTCTGCTTCGGGAAGTGCGGCACCCAACTGGAGTGATACCCGCCGGAACCATCCTTGGTGTTCTCGCACGTGGGCCTGCATCAGCTCAGGATAGGGCTTCGTCTCTGCACGCTTCAGCACCTGTGCCACTCGCGCCGCGGGGTCGCCACTCACGTCGTGATAGTTGACGAAGTTGGTGGCGGCCGCGAAGACGAGCGTCACGGCATCGGCACTGGTCACGGTGAGATTGCGTCGGTCGGTGGTAATGGTGCCGCCCTCGACGTGCGCCACGAGATCGGCTTGATAGCGAATCTTTCCCTCGATGCCGAGATAGTCGGTGCTCTTGCCCGTGAGCCGGAGCCGATTGGGCGCGATGCCATCCATCTGGAAGTAATCGGTGCCGTAGTTGGAGTGGTCGGTGTTGCGGACTCCTTCGAGCTGGGCGGTGAACGAAATGGCATGGGGCCGATCGGCAGTGAGCCGCACCACGATGACCTGATCGGGTGCACTCGAGAAAATTTCGCGGACGAAGTGGGTGCCGTTGACGGTGTAGCTGACCCGCGCGACTCCGGCGTCGAGATCCAACTCACGCTGGTAGCCCGTCGCTTGATCGTGACCCGGGAAGTTGAGCCGCAGGTTGCCGAGCGGCTGGTATTTCATCTGCTCATAGGGATGCCCCATCATGGTACGACCGAAGAGGTCATGGGCCGCCGGGATGTCACCCGCGAAGAGCAGCCGGCGGATCTCGGGCAGTGCCTTGTAGGCACCGGGCACCACCGGGTCGTAGGGTCCTCCCGACCAGAGGGTCTCCTCGTTGAGCTGGATCGTCTCATGGACCCGGCCGCCGAAGATCATGGCACCAAGTCGGCCATTTCCCACCGGGAGTGACTGGTTCCAGACGGTCGCCGGTTGACGAAACCAGATCCTGAGATCGGGCTGGGCCGGCTGGGGCGGACTGATCTGCAGCAGGGCCAGCAGGAGCAGGGACATGTCGAGTCTCCGAGTCGCAAGGGCCGAGATGTGTGAAGTGTACCGGCAGCTTGGCAGGGGAGGTTGGTTTGGCACAATCCCCCCGGGCCGAGTCTTCGGCGAGCGCTCCCCCTCAGGTATTCTTCTCCATTCCAACGCTTGCACGATCGGCAACACCACTTCCGCTTCGATCAGGCTGCTGCCGATGACTTGGCCATGCCGCATTCCCGCCTTCGCGGAGTTGTCCATGAGATCCACTTCAGCTCATCAGCCCGACCTGTCCCTCGATCGCCGCGACTTCCTGGCCTCACTCGGCGCGATGTCGGCGGCGGGGTTGGTCGTGCCGTCACGAGTGGGCGCAGCGAGGGACATCGCGGCCGCGGCAAACGACTTCATGTTCGCGCCCGGACTCGTCTACCTGCAGACCGGGTCACTCGGTCCCACCCCGCGCCAGGTCATGGATCGCACCGTTGCTGCGTGGCGAGAGCTCGAGCTCGACCCGGTGCAGTACGGCTACGGCACGCAGGAGAAGGCGATGGACGCCGTGCGCGAGCAGGCCGCGGCGCTTCTTGGCTGCACACTCAACGAGTTGATGCTCACCAAGTGCACCACCGACGGGATCAACTCCATTGCCCAGGGACTGACCTTCGCGACGGGTGATCGGATTCTCACCACGGACCAGGAGCATCCCGGCGGCCGAGTTGGCTGGGACTATGTCGCCCGCCGCTTTGGGGCAGTGATCGACGAGGTGGTGATCGCGCCGGGGGAGCAGAGCGCGCAGGCGATCATCGACCGATTCGACAAGCAGATCACGCCACGCACCCGGGTGCTCTCCTTCTCGCACCTGCTCACCTCGACAGGGTTCCGGATGCCGGTGGCCGAGCTCTCGGCGCTGGCGCGTTCGCGTGGCTGCCTCGTGGTGGTGGATGGTGCGCAGGCGGTGGGAGGCATCGCGGTGAACTTCAAGGCCCTCGGTTGTCACGCATACGCCACCAGCGGCCACAAGTGGTTGCTCGCCCCCAAAGGCACTGGACTGCTCTACCTGAGTCAAGAACTCGGCCACACCATCGACCCGATCCAGTTCCAGAGCGGCCGTGCCGCCTACTCGGCTTCGTCGGGCGTCAGCAACATCCCTGGGGTGCTCGGGCTTGGCGCCGCGATCGATTATCACCTGGCCCAAGGCACGGCGAAGATCGAGGCGCACAATCTCGACTTGGCGAAGCGAGTGTATCAAGGCCTCAAGGAATTGCCTGCGCTACAGGTGGTGAGTCCCCCGCCGGGACCGCTGGCGTCACCGCTGGTGAGCTATCGACTGCCGGCTTCTGTCGATGCCACAGCGCTCCACAACCGCCTGCGCACCAAGCACAAGGTGGTCGTGAAGGTGGTGCCCGCCAACTGGTTCAACGGTCACCGGATCTCGACGCACCTGTTCAACAGTGATCGCGACGTCGACGCGCTGCTTGGTGCGCTCAAGGTTGAGGTGGGCTGAACTACCGTCGCACGACCTGCGGCGGATCCATGAGCAGCCACGTATTGGGATCGAGCACCACGTCTTTCGGCGCGCTCGCGGCTGGGATTACGACACGTTGCTTCGCTTGGGTCATCTCGATCTTCGTGACCTTCATCGGCGCACCGGCGCTGTCGGGCACCACCCCCACCTCCAGCGGGAAGCGGTACGGCTGTCCGGCCTGCGACTGCGCCAGGTCGATCACCACCTGCTTCGTTGCGGCATCGTAGCTCCAGCTGCCGGTGAGTGCCGGAGCGAGGTTGCGGTGCAGCCACTGATCGAAGAACCAGCGCAGGTCTTGCCCTGAGGCTTCTTCCATGGCGCGACGGAGGTCATCGGAAGAGGCATTGCCGTTGCGGTGCTGCTGGTAATAGGCGCGAATTCCTGCCCAAAAGGTCTCGGTGCCCACCTGACCACGCAGCATGTGGAGCACCCAAGCGCCCTTCTGGTAGACCAGGTTGGGGATGACGTTCTTCAGATCCGTGATGTTGTTGTGCACTACGGGCTCGTTGAGTCGCTTCTCGGCGGCGAGGGCCGTCACCCGAGCGCGCTGCAATCCGCTGACGAAGGCATCTCGTCCGTCATAGTGCTCGGTAAAGAGCAGAGTGAAGTAGGTGGCGAAACCCTCGCTGAGCCAGGCGTCGTCCCAGTCGCTCTCGGTGACGGCATCGCCAAACCACTGGTGGGCGATCTCATGCGCCACGATGCTGGTGGCGTTGCGGTCCATCACCGTCTCGCCGTAGAAGATGGCGCTGGCGTGCTCGGTCCCGCCGCCGCCGAACGCCGCCGAGACATTGGCGAGTTTCTCGTAACTGTAGGGACCGATGTGATCACTGTAGAACTCGATCGCCTTGCGTGACGGTTCCTCGAACGCTGCGATGCCCCGGGCCAGGTCCTGGTGTGGCACCCAGGTCTGCAGTTCCACGCCTCGGATCATCCCGGCATGATGCACGCCGAACTGCTCCACCCCGATGGCATTGAGCCAGGAGGCGATTGGCACTGACTGCTTCCAGTGGGTGGTCTTCCAACCGTCACCGGACGCGACCTCTTCTTGCAGCAAGCCGTTGGCGACCACCGAATACTTGTCGGGCGCGGTGATGATGAACTCGCTGGTGGCCTTGTCGGAGGGGTGATCGATCATCGGCAGCCACTCCCGGGCCTTGTCGGGCCAGTTCCAGGAGAAGAAACAGCGTTCCTTATAGCGGTTGAGGCCCGCCGAAAGCCCGCCGGCCGGGAGGCCGTGGTAGGCGATGGTGAAGCGACGCAGTTCACCGGCCCTGGTTGGGGATGCCAGCGTGATATGCAGCCGGTTGTCGATGTGACGGAAGCGGAGTGGCGCGCTGTCGCTCGACACGGCGGTCACCGTCATTCCCTTGCCGCCACTGGCAGTGGCGAGGTCGAGGAAGAACTCGGTGAGTCCGTCGCGGGTGAAGCGAACCGTCACGGTCGCCTCGCCGCGGATCGCGTCGGTGGAGTCGCTGAGGGTGAGCGCGAAGCGGTAGTGGTCGACGTCCACCCCTGGCTGACGCGGGTAAGTGTCCCTGCCGGTGCCGGTGGTGGCTGTGATGAGACCCGCCCCGAGCAGGAGCGACGAGAACAGGCGCATGGTGGAGCTCCGAGCCGGTGGCAGGATGGGGAAGACGGAATGTACCGCGGAATGCCGTGAGCGGGAGAGCTGTGCGACGGGAGCCGTGCGCGATCGTTCGACTTGGCGCCATATTGGAGCAGCGCGGACCGGGCATCGTGATCTCGATATGGCTGCCGTGTTTCCGGCCCCAAGGCCAGCAGTCCGCCACCATCTGATTGAACACCACAGAGGAGCACGACATGAAGTTCCGGACGCAATCGTTCCTGATCGCAGCCGCGGCGCTCCTCTTTGCCTGTGGTGGCGGGAAGCCGGCATCTTCGCCCAGCACGACGTCGCCTGATGCCACCAGTCTGGTGGGCGCGTGGCTGCCCGCAGGTCATGGCGAGCTCACGGAGAGCATCACCCTCGCCGCCGATGGCAACTCCTATACGTCCAAGCTTCACTACGCGTCGTTCGACAAGGACGGGAAGCCGCAGGCGGGCGGTGGGGAAGCGACCGGGGCGGGGACGAGGATTGTGTTCTCGCGGGTCGTCACGCGGAGTGCGGCCAAGGGGGCACCCGGGAGAGGGTACCCCGACCTGGCTGCTGGATCAACAACTACATCTTCTTGCTGAGCTGTCCGCGGATTTCGCCACCGGGGAAGTTCTTCGAGTGCACGTTCACGTACGCATGGCCGTTGCTCAGGAGCACCTTGAGTGAGTCGCCCGACACGCCGGCGCTCACGTCCTTCATCAGGTCAACGCTCCCTTCGGCAATGGTGCCATCCTTGGAGCCGTTGAGTGCGAAGGTGTAGACCGGCCCGCCCGCCACGCCGGCCGCGCCCACGTGAATGTGCGCCGCCGTCGGTGCGCCGCTCAGATCCTTGACCTCCAGTTTGAACGTCATCTTGGTGCCATCGATGGTGATGGAGGTACTGCCGCTGCCCTTGGTGTTGTTGGCGGGGGTTTCCTGGGCGCCATTCATCCGTGCGACAAAGGTCGTCGAGGCCGGGTGGTGCAGGATCGCCGGGTGGCCGATGGTGGTCGCGACGGCGGCGGCGCCGGCGAGGAGCGCGAAAGAGCGAGGGAACATGGCAACAACTCCTTGACTGGGAGAAAGCCGAGAGTGGCCGATCATCGGCACGTTCCCGAGAGCCACCTCCGTGTGAACGGAGCGGCACCGCGCAGGAGACGTCGCTCGGGGAGACGCGGAGCACAGCGGCCTGGATGCGAGATGTGCTTGAGCGGTGCCGAAGAAGTGTTCGTGTGAGGCATTGGTTCCCGCGCCGTGCCCAGCGCGGAAATCCAGCTGCAGTCACGGGCAGGGATTTGAATTGGGTCGGATGAAATCGGGGAGGGGTTGAGGTTGGAGCGGGCTGGGCAGACGGTCCAGAGGACGCCCCGCGCTCCCTCTGCCTTGGTGGCCGCGACCAGGTCGCCCAACCGGTGGAATGCCTCGGGATGGCCGCGGTAACCATTTGTCCAGACATTACATGGACAGATGTTTGCTTGTCCGCCTTCAGTGAGGTATAATGATGGACAATAGTTAGACATAGCATTACTGGGCTATGTCGGCGACGGTCTCGTCGGGCTCCTTGCAACACCTCAATAGCGGGTTCACCCATGGCGTATCTGTTCACCCGTCGGTCGGGCCTGGCCACACTGGCCATCCTGCTTGGCCTGACTGCCGTGGCGGCCCCGATGGCCGCCCAGGACTCGAGCCCCCCGAAGTTCTTCGTCGAAGGGCTCGCTGGGGCAGCGGTTCCGACATTCGATATCGCCAAGACCGCCAAGACTGGCTCAGTCTTTGGTGGGACCCTCGGCTTGCAGTTGAATCCGAAGTGGGCCCTGATGGGCGAGTTCGACTATGGCATGCACAAGGACACGGCGACCGGCCTGGTCGACATCAAGACGCTCCACTACATCGGCAAGGTGGGCGACATGCTCACTGCCTGGGTGTGGCCGATCACAGCGGGCATTCGCATCCGGCACTAAGAAGCGTTGCGACGTGAGCGGACGGCGCCGGGGTGCCAGTCACCCCGTCGTCGCCGCACACGACTCAGCTACCGCATCACACCATCATGGAGGTCCGGACAATGCAGCGCAACAAACTTCGCATCCGTGCGGCGATTGCCATCCTCGCGGCTGCGTTCGCCTCGTTCCTGCTCTCGGTCACGCTCTGGTTCACCGGCAGTCACGACCAAGGCCTCTTCGTCGGTCTCTGGGTGCCTTCGATTCTTTCGTTTGGCGCTGTGGCGCTCCAGATGGGCGGGAAGTGACATGAACACTCCGGCGTTGTTCGTTGTGGGCCTGGTGGTCACCATCGTGGCCGGTACGGGGATCGCGGGGCTCGTACTCGCGGCGATCAAGGACGGGCGGGAAGACGAACGGCTGCGGGACCAACGTCATTAGCACCGGGAGAAACATGACAATATGAAGGCACTCTTTGTCACAATCGCCATACTCGTCTTCGTGTGGGTTGCCTATGGCTATTTCTCTTCCCGCGTGAAAGAGCCGACCTTTGCCGTGTTTGAAAAGAAACACGGCTATGAGATCCGGGAGTACGCCCCATACATTGAGGCGCGGGTACAAGCTACCGGAGAATACCGCGAGGCGATGTCCTCGGGCTTTCGGCTCTTGGCCGGATACATTTTTGGCGGGAACACGAGCAAGCGTTCTATCGCGATGACCGCGCCGGTGACTGAGCAGATATCCGAGGCTATCGCCATGACCGCACCAGTCTCTGAAACGACGATCGCGAACAATGTTCGGGTGGTCGCGTTCGTCATGCCGCAGGAATACACGATGGCGACATTGCCGACGCCGAATGACAAGAGAATTGAGATTGTAGAAGTGTCGGCGCACCGGAGCGCAGTGTTGCGCTACTCGGGCTACAACACTGCCGACAAAGTGGCCGAGATGAAGACAAGGCTCCTCGGGTACTTGAAGCGGGACGGTGTGGCGGTGGTGGGCGGTCCTCGTGGCGCGAGCTACAATCCGCCGTGGACGCCACCCTTCATGAGGCGCAACGAAATCCTGGTGGAAGTGGAGTAGGCGGTTGTTGCGCTTCCGGTCCACCATCGAATCCTCGGAGACGCCCAACCGGCTTCGGCGGACGCTCGCTCGCCGTCGACCCTGCAACCCACCGCATCTTTAGCCCAGGAAGAATCTGGAACCATGATTCTCAACATCGGTACAGGCGAGACGGCACCACGGTGCAGTATTATCATGCCGACCTTCAATCGCGGGCATATTGTGACGCGCGCGATACGGAGTGTGATCGCGCAGGCATTCGGCGATTGGGAATTGCTGGTAATCGATGATGGGTCGAAGGATGAGACGTTTGCGGCGATTCGTGATGTGGTGAGGAGCGACACCCGCATTCGGTACCACTTCGCAAGCAATCGCGGGCTCGCGATGGCGAGAAATCTGGGGATACAGATGAGCCGCGGGGAGTATCTCACGTTTCTCGATTCGGATGACGAGTATACGCCGGAGCATCTCGCGCTGAGGGCGCAGTATGTGGCGGAGCAGGCGAGTGTCGCGCTGCTGCATGGTGGCGTAGAGGTGATCGGGCAGCAGTTCGTGGCGGATACGTGTGACCCGACCAAGCTTGTTGCGATCGCCGATTGCGTTGTCGGCGGTACGTTCTTTGTGCGGCGCGATCTTGTCGAGCGGCTTGGTGGGTTTCGTGATGTGGCCTATGGCGATGACAACGACTTCTATTCGCGAGCCGAAGCGAATGGCGAGGTGATAGCGCACGTGAACTATCCGACGTACCGGTATCATCGGACGCAGGAGGACTCGTTGTGTGCGATCGTGGAGCGGGAGGGGGTTGCGGGGATTGCGGCCTATCGGGCGAATGGGACGCATCGGAGTGATACGTCGACAACGCGGTCCGTCGATGCGAACGTCCGCTCCATCGCCGAGTCGTTTCCAATTGCGAACTGTACCGAAAAGGGACCAACGTCACCTACAAGCTCGGTGGCACGATGACCGAGTCCCCCAACTACGACGAGGCCGCCAACTCCTCGCCACCGGCCTACCGGGTGTGGAAGCGGACCGGGGCGGGGACGAGGATCGTTTTCTAGAGAACACGACGGCGGGTGGAGTTGCCCCGAGCGCCGAGTGCCGCTGCTTCAAGACAAGGCGTGACGGCGATAGATTCAAAGACCCCACGCTGCGTGCTTCCATCCGGAGAGAATCCATGTCCCCTGCTGACCGCCTCCGCACTCCCCCCGACGAACGGCTCAGCGCGCCGGTCAAGCTCGTCGATCTTCCAGCTGCCGCGGCTGCCCTCCGGGCCGAGCCGCACGCCGCGATCAACGGGCACCGCCAGATCGTCGTCTTCCGGCACGGACTGGTCACCTTGGTCTCGTATGCCTTCGAGCCTGGGGGCATCCTCCGGGAACATCAGGCGGATGGTGTCGTCACCATTCTGGCGATTGCGGGCCACCTCCGGGTCAGTGCCGATGGCGAACAGTATGAGCTGGACCGCGGGCAACTCGTGGGTCTCGCACCGAATGTCCCGCATACGGTGGAGGCCACCGTCGCCAGCGAAATGCTGTTGACGGTGAGCCTGATCACCGCGCACGCCACCGGGGCTGCCTGACGATCACGCCAAGCGCAGCCGTCCCTCAGCCCGGCTCGCCATGCGCTGCGGTGTGCCCAATCACGTCCAGTGCCAGCGCCGAGTGGGCGTAGGCACCACCGGCACGCATCTCGGCAGCAACCCAGATCGCCTCCATGATCTCCTCGGGCGTCGCACCCTGCCGCATGGCGGTCGCGGTGTGGCTGCGGATGCAGTAGGGGCATTGGGTGACATGCGCCACCGCGACGGCAATGATCTGCTTGGTCTTGGCCGGCAATGCGCCCTCGGCGAAGACCGCTTTGCTGAAGGCCTGAAAGGCCGCAGCCGGCGCGGGCGCGAGCTTGGTGCGCTGATCGGCAATCTCTCGGGTGGCTTGGGGATAGAGCGGGTCTGCAACTGACATGGTTCTCATCTCCGTTCCGGTTGAGTGGTTCATTGAGTCCGACCGAGTCTACCATGCCGGGACCCGATTGTCCCGCTCGCCTGGTGCCCGCGCTCCTTGTGGATGGTTCATGGCTCAGGGCAGCCGCTGCGGCGGGCGTGCGCTGCTGCGAACGCTCGGGGCCGGCTCGATGAGGCCGCGACCCAGCAATTGTGCACCGAGCGAGTAGAAGTAGAGATAGCCACGGTACTTGCCGAAGCGGTCGATCAGGTCCGCCGCGAGTGGTCCCGGCGGCAGCGCCAAGAGCGCACCAAGGCCACGGGCGACGCCGGTGTCATTGGGCGGGAACACCTCCGTGCGACCGAACCCGCGAAGCAGAATGACCGCCGCGGTCCACGGGCCGATGCCTGGCTCCTCGGTGAGGGCCGCAAGCGCTTCGTGCGTGGGGAGCGCTGCGAAGGTTTCCGCCTTCAGGTCGCCCGAGGCGATCCGCGCCGCGAGGCGCCGCAGGGTCTCGGCCTTCTGCCGGCTCAGCCCCACCGATCGGAGCGCCTCGAGGTCCGCTTCGGCGACGACCTCCGCTTCCGGAAACGCGAACCACCGATTGTCTCCGACCACGATGCTGGCGCCGAAGCGGTCGACCAGACGCCCGTGGATCGACACACCCGCGTCGAGACTGAGTTGCTGAAACGGAATCACGCTCCCGAAGGTCTCGAAGAGGCTCGGGAAGCGCGGTGGTCGAAAGCCGCGCAGGGCGAGCGCCGTCGAGCGAAGGCCTTTCTTTCTCTCCGCCCACCGCTGGACCGCCGCCGAATCCAGGTCCAGTCCCAGTGTCCGCCGGAGGGATGCTGCCACGGATGCGTCCGTCGCGGGCGACGAGGAACCGTTCAGGATGGCGAAGCGGACATCCGGCGCGTCGATCGAACCGAAGTTTCGCGTCTCGACGAGACGCACACCATCCTTGGTGGCGTACGCACGGCGATAGCCGGCGTCGACCCAGCGGTCCACACGGTTCGTGGGCCGGCGCTGCAGCAAGCGTACCGTCGCCTCCAGGTGAAACGGCGCAGCGGTCTCGAGGGAGTGGTACTCCGGCTCGCCGACGCGCAACCGTTGGGTCCCCTTCATGGGCGGCTTCTTCATCGTGGTCCCTCCGTCGCTTCCTGCATCGCGCCCCGCGGCATTGCCGCCCGGATTCAAGCGAGCCACGGTGGCTCAGATATTCGGCAGGAGGTCGAAGTAGTCGTCGTCCTCCTTGGTGCCGCCTTCGCCCTTGCCGATCTGCTTCACCGACGCGACGAATTCGATCCGCTCGATCCACTTCACCATCTTGTAGCCCAGTTGGTTCTCCACCCGCAGCCGCAACGGTGCGCCATACACTGCCGGGAGCGGCTGCCCGTTCATTCGGGACGCGAGCAGGCAGCGCGGCTTGAGCACGTTCTCCAGACTCTGGGTGTCGTAGTAAGCGCCGCCGTACTCCGTCTCGCCAAACGAGTAGAAGGCCACGACCTTGGCCTCCGGCCTTGGGCGCACCAGCTCGACGAGCGATTTCATGAGGATGCCGTCCCACTCGGCGACGCCGCTCCAGCCCTGGATGCAGTGGTGCAGCGAGATGTGTCCGGCGGCGCCCAATTTCTCGATGTCCTGGAGCGAGAGCTCCACCGGGTTGTCAACCAATCCGCCCACCCTGAGCTTGAAGTCCCGGAAATCGCCCTCCAGCAACCGCTGCCAATCGTCTCGCACCGGTAGCGTGCCGTTGGGCCAGAAAAATGGCGAGATGTCGCGCGTGGTGTAATGCTCTTGTGGCACGAGCCGGTTGAGGGTGAGCCGCTGCATCGGGTAGGTCACCACCTTCCCCGCGTGCTGTAGCGCGCGAGGGTGATGCCAGGAGATGTAGTGCGCGGCCACCCACGACAGCACCACCACCGCGACCCCGACCAGTCCCAGGATCACGCCCAAAGAGCGCTGATCGTCGGTACCGAGGACGATGTGATTCATGTTGCGCACGAATCCGCTCAAGGCGACCATGGTCACGTGCACGACAATGAACCCCACGAAGCTGAGCATGGTGAGAAAGTGGATGGATCGCGCGGCCTGCCGGCCGCCGAAGAGCCGCGCATACCAGCGGAATCGATTCACCACCGCAGGCGACATGGCGATGCCGGTAAGAATCGCCAGCGGCCCAAAGACGAAGAACACCGCGAAGTAACTGAGCTGTTGCAACCCGTTGTAGGCGAAGAAGCCGTCGGGCTCCGGAGGCAGGCGGAACGTTGCGTAGTGGACCCAGACACTCCATGCCTGCGTGACCACCTGCCATGACGTAGGCACCAGGCGCTGCCACCGTTCGGTCACGAAGAGCATCACGCCATAGAGGAGCCCGGTGACAATGAAGCCGTGGACGACGATGAAGTGCCAGACGCGCGCCAGGCCGATACTGTGTCGGTAGCCGGGCGTGCCGATGAGCGGCGAGAGGTAGCGCTCATCGTCGTTCGCCGTCCACAGCCGGTCACGTGGCACCTTCAGGGGGGTAAAGCGGATCCACTCGCTGCCCGGCGTGCAGTCGTCGTTGAAATAGAGCCGGGGATGATCGGCGAGAATGGAGAGTCCACTGCGGATCAGCAGCGTGACAAAGAGGAAATTGAAAAAATGGCAGTAGCGGACCCAGACCGGGAACCCCGGCGGCGTCCCATTCCCGATGGCGGAGGTCGACGGGATGGCGGGCAGTCCGAACACCGCCACCTGAATCCACGATGCCGCGATGACAGCCACGACAATCGCGCAGAATCCGATCAGGATCCGGGGTCGAATCCAGAGCCGGACTCGACGATCTGCTGGATAGTGCACCGCCTTGTGGGCGGCATCGAAAGCGATCATGGTCCTGTCTCCCCAGCCACGCCAGCACGCGAGCGCCGGTGCGCCTCACCCCATGACGATCACGGAGCGCGTTGGGCCGCGTGCGCCGGCGAAGGCGTCGAGGCAGCGGTTGATCGGGTCAGCGTCCAGTGCGATGCGGTTCGTGATGACGCTCTCGACATCAATCAGTCCGCGCCGGGCAAAGTCCATCAGGGTGACCAGCTCGTGACGCAGGTGGTCGGAAACGCCAATGATCTCGGCTTCCCGGTTGATGAGTCCGTGGTAGCTCGACACGGCGAATACAGCCCCTGTGATGCCTGCCATGGCAGCACGACCCTGAACAGTCAGGGACGCCACCGCTTGCTCCTGTGTCACCGGCAGCCCGGCAAACTCCAGGGCGACATCCACGCCACGCCCGTTCGTGTGGTCGCGGAGTTGCTGTTCTGGTGCCCCTCGGGCGGGATCGATCGGATGGGCACCATAGCCAACCGCCATCGCGAGCTTCGCCGGGTCAATGTCCACCGCGAAGACCTCGGCCGCACCGCACGCGCGGGCAAGTTGAATCGCCGACATGCCAAGTCCGCCGGCGCCGAACACGGCCACGGAGTC
>JBBRBZ010000076.1:0-12798 GCA_038205305.1 Gemmatimonadales bacterium
AGTTCCGATCGCTGGACCGAGTACTGGTTCCCGGTGAAGGGAACCGATGGCTTCGTGGTCGCGAATCAGTGGGGCGCGCTCAACGTGCAAGCCTCACCGCGAGGGACGGTGCTTTCGCTCTCTCCGGTGCAGCAGATCGACGACACCCTGGAGCTGTTCGACGGCCCACGCCGCGTCTACGCCAAGGCGGTGCACCTCGCCCCGCTGGAACGGTGGCGAGACACCGCTCCCACCGTCGCCGATCCCGCGCGACTTCGGGTGACCCTTGGCGGACACAAGATCGAGTGGAGCGGCGACACCGCAGCGACGGCGCTGAGCCGGCCGCTCACCGCACCCACCAGCTTCGATTGGAACTCGGCCTACGGCCACTACCTGTCAGGCAAGGAGAAGCTGCGGGAGCGCGACTACCTCGGGGCACGCACCGATCTCCAGCGGGCGCTGGCTGCCGACTCGAACTTCCTCCCCACGCTGACGGATCTGGCCGAACTGGAACTCCGTCTGGGAGACGGAGCCGGGGCACTGGCGCTCGCGCGTCGCGCCCTGCGCATCGACAGCTACGATCCGGCCGCCAATTTCGTCTGGGGTCTCGCCAACTTGCGAGCCGGGCGTCGCATCGATGCCCGCGACGGCTTCGATCTCGCGGCCGCTTCACCGGAATACCGGAGCGCGGCATCGACGGCACTGGCGAAGCTGTACCTCCAAGACGGCGATCTCGGCCGCGCGCTGGACTACGCCGCCAAGGCGCTCGACTACAATCGTTACGACCTCGACGCCTGGCAGGTGCGGGCCGTGGCCTATCGCCTGAAGCACGACCGGATCGCCGCTACCGATGCGATCGAAGCGATGCAGGCGCTCGATCCGCTGGCACACTTCGCTCATTTCGAGTCCGCCTTCTGGGACGGTAGTGACGCCGCCTTCCAGCGCGCCCTGGCGGTGGTCCGAAGCGAGATGCCCGGCGAGACGCTGCTCGAGCTGGCCATCTGGTATCGCGATGCGGGATTGCCGGGTGCCGCCGACACGCTGTTGCGCCTGGCGCCCCCGAATTCGGAGATTCTTTACTGGCGGGCCTTCCTGCACCAGCGGATGGGCGCGTCCGATGTCGCCACGCGGTTGCGGCAGGCCGGCGAGTTGCCGCCGCGCTTCGTCTTTCCATCTCGGACCGAGTCGGTCGAGGTGCTGACGTGGGCCACGACGCAGAGTGCCAGCTGGGTCCCGCGGTACCTGCTGGGATTGCTGCGGTGGAGCGAGGGAGACAGCGCTTCGGCACGGGGTCTCCTCACCTCCATCGGCGAGACGCCGACGTTCGCGCCGTTCTATGCGGCTCGAGCGGAATTGCAGAAGGAGGTCGCGCCGGAGCGTGCGCTCGCGGATCTGCAGCGCGCCGCACAGCTGGAACCAGAGGAATGGCGCTACGGTCGTGCCCTCGCCGAACGGGCGATGGCCGACAGTCAATTCGGCCGCGCTGTCGCGCTCGCGTCGAGCTACTACCGCCAGACGCCGCACAATTCCGCCCTCGGCATTCTCTACGCTCGTGCGCTGCTTCGGAACAACGAGGCGTCGTCGGCGCGGCGCCTGCTCGATACCCTCGCGCTGCTGCCCTACGAAGGTGCCGGCGAGGCCCACGCGCTCTATCGTGAGGCCAATCTCCTTGGGGCGGTGGAGCGGTTGCGGACGCGCGACACCAAGGGCGCCCAGGCGCTCATTGCGCATGCACGCGAATGGCCCGAGCGACTCGGTGCAGGGAAGCCGTATCCGGCGGAGGTGGATGAACGCCTCGAGGACCTGCTCGACGCATGGGCGCGCGGTGCTCCTGCCGCCCAAGCCGGCCTCGAGGAACAGGCCAGGGCGATGCTGGCCGGCAGGGGCGACCCGCTGACGCAGCGCGTGCTCATGGCACTCCTTGCCCCGCGCCCGCGCCCAGCCGATACTCTGCTACGATGAATCGCTCCTTGGTGGTGACCCGGATCGTTCCCGCAGTGGCCGTCATGGTCCTGCTCCTCGGTGGTTGTCGTGCGCCCTTCGAGCCCGACACCGGACCGATCATCGTCACCCCCGGGACGACCGCACCGAGCATCCCGTTCAAGGTCGGTTCCTCCGGCCCCGACTTCGCGCGCGCCGTGGCGACCGACGGCAGCGACAATGCCTACGTGGCCGGCTACTTCACCGGCACCGCCGACTTCGACCCGACCAGCGGTGCCGCCGGACGCACGGCGATCGGCTCGACCGACATCTCCGTCGCGAAATACAGCGCCAGCGGCGCACTCGCCTGGGTCTACTCGTTTGGCGGGACCGACACCGACACCCCCTACGACATCAAGCTCGGCGCCGGTGGGGCCGTCTTCGTCGCGGGTGCAGTGAGCCGCGGCGCGGTCTGCAGCGGCAAGGTGGTGCCCAACGCAGGTGGGCATGACATCCTGCTCATGCGCCTCAATTCCGCTGGTCTCTGTGACTGGGCGCTCGGCATTGGTGGAACGGGCGAAGATGAAGCGCACGCCATCCTGATCGAGCCGAGCGGTGATGTGGTGATCACGGGATCATTCAGCGGCACCGTCGACTTCGATCCCAGTGATAGCACTGCGGTGCTGGTGTCGCGGGGTGGCCGTGACGCCTTCGTTGCCCGCTACAGTGCGGATGGCACCTTCAGGAATGTGACCCAGTTCGGCGGCTTCGAGGACGATGCCGGCAACGCCATCGCGCGCACCGCCGAAGGCGACCTGATCATTGGTGGCGAATTCCGCGGCGTGGCGACCTTCGGCTCGCCGCTCGCTCCGCTGCTGCTCACCAGCGCGGGTGATGCAGACTTCTTCGTGGCGCGGATCACCTCCCAGTTTGGCTTGCAGTGGGGATTCCGGGGCGGCGGAGCGGGCGTCGACCTGGTCGGGCTGAACTCGCTTGCGATCGACAACCTCGGCCGGATCTGGGTCGCCGGCACCTTCACCGGTGTGGCCGACGTCGATGGCAGCCCGGCCGCGGTGGTGGTGACCTCGCAGGGTCAGAGCGACATCTTCTTGGCGCGGTATGACGGCACCGGGGCGTGGGCGGGGGTCGCCAAGGATATCGGTGGTGCCGGCAGTGAAGGGGTCGACAATCTGGTCCTCGATGGGGCCAACAACCTCTATCTGGCCGGGTGGTTCCAGGGGAGCGCCGATTTCGACCCGTCCGCCGGGACCAAGGTGGTGGTGGCGAAGGGGACCCAGGGGGCCGGCGATGGCTTCGTCCTCTCGTTGACCACCGACGCCGAGTTCCGCTGGGTGGCCCCGATCGGGTCGGTGATCGCCGGGGACGCCAATCTGGGCATCACCAGCGGGCTCTCCTACCAGGCTGCGACCGGCTCCCTGTGGGCGGTTGGCCGGTTCTACGGGCAGGTGACCTGGGACCGGACCGACCCCACCCTCCAGGCCCAGAGCCTTGGCGACGCGGACATGTACGTGACCCGGTTCACCCCCGCGACCGGGGTCCTGAAGCGCTAGGAAAGCTGTTTCAGGGTCCCCCCTTTCCAGAAGGCCACGCTTCCCCCATCTTTACGGGCTTCCCAGCCCCGAGACCGGGTCTGGCCGTGTTCAGCGTGTCGAGCGGGCAAGCCCCGCAGGAGTACCGGGAAAGATGGCGAAGACCAGTTCGATCCAGCGCAATGAGAAGCGCAAGAAGCTGACGGCCAAGCATGCCGAGCAGCGGAAGAAGCTCAAGGCTGTCATCATGAGCCTCACCGCGACGCCGGATGAGAAGGAGATGGCCAATCGGAAGATGCAGGCGCTGCCGCGCAACTCGTCGGCCGTCCGCATTCGCAACCGCTGTCAGGTCTCGGGCCGTTCCCGCGCCTACGTGCGCCGGTTCGGACTGTCACGTATCGCATTCCGCGAACTTGCGCTCGAGGGGAAGATCCCTGGTGTGCGCAAGGCCAGCTGGTAAGCCCGGAGAGTATCGACCATGGCCAAGAAGGGACGCATCCAGGTCAAGCTCCGGAGCACCGAGAGCGCGTACATGTACGTGACCACCAAGAATCCCAAGAAGCATCCGGAGCGGATGGAACTCCGCAAGTATGACCCGATGCTGAAGCGGCACGCGGCGTTCAAAGAGGAAAAATAGGGGCGAGGCATGCCTCGCCCCGCCACGAGTGATGGCGATCCACGGGTGGGCCCTTCGCGGTCCACCCGTTTTGTTTCTGCCGGAGAGATATCTTTCCCGGCATGAACACCGAATCGTTTCGTCGGCACGGCCATGAGCTGATCGACTGGCTGGCCGACTACTACACGACCATCGAATCGCGCCCAGTCGCCTCGCAGGTGGCTCCGGGCGCGATTCGTCTGTCACTCCCGGCCTCGGCGCCCGACGCTCCCGAATCGTTTGACCAGATTTTCGCCGATTTCCGCGAGCAGATTCTCCCCGGCATCACCCATTGGGGACATCCGGGCTGGTTCGCCTACTTCCCCTCGAACGCCTCCCCGCCATCGGTCCTCGGCGAGCTGCTCTCGGCCGGGCTTGGCGTGCAGGGGATGAGCTGGGCAACGTCGCCGGCGGCCACCGAACTCGAGCAGGTGGTGATGGCGTGGTACCGCCAGCTGCTCAACCTGCCCGAGCACTTCACCGGGGTGATTCAGGACACCGCCTCGAGCGCGACGCTGGTGGCGTTCCTCACCGCGCGTGATCATGCTGGCGCCAATCCGTCGCGGCTGGTGGGATACTGGTCGTCGGAGGCGCACTCCTCGGTCGCCAAGGCGGCCCGGCTGGCTGGCTTCCCGCTTGAGCATCGTCGCGTGGTGTCGGTCGATCGCGACTTTGCCATGCACCCCAAGGAGCTCGCGAGCATGATGGCCGAGGACGTGGCCGCCGGCTTGGTGCCGGCGATCGTGGTCGCGACGATGGGGACCACCGCGTCGAGCGCCTGCGATCCGCTCCGCGCAATTGGCGAGGTGGCCAAGGAACACGGCGCCTGGTATCACATCGATGCGGCCTACGGCGGCTCGGCGGCGATCCTGCCGGAGGTGCGCCCATTGCTCAACGGGGTGGAGCTGGCGGACTCGATCGTCACCAACCCGCACAAGTGGCTGATGACCAACTTCGATTGCTCCGCCTACTTCGTGCGCGACGTCACGGCGCTGACGCGCAGCTTCAGCACCTCACCGGAGTATCTCAAGACCGAACATGACCGCGAGGTGGTCAACTTCCGCGACTGGGGCATCCCGCTCGGCCGTCGATTCCGCGCGCTCAAACTCTGGTTCGTGCTGCGGAACTATGGCGCCGACGGACTGCGCCGGATGATCCGCGAGCACATTGCGCTCGCGAAGGAGCTGGCCGAGTGGGTCGATGCGGCACCACACTTCGAGCGACTCGCCCCGGTGCCACTCGGGCTGGTCTGTCTCCGCCACGTGCCGCCCGCGCTCGCTGGGGATGAGACGGCGCTTGCCGCACACAACGCCGCGCTGATGGATCGCGTGAATCGCAGCGGTCGGGTGAAACTCACCCATGCGACACTCGGTGGGAAGTACGTGATTCGCGTCGCGATCGGGGCGTTCCGGACAACACGAGCCAATGTAGAGGAATGTTGGGAACTGCTACAGGAGGGAGAACGGAGAACAGAGAATGGAGAACCGAGGAGCTGAATTTGACCATGCACTCGGTTGGAATCCCCTTCACCCGTTCTCCGTTCTCCGTTCTCCGTTCTCCGTTCTCTGTTCTCCGTTCTCCTCAAGCGCTTCCCGCAGATACTTCCCCGTCCAGCTCCCCTTGGTTTTCGCCACCTGCTCCGGCGTGCCCATCGCGACAATCTTTCCTCCGGCGGGGCCGGCTTCGGGGCCGAGGTCGATGACCCAGTCCGCGCGCTTGATGACATCCATGTGGTGCTCGATGACGACGACGGTGTGTCCGGCATCGACGAGTCGGTCGAGCACGCCGATGAGGGTGCGCACGTCATCGATGTGGAGACCGGTGGTCGGCTCGTCGAGAAGATAGAGCTTCCGGCCACCGCGCTTCTGGGCAGAGAGCAATTCGCGCGCGATCTTGAGGCGCTGCGCCTCCCCGCCTGAGAGCGTGGTGGCGGGCTGCCCCAAGCGCAGATAGCCCAAGCCAACCTGCTGCAGCTGCCAGAGGGCGGCGCCGAGTCGGGGCTGGTGCTTGAAACGGCGAATCGCCTCGTCGACGCTCCAGTTGAGCACATCGGCGATCGAGACGCCCTGGATGCGCACGTCGAGCACCTCGCGCTTGAAGCGGCTGCCACCGCACATCTCGCACGGGATGTAGACATCGGCGAGGAAGACCATCTCCACTTGGGTATAGCCGGCACCGTCGCAGGCCTCGCAGCGCCCACCCGCCAGATTGAACGAGAAGGTCGAGGCGGTGTACTTCCGTTCGCGCGCCAGCGGTTGCTGTGCGAACAGCTCGCGAATCTCGTCATACGCCTTGATGTAGGTGACCGGGTTGGAGCGCGGGCTCCGGCCGATCGGTGTCTGGTCGACCAGTACCACGTCGGTGAGCCACTCGGTCCCTTCGAGTGAGGTGACCTCGCCGACCACTTCACCCAAGTGCATCTTGGCCGAATGTTCTCCTTGCAGGCGCCGCTCAAGCTGGCGGTAGAGCACGTCGTAGGCGAGGGTGCTCTTCCCCGACCCCGACACGCCGGTGATGGCGGTGAGGGTGCCGAGGGGGATCTTGACGTCGACGCCCTGGAGATTGTGGAGACGCGCACCCTTGAGGACGAGGAACGGCGCCACGGCAGGCCGCCGCATGCTCGGGATGCCGATCCGCTTGCGACCGGTGAGGTAGTCGGCGGTGAGGGTGTCGTGCGCGTCGGCGACGGGTCCGGAATGCACCAGCTGTCCACCATGCTCGCCAGCGCCGGGGCCGAGTTCGATCATCCAATCGCCCTGACGGACTGCCGCGAGGTCGTGCTCTACCACGACGAGGGTGTTGCCCAGGTCGCGCAGCCGGTGGAGCAGGTCGAGCAGGCGATCGGTATCGCGGGGGTGGAGTCCGATGGTGGGTTCGTCGAGGACATAGAGCGCGTCGACCAATCGCGACCCGAGTGCGTTGGAGAGCGCGATGCGCTGCGCCTCACCGCCACTCAGCGTGCGCGTCTGCCGGTCGAGCGAGAGATAGCCGAGGCCCACATCGCGCAGGTACGCCACGCGCGAGTCCGCTTCGGAGAGCACCAGGTCGGCGACCTTGCGCGCTGTCTCGCCCAGCTGCAGGGCGGCCAGCCACGCGGCCAGATCGTCGATGGTGTACGCCGCGACTTCGGCGATGTTCCGGTCACCGAGCCGCACCGCCAGCGCCTCGGGGCGGAGACGCGTCCCGTGGCAGGCGGGACACTCCCGGGCGAGCTGATACTGCCGCAGGAAGACGCGGATGTACTGCTTGTAGCGCTTCTCCTCGAGTCCGACCAGGAATGGAAAGATGCCGAGGTATTTGCCGACGCGGCCGTGGAGCAGGGTCTCCTGCACCTCGGGTGAGAGCGTGTGCCATGGCGCGGAGGGATCGGCGCCGAGCTTGCGCGCGGTGGCGACGAGGAGCTTGCGACGCGCCTCGTAGCGCGGCTTGGTCCACGGGTCGATCGCCCCGTCACTGAGCGAGCGCTCCGGATCGGGGACGATCAGCGAGACGTCGTACAGCAGCAGGGCGCCGAAGCCGTTGCAGGTCGGGCATGCACCGCGAGGATTGTTGAACGAGAAAAGTGCCGGCGTCACCACGGTCGCCGGCGTGTCGCACTGGCTACAGGAGGGGTGCTCGGTGAAGCGCAGTCGGCCCGGATCCCGCAGCGCGAGCGCGACCCCGTCTCCCTCGCCGAAGGCGACCACGACGGACTCCGCCAGACGGCCACTGCGTGCCGGATCGGCATCGAGGCGATCGACCACCACCAGCACTTCCTTCGCGGCCACCAGGTCGACGGTGGCGGGGAGTTCTTCCAGGTGGTGGGACACACCATCCACTTGCACGCGCACGAAGCCGAGGGTGCGGAGGTTGTCGACCACGGCGGCCTGACTCAGGCGGGAGGTCACGGGGAGGGGGAAGACGATCTGGATGCGCGAGGGGCCGGCCGCGATAATGGCGTCGGCCGCCGATTGCGGCGTGTCGCGTCGCACGGGTGCACCGCAGTTGGTGCAGCACTGTTCGCCGGCACGTGCCCAGAGCAGACGGAGGTAGTCGTAGATCTCGGTGGCCGTTCCAACGGTGGAACGGGACGACATGGTGGGTGCCTGCTGGTCGATCGCGACCGCCGGGGCGATGCCCTCGATCCGGTCGAGCAGCGGCTTGGGCATCCGCTCGAGGAACTGCTTGGCGTAAGTGGAGAGCGACTCGATGTAGCGCCGCTGGCCCTCGGCGTAGAGGGTATCGAACGCGAGCGAACTCTTGCCGCTGCCGGACGGGCCGGTGACGACGGTGAGCGCTCGGCGCGGAATCTCGACGGTGATGCCCTTGAGATTGTGCTGGCGGGCGTTGACGACGCGAATGACCGGTTTGGACACCCCGAAACGTAGTCCCTCGCGGAAGGGGTGTTCAACGCGGCGGCCGGACCAGTTGTGGCGAACGGTTGACCGTTGCGCGCGCCCGCCGGTACGTTTGGCGCAATGGCCCTACTCACACCGGCCCGCCTTCGGCGCGGCTTCTTCCTTTTCGCAGCGCTGACACTCGTTGCCTACCTCGGCGTGCTGATCTACGGCAACCAGGCGGCGGCGTTCCTGCCATCGCTCGGGCTGATCCGCTGGCGCTGGGTGCTGGTGGGGTTGGGACTCGCGTCGATGGACTGGCTGGGCGGGGGGTTGAGGAACTGGATCCTGGTGCGCGAGATCCATCCCAATCCCCCGTTCTGGCCGATGGTGATTGCCGGCGGAATGGGGGCGTGGGGCGCCTACGTCACGCCGGGGCAGACGGGCTCTTCGCCGGTGATGGTCTATGCCATGAAGCGAGCCGGCGTGCCGGTGCCGAAGGCGATCATGGCGGTGCTGATGTCGTTCATCGCTACGGTGCTCTTCTTCGCCATTGGCGGGACGGTGGCGGTGGTGCTGGGCGCGGGGAAGGCGTTGGGCCCGCACGGTGACGTGCTGGGGCTGTCGATCCTCGACCTGTTCAAGGGCAGCATTGGGATGTTCACGGGCCTGAGCGTGCTGTTGCTCGCGGTGCTGATCGCGCCGAAACCGATCAGCCGTGGCGTGCACGCGATCGCCACCGCGCTGGGGAAGCGCAGCACCCGGATTGCCGGCAAGCTCGAGGGGCTCCGCACCGGGATCGACCAGGCGAACGAGAGCATGGTCACCTACAACACGCCGCGTGGCTGGCTGGCGCTGTTCTGGGCGACGATCGTGTCGGGGCCGAGCCACGCCAACAAGCTCTTGGCGGGGTACGTCGCGCTGCGGGCGATCGGCATTGAAGCGCCGTTCGTCGATGTGCTGCTGGTGCAGACGCTGGTGACCTCGATCCTCTACTTCGCTCCGACACCGGGCGGGGCCGGCTTCAAGGAACTGCTCTCCACCATGGTGATGACCCTCTACCTCCCGCGTGAACTGAACGCCGTCTACACGCTGATCTGGAATTGCATCCTGCAGTGGTTCACGATCGCGGGCGGCTTCGTCGTGTTCTCGACCTTGGTGCGGAACGGCCTCAAGGGGATCGAGGTCGACGCGCCGTGAGCGGGATTGCGCCCGACGAGCCGACCAGCGGCGCCGTCGACGCCCAGCTCGGACGACGCCTGCTCGCCTACATCCGGCCCTACCGCCCAGCAGTCAGCGTGGCTGTGGTGCTCCTGCTGCTGGAGGCGGGACTGGCCCTGGTGGGGCCGGGGCTGACCCAGCGGGCGCTCGATGTCGCCGTACCGGCCAAGAATGGTGCGCTGCTGATCACGCTCGGGGGATTCTACCTCGGCGCCCTCGCCATCTCCTTCGTCGCCGAGTACGTGCAGACCGTGCTCACCTCGTGGGTGGGACAGAAGGTCATGTCCGACCTGCGCCGAGAAGTCTTCGCGCATCTGCAACGGCTCTCGCTGCCCTACTTCGATCATCAGCCGGTCGGCCGACTCGTCACGCGGGTCACCTCCGATGTCGAGACGCTGAACGAGCTCTTCTCCTCCGGCGTGGTCAATGTCATCGGCGATGTCGCGACGCTGGTGGCGATCAGCACGATGATGCTGCTGATCAACTGGCGGTTGGCGCTGGTGGCCTTCGCCGTTCTGCCGATCATGCTGCTGATCGTCTCGGTGTTCCGTCGCTCGATGCGGGAGGCATTCCGTGACATTCGCGGTGCGGTCGCGCGACTGAACGGCTTCCTGCAGGAACACCTCTCCGGCGTGCGGGTCGTCCAGCTCTTTGATCGCAACGCCGCGGTCGAGGGAGCCTTTGGCGAGGTGAACCGGGTGCAGCTCGACGCCCAGCTCCGGTCGATCACCCTGTACGCGCTCTTCTTCCCGGTGGTGGAGTTCCTCTCCGCGGCGGCGGTCGCGCTGCTGCTCTGGTATGGCGGGCTCCGCTCGATCGGGGGGACGATTTCGATCGGGGTGCTGGTCGCCTTCATCCAGCTGGTGCGTCGCTTCTTCCAGCCGCTGCAGGACCTGTCGGAAAAGTTCAATCTGCTGCAGAGCGCGATGGCGAGCGGGGAGCGGGTCTTCAGGCTGCTGGACACCGCCGTCGAGGTTGCCGACCCGGTCGAGCCGTTGGCACTGCCGGAGCCACCGGTGGGCGAGGTCGTCTTCGAGGACGTCTGGTTCCGCTATTCGGAGGACGGCCCGTGGGCGCTGAAGGCGGTCTCCTTCCGGGTAGGGGCCGGGCAAACGGTGGCGCTGGTCGGCCATACCGGGGCGGGGAAGAGCACCATCCTCTCGCTGCTGCTCAAGTTCTACGCGCCCACCCGGGGGCGCATCCTGATCGATGGGGTGGACAGCAGCCGCCTCACCGCCAGCAGCATTCGCTCCCGGATTGGCTTCGTGCCGCAGGACCTCTTCCTCTTCCGCGGCGACTTGGCGCGGAACGTCCGGCTGGACCGGGAGCTCGCCGACACGGCCCTCACAGAGGCCCTCGACCGGGTCGGGGTGGGTCCTTTGCTCAGTCGGCTCCCCGGAGGGCTCCACCACGTCATCTCGGAGCGTGGTCGGTCGCTGTCGGTTGGGGAGCGCCAGCTGCTTTCCTTTGCCCGCGCGCTGGTGGGCGATCCGTCCATCCTGCTGCTCGATGAGGCGACCAGCGCGATCGACCCGGAATCCGAGGCCAGGATCCAGTCGGCGCTGGTGACGGTTCGTCTCGGGCGCACGGCGATCGTGGTCGCCCACCGACTGGGGACGATCGTGGATGCCGATCGCATCCTCGTTTTTCACCATGGGGAACTGCGTGAATCGGGCAGTCATCGCGCGCTGGTGGCCCTCGGCGGGCTCTACCAGCGGCTGGTCCGGCTGCAGATGGGCGAACCCCGTTTGGCTCGTCCGGCATGATTTCGCTTGCCCCCAAGGGAGGGCGGCGCCTAGGTTTCGCGACCCCGAACCCGTACTACCATCTGAAGGAGTCGACTCTGGACGGTCCGCAGCCGCGCGAGCCCGGTTTGGCCACCCTCGTCCCCGAGCAGGAGAGCGGCTCGCCGCGACTGGGGCGCTTGCTGGCGATCCTCTGGGTCCGGAGTGGGTTGCGGGGGGTCGCCCAGTTCGCGGTTCGCGGAGCTGACGCCTCGATCGGTCGGGACGGCGCCAATGATCTGGTGCTCGATTCGCCGGCCGTGAGCGCTCACCACGCCCGGCTGGCTCTGGCCGGAGGGGTATGGACGCTGACGGACCTGGGTTCGGTCAACGGCAGCTGGGTCGATGGCGAGCGGCTCGCGGGGACGCTCCCTCTCGCCCCGGGCTCCGAGGTGCGCATCGCCGATGTGGTGCTCGCGTTCGCCCCGCGCGACGAGTGGTCCGATTCGCCGATGCCAGCGGTCCCCGCCCGTGCACCCCAGGCACCGGTCGGGCCGCTGTTCCTTCCCTCCGATGACACTGCCGGGCCACGCCGCCTGCTGCAGGTCGTCATCGGGGTGGTCATCCTCGGCCTTCTGGCCTATCTCCTGCTGGTACGTCGCTGAATGCGATTCTCCTGTGCCGCCCGAACCGATGTTGGCATCGTCCGATCCGGCAACGAGGACAGCTACCTCATGCTGAGCGATCGTGGACTCTTCATCGTCGCCGACGGGATGGGAGGGCACGCGGCGGGCGAGATCGCCAGCGACATGGCCTCCCACATCGTGGCCGAGGAGTTCCGACCCGCCCGCGGCATGACCGACCAGGAGATGATGGCCCAGATGGTCGGGGCGATTCGCGCCTCCAACGGCTCCATCTTCCGCCGCACGATCCAGGAACCGGACAAGCGCGGCATGGGCACCACCGCAACGGTGATGTCGCTGCTACCCCGCCGCTACCTGATTGGCCAGGTGGGCGATTCGCGAGCCTATCTCCTCCGCGGTGGCGTGCTCACGCAACTCACCAAGGATCACAGCTATGTGCAGGAGCAGGTCGACGCGGGGCGGCTGACTCCCGAGGAAGCCCGGGTCCACCCCTATGCCAATGTGATCACACGCTGCGTCGGGTCGAGCGAGGATGTGGTCCCCGATCTCTACATCGGGACGCTGGAGGCCGACGACCTGGTGCTCCTTGCCTCCGATGGGCTCACCGGCATGATCGACGATGAGGAGCTGCGCGAGATTCTGATGACCAATCTCGACTTGGAGCCAAAGGTCGACGCGCTGATTACTGCGGCCAACCGGCACGGCGGCCTCGACAACATCACGACGATTCTGGTGAAGATCGAAGAGGTGTCGCCGCTGACGGGAGAGGTGCCGGCGGTGAGAGGATAG
>JBBRBZ010000077.1:0-12698 GCA_038205305.1 Gemmatimonadales bacterium
CTCGGCGTACAGTGTGGCCTTGGGCGAGAAGGTGAGCTGCATCGCCTTGACCGCGGATTTGGGCAGCCGGTCCGCGAAGGGGCTGTTGGGTGGCAGTTTGAAGTCGAGTCGGGTCGACTGGTCGTAGCGGACCGTCCCGGATTGGGCGGTCGCCAGCGTCGGGAGGCCGGCGACCAAGGCAGAGAGCAGTGTCAGGCGGAATTTCACTTTGGCTCCTCGTTCACAAGATGACCAGCATGCAGCAGAACCCCGCGGAGGAGTCCGTGGAAGCCGGTGAAACGGCATGTTGAGCGTTCAACAGCGCGGAGCCGTGACGGGTATTCGGGGCGATTCCTTACCTGACATACGATCTCTAGCATCAGAAGGTTGATGCCTGGTCGATCGGGAACGTCGCGGAGCGGGCCCTGTCTGGCGCCAATCTTGGCAGGGAAGAGCCCCTCGCTGGCGGAGCCAGGGTCGACAACGGGGTCTCACCCTCCGAACCCGATCCTCAGCGCAGCCGTCCTCCGATACGGCGCCGTGAGCCAAACCGCCTCTGAGCGCCCGCTCACCCGGTATTGTGAGCGGGCGCTCACTTTTTAGCCCCCTCAAACCTTCTTCACTTGATGGCATCCAACTCTGCACCCCATAAGGCCTTGCGCCTTGCCGGCGCAGCATTGCCCCCTTAAACTTGGCCGCAACGACTCTCCGGCGGCCTGCATCGTGAAACTCCCCAATTTCGGTTCGTTTTTCCCCGCAAACGAAATCGCTGTCGACCTCGGCACGGCCAACACCCTCGTCTATGTGAAGGGTGAGGGGATCGTGTTGAACGAACCGTCCGTCGTCGCTATCGAGAAGGCGACGGGACGGATCAAGGGGATCGGTCTCGAAGCGAAACGGATGCTCGGGCGCACACCCGATGGCATCATGGCCGTTCGTCCGCTCAAGGACGGCGTCATCGCCGACTTCGACGTGACCGAAAAGATGTTGCGCTATTTCCTCAAGACCATCATCGACAAGCATTTCTTCCGGGTGAAGCCGAAGGTGATTGTCGCCGTGCCTTCCGGCATTACCGAAGTGGAACGTCGCGCGGTGCGCGATTCCGCCGAGACCGCTGGAGCGAAACAAGTGTGGATGGTGGCTGAACCGATGGCGGCGGCGATTGGCGTGGGCCTCCCCACCGAAACTCCGACCGGCAACATGGTGATTGACATCGGCGGTGGCACCACCGAGATCGCCGTCATCGCGCTATCGGGCATCGTCTCCGACACCTCGATCCGCATCGGCGGTGATGAGCTGGATCAGGCCATCGTCCTCTTCATGCGCAAGAATTACAATCTCCTGATCGGCGAGCCGACGGCGGAGATGATCAAGATCAAGGTGGGTTCGGCCTACCCATCTGGTGATGAGCGGGAGATGGAAGTGAAGGGGCGTGACTTGGTCTCAGGGATTCCGAAGACGGTGCGCATCCACTCCACCGAGATTCGCGAGGCGATTCAGGAGCCGATCGCCCAGATCGTGGACGCGGTCCGCCGGGCCTTGGAAATCACCCCGCCCGAGCTGGCCTCCGACATCGTGGACCGCGGCATCGTGATGACGGGTGGTGGTGCCCTCATTCGCGGGCTCGACCTCTTGTTGTCACAGGAAACCGGCCTGCCGATTCATGTTGACGAGGATCCGTTGACCTGTGTCGTGCGGGGCACCGGACGGATTCTCGATGATTTCGAGAAATACCGCAGCGTTCTGGTGACCTGACGATGCGCGTGTCGTCGGGGAGGGAGGCTGCCCGCGGCGACCTGATCCTCCTCGTCGTCTGTCTCGCTACGGCCCTCGTGGCGCTCGCGATGCCCCGGGGGTGGACGAGCGCGTTCTCTTCGGCCCTTCGCCTCTCCGTCTTCCGACCCCTCGTCCTGCTGCAGGCACGGGCCGAGACCGATCGAACCGCGCGATTCCGGTTGGGAACCATCGAGCACGAGCGGGATTCTCTGGCCCTCGTGGTGATGGATGGCGCATCGCTGCAGCGCGACAATGCCACCCTCCGCGCACTCCTCGCATTGCGGGAAAAGCTTCCACGTCGCTACCTGGCTGCCCAGGTGCTCCACCGGCCGCTGGCGACCGACAACCGCATGCTGTTGATCGATGCCGGGAGCGCCGAGGGCGTGGCCGAGTTCGATCCGGTGGTGACTGGGGAGGGTCTGATCGGCTCGGTATGGAGCGTGGATCGGCACTCGAGCACGGTACTGACCTGGGTGCACCCCGATTTCCGGGCCTCCGCGGTGACTGCCAACGGGAGCATCCTTGGCACCCTGATTCTGGCGCCCTCGCCGCTGGGTTCATCGACGCATACCATCCTCGAACTGAGCGGGGTGCCGCTGCATGACACCTTGGCGATCGGCACAGTGGTCTACACCTCCGGCATCGGCACGGTGTTTCCGCGCGGGATCCCTGTCGGCAGGATCTCCACGCTGGGGAAGGAACAGGCAGGCTGGGAGCGGGTCTACCGCGTGATTCCCTTCGCGAACCCGGGAGACGCTTCCTCGGTGATGGTCCTGACGGCTCCACATGAGGCGGACTACTTGGCCATCCCACGGCCGGTCGACTCGACCCGCAGCGCAGCTGGTCGACCTGACAGCCGTCGACCGGATTCGACCAAGTGAGTGGCACCCGGTTCATTGATCGTCGTCGCCGGAGCAGGGGCAGTGGCGACCGCGGCGAGGGTATCCGGGTCGGTGCCGTGCTGATCATCCTGCTCCTGCTCGAGTTCTACCTGCGACCGTCGCTGACCAACTGGCGCGGGATGCCGGATTTCCTCATGCTCGGCCTGTTGCTGCTCGCCATCCGGCAGTCACCCGGGATGGCCGCCGTGACGGGCTTGGTGATCGGGCTCATGGCGGATGTGCTGACGCCGGCGCGCTTCGGAGCAGGCATCATGGCGCACGTCATCGTGGGCTGGGGCGCGTCCTGGGGCCGGGGGATCTTCTTCGCCGACAACCTGCTGGTGAATGCCGCCCTGTTCTTCATCGGGACCTGGGTGCGCGATGTGCTGATGCAGATCCTCAGCGGGACCTCGCTCGCGCAACTTGGGCTTGAGGTCGTCTGGTGGGCGCCGCTGCAAGGCGTCACCACGGCGGTGGTTGGCGTGGTGATCGTCATGCTGTTCCGGGAGTGGCTCGCGATCCGGATCGACCAATGAACGAATTTTCATCCTGGGAACTGGAGCGGCGTGCGGGCCGCGCGACCATCGTCCTCGTCGTGATCTTCGTGGTGCTCGTGGGCGCGTTCTTCCGGGCGCAGATCGTGGAGCATGAGCAGTTCCGCCTGGCCTCCAACTCGAATCACCTCCGGGGCATCACGCTCGATGCACCACGCGGCACCATCGTCGACCGGAACAACGAGCCGATCGCGGTGAATGTCCCCGGCTACTCGATCAAGGTGCTGGCCTTCGACTCGCTCACGTTGCGCACGGTGCTCACCAAGATCTCCGCTCTGGTACCGGAGGACTCGATCAACATCGAGGCGGTGATGCGTCGGTGGCGCGCAACGCCGTACGAGCCGGCCCTGGTGTTCGCGTCGGGTGAGACTCGCGCCATCGCCACGCTTGAGGAACACCGCGCGGCCCTGCCCGGATTGCTCATCCAGGCCGAACCGCGCCGGCGCTATCCCGACAGTACTGCCGTGGCCCACCTGGTGGGCTATGTCGGCCAGGTGAGCCAGTCCGAACTCGACAACCAGAAATTCCCGGGCACGGAGTCGGGTGACATTGTCGGCAAGATGGGACTCGAGGTGGAGTACGACTCGCTGCTGCGTGGCAAGAACGGTCTGCGCTATGTCGAGGTGACCTCGAAGGGGCGAATGGTTCGAGAACAGTCGGCCACCACGGCGATCGAACCTGTCTCGGGACGGTCGATGGCGACGACGATTGACCTCTCCCTGCAACGTTTCATCGATTCGATGTGGCAAGCCGACATGCCGGACAAGCGTGGCGCCATGGTCGCCATGACGCCCAAGGGCGAGATCCTGGCCTACTACTCCCATCCGGGGTTCGACCCCAATCTCTTCATCGGCCGGGTCGATCCCACGGCGTACCGTGCATTGAGCGAGGACCCGAACAAACCGCTCTACAATCGGGTGATTCAGGGTCGCTATCCCCCCGCTTCGCCGTTCAAGCTGGCGACCGCGGCGGTTGCGCTCCGGCGCGGTCTGGTCACCATGGACTCGCGAATGCCTGAGGCCTGCGGTGGTTCGTATCGTTACGGTAGTCGAGTGTGGAAGTGCTGGAAGAAGGAGGGGCATGGATCGCTGACACTGCGACAGGCGATCGCCACCTCGTGCGATGTCTACTTCTATCAGCTGGGGCTGATGATTGGTGCCGACACCCTGCTCAAGGAGCTGAACGACATGGGGTTCGGTTCGCCCACGGGCATCGACCTCCCCCAGGAGACCACGCCGGACTTTCCCGAAAGCATCAAGAGTTACATCAAGCGGCGCGGCTACTGGAACAATGGCGAAGTGCTCAACCTCGCGATCGGCCAGGGCGCCGACGCGCAGACGCTCATCAACATGGTCTCCTTCTATGCGGCGTTGGCAGGCGATGGCATCAAGCGCACGCCCTACATCATCCCCGGACATTCGGGCGGACAGACCAGGGACCTCCGACTGACTGCGGAGCAGCGTTTGGGACTCCGCGAGGCGATGGTGTCGGTGGTCTCGAGCGGCACTGCGACCGCCGGTTTGCTGGGTGAGAAGGGTGTCAAGGAACTGGAAATGGCCGGCAAGACCGGCTCCGGTCAGGTCTCGCACCAGAAGGACATCGCCTGGTTCATGTCGTTCGCTCCAGCGAGCAACCCCAAGATAGTGGTCGGGATTCAGGTCGAGGAGGGTGTGCATGGCGGGCTTGTGGCCAAGTACGCCTTCCGTACCATTGCCAGGTACCTGACGGGCAAGACGCTGAAGCTCGAAGTGCGAGACTCGACTGAGGACCTCACCGTGCCGCCGCCGGACAGCATTCCGCCCGACACGACGGCAGTCAGGCGCCCGGGCGGGGGTCGCCGGTGAGTCGGGGATTGAGTCGGCAGCTTCTGGTGATCGTGATGCTGCTCTCGATCTACGGCGCGCTGATGATCTACTCTGCCGGCCAGATTGATTTCGGCAGCCCCAACTGGAGCGTGCATTTCAAGTGGATCCGCCACTT
Source organism: Gemmatimonadales bacterium (assembly GCA_038205305.1). GTDB lineage: Bacteria > Gemmatimonadota > Gemmatimonadetes > Gemmatimonadales > GWC2-71-9 > Palsa-1233. The sequence continues at coordinate 5,171 of JBBRBZ010000077.1, forward strand.
GGAGTGGTTGTGTGTGGCGGTCGTGGCCGCGTTCCTCGTGAACCGGGTCTCCTTCCGGTTACTCGAGTGGGCCACCCCGTGGCTCTATGGGCTGGGCATCGTGCTGCTGGTGGTCACCTTGGCGATCGGAACCGGATCAGGGGATGCCGCCAGCAGCAAGAGCTGGCTCGCAATCGGCGGGGTGAAACTCGGTCAGCCCGTGGAGCTTGCCAAGCTGGCGACGATTCTCATGTTGGCGCGCTGGTTTTCGGCCAGGCGATCGCCGCCGACCACGCTGCGTGGGCTGTTCCCCCCGCTGATGATCTCCATCGTCCCTGCTTTGCTGGTGTTGAAGCAACCCGACCTCGGCAGCGCGATGGTGTTCGGCGGGGCGATGTTCGCGGTCTTCTTCTGGGCGGGCGTTCCCGTTTCGCTGCTGGTGCTGCTGGCCTCGCCCGTGATTTCCCTGCTGCTGGCATGGAGCACGGCGCTCTGGAGTGCTTGGATGATCGTGCTGTTCATCCTACTCCTGGCCTGGCGCCCGTTCATTCTGGAAGCGATCACGGTCTACCTCGTCAACGCCACGATGGGGGTCCTCGCGATTCTGGTCTGGAACCACATCGACAAATATCAGCGGGCCCGGATCACGTCGTTCATCAACCCGGCGTTGGACCCGGCGCATACAGCCTATCAGGCGATCCAGTCGAAGGTGGCAATCGGATCAGGTAGCTGGCTCGGCAATGGCTTCACCTTGGGCCCATTGAAGCGCACCGGATTCATCCCCGAGTGGAGTACCGACTTCATCTTCGCCACGGTGGGCGAGGAACTCGGCTTCGTGGGAGTGATTCTGGCGCTTGGCCTTTTTCTGGCGCTGCTGATCACCCTGGTTCGTATCGCTCGCCGGTCGAGCGACCCGTTCGCGTCGATCGTGGTGTTCGGCGTGGCGGGCCTCTTTCTCACGCACATCTTCGAAAACATCGGGATGACGATCTCGCTGATGCCGATCACCGGCATTCCGCTGCCCTTCTTTTCGTATGGCGGATCGTTCCTGCTGGCGACCTTTTTGGCGCTGGGGATGGCATTTCGGGCGGCGGCGGAGGAACGGGCCGCTGGCTATGTCTAGTCATGCCAACCAGTTAGCTGTCAAGGTCTTGCGCTCCAGCCTGAATGGCCTCACGTTCAAGGGACATCAGGGCGTCCCGTGGGCCGACCTCTCAAGGACACTATGGCCGTAATGGCGTGGTTCAAGAAAGAGCGGAAACTCCGCACCGTTGAACGCGAGCGTCGCGATATCCCCGCGGACGCTTGGGAAAAATGTGAGTCCTGCGGGCACATCGACATCAGCGAGAAGTTCGAAAAGGCGCTGAACGTCTGTCCCGAGTGTGGCACCCACAAACGATTCCTCGCCGAGGAATACATCGAGCTGCTCTCCGATGAGGGCAGCTGGAAGGAACTTTGGGGCGATCTTCGCTCCGCCGACCCGCTCTCCTTTGAACATTATGCCGACCGACTCGTCATCGCCCAGAAAAAGGCGGGGCCGTCGGATGCCATCTTCACCGGTCTTGCCAAGCTCGACACCCGCCCGCTGCACCTCGGCGTGATGAACTTCCGTTTCATGGGTGGCTCGATGGGCTCAGTGGTCGGCGAAAAGATCGCGCGTCTGGCCCGCCGCTCTGCCGAGAAGCGAGTCCCCATGGTGCTGGTCTGCACCTCCGGCGGTGCCCGGATGCAGGAAGGGGCCCTCTCGCTCATGCAGATGGCAAAGACTTCGTCGGCAATCGCCATGATGAAGCAGGCCGCCGTCCCCTACATCTCCATCCTCACTGATCCGACCACGGGCGGTGTCTCCGCCTCCTTCGCGATGCAGGGCGACGTGATTCTCGCCGAGCCCGGGGCAGTGATCGGATTCGCTGGGCAGCGGGTGATCAAGCAGACGATCGGGCAGGATCTTCCCGAGGGATTCCAGACGGCCGAGTTCCTGCTCGAGAAGGGCCAAGTGGATGAAGTGGTGCCGCGCGCCTCGCTGCGCGACACGACTGCGCGTCTCCTCCGGCACATGCAAGGGCGTCCGATCCGGGCGCGCGCAGCCGACGTCGCCTGACATCGCATGACCCTCACCAGCTGATGCGCCCCTCTCCTGGTTCGGAGTGGGGCGTTCCTGCTTTGGCGAGCACCTGAATGGGGATGACCTATTCGGAGGCGCTCGACTACCTCTTCCCGCGCACCACCCAGATCAAGTTCGGTCTCGAGATCACCCGCCAGTTGCTCGAGGCGGTGGGGCATCCGGAACGGCAGTTCGCCGCCGTGCATGTGGCCGGAACCAACGGCAAGGGCAGCGTGGCCACGTTGATTGCCTCCGCGCTCGAGGACGCGGGCTGGCGGGTCGGGCTATATACCTCGCCGCACTTGGTCTCCTTCCGTGAGAGGATCAGGGTGAACGGCACACCGATTTCCGAGGAAGCGGTGGCGGCCTGGACCGAGCACCTCCGTCCGATCGTCGACGCGACCGGCGCGACCTTCTTCGAAATCACGACGGCAATGGCCTTGGCCGACTTCGCGGCCCGCGATGTCGACATCGCCGTGATCGAAGTGGGGCTCGGTGGCCGACTCGACAGCACCAACGTGATCACGCCATTGGTCAGCGTGATCACCCATATCGAGCTGGACCACCAGAAGTACCTGGGCGAGACTCGGGAAGCGATCGCGGCCGAGAAGGCGGGAATCGCCAAGTCAGGGGTGCCGATCGTGATCGGGGAGCCGCGACCCGAACTCGTGCGGGTGCTGCTGGCTGCCGGTGAGTCGACGGTGAAGGGGATCGACCCCATGGGCACCTTCTGCCCAGTGCTCGTTCCGGCCTCGGAGCATTACACGGGCGCCCTCGGCCTGGCCGGCCCGCACCAAGGTCGCAATGCCGCCGTTGCCACGACGGTTCTCGACCTGCTCCCGGCCCCCTTCCGGCCGGAGCCTGCTGTGAAGGCTGGGGCGTTTGCGCGGGCTCGGGTCGCCGGTCGGCTCGATTTCCGTGGGCGGTGGCTCTTCGACGTGGCGCACAATATGGACAGCATGCGGGCCCTGACCAGCGCGCTTGAGGTGCTTCGCCCGAGGCGGCCAATCCGGGCGCTGGTCTCGATCCTGGGCGACAAGGCCTGGCCTGAGATGTTGGTGGAGCTGGATCGAGTGGTGGACGAGGGGATCCTCACGGTCGCGCCCAGTGCGCTGGGTCGCGGTTGGGACTTGGGGTGGCTGGAACGCTGGCTGGCCGACCCTTCGCGCCCCCCGGCGCACGCCAGATGGCACCTGGAACCGGACTTCGGGGCCGCGCTTCGGCAGCTCGAGGACGGTGAGGGGACCCTGCTGGTGACGGGATCATTCCATACCGTGGGCGACGTGATGAGCGCCAAGGGGTTCGAGGTGGAGTGAACCCCGCGACGGGGCTTGCCCGACCATGTATTTTGCGCCATGACATCCAAGGGCCTTCCCGGCTTTCGTGACTTCGCCCCGGCGGACCTCGCGCTCCGGAACTACATCTTCTCGGTCTGGCGCCAGGTGGCGGCGCGCTACGGCTTCGAGGAATATGACGGGCCGCCGCTTGAGCCCCTGGAGCTGTACACCGCCAAGAGTGGCGCCGAGATCGTCGGCCAGCTCTACAACTTCCGGGACAAGGGCGACCGCGAGGTGGCGCTGCGGCCGGAGATGACGCCGACGCTGGCGCGGATGGTCGCGGAGCGCGCGAACGGCATGAAGAAGCCGATCCGCTGGTTCTCGATTCCCCAGCTGTTCCGCTACGAGCGTCAGCAGCGAGGACGACTCCGGGAGCACTTCCAGCTGAACTGCGACCTGATCGGCGAAGCCGGGCCGATGGGCGACGCGGAGGTGATCGCGCTCGCGATTGACGTGATGCGTGGTTTCGGCCTCGGTCCGGGTGACGTGCGGGTGCGGTTGAGCGATCGACGCGCCCTCACGGCGATGCTGGTTGCTCGGGGCGTGCCCGACGAGGGAATGTCTGCGGCGTATCAGTTCATCGACAAGATCGAACGGATGCGGCGCGAGGATATCGACCAGCTGGCGACCGAGTCGCACCCGTTCGCGCCGGCCACAGTGCAGGATCTCGAGGCGATCTCGAAGCTGCGGGGTATGCCCGCGGTGGAGGAGGCACTCCGTGATGCCCCCGGTGCCGAAGCCGCAATTGCCCCACTCCGGCAGACGCTGGTGGCGCTCGAAGCGATGGGACTCGGCGACTGGATCGATGTCGACTTCACCATCGTGCGCGGTCTGGCCTACTACACTGGCACCGTGTTCGAGTTGTTCGATGCCAAGCGGACCCTCCGGGCGATCTGTGGTGGCGGGCGCTATGACAACCTTCTTGCCTCCCTTGGCGGTGTCGACCTCCCCGCTCTGGGTTTCGGAATGGGCGATGTGGTGCTCGGCGAACTGCTCAAGGACCGCGATCTGCGCCCCGAAGTCGGACCGGCGATCGATCTCTTCCTGGTGGCAGTCACCGATGAAGACGTGCCGCATGTCCTCCGCTTCGCGCATGAGCTTCGCGACGCCGGCGTACGCGCCGAGTATGCCTTCTCGGTGAGTGGTGTCGGCAAGCAGCTCAAGCTGGCGGACGGTCGTGGTGCGCGCCTGGCAGTTGTGGTGGGCCCGGATGATCGGGCGCGTGGTGAAGTGCAGGTGAAGGATCTGGCGGGCGGCACCCAGGCGGCCGTGCCGGTCGCTGCCCTGGTGCATCGTTGCCGTGAACTCTTGATGAGGACCGCATAACAGCATGGCCGAATCGAAAGCGATTACCCCGCGCGCCGAGGACTTCAGCGCCTGGTACAACGATCTGATCATGCGGGCCGAGCTCGCCGACTATTCGCCGGTGCGTGGCTGCATGGTGATCCGGCCCAACGGCTACGCCATCTGGGAGCAGATGCAACAGGCACTCGACCGGATGTTCAAGGACACCGGTCACCAGAACGCCTACTTCCCACTGTTCATTCCGCAGAGCTTCCTGGCCAAGGAGGCGCAGCACGTCGAAGGGTTCGCCCCGGAGACCGCGGTCGTGACGCACGGCGGCGGCAAGGAGCTCGAGGAGCCGCTCGTCGTGCGGCCCACCTCGGAGACCATCATCTACGCGATGTACTCCAAGTGGATCCAGAGCTATCGCGATCTCCCCGTGCTGATCAACCAGTGGGCGAACGTGGTGCGCTGGGAACTGCGCACCCGACTCTTCCTGCGCACCACCGAGTTTCTCTGGCAGGAAGGGCACACCGCGCACGCCACGGAGGCCGAGGCCGAGGCCGAGACGCTGCTGATTCTGAATCTCTATCGCACCTTCATGGAAGAGTGGATGGCGATGCCGGTGATCACCGGCCCCAAGACGGACAGCGAGCGCTTTGCCGGCGCCCTGCGCACCTATTCGTGTGAAGCGTTGATGCAGGACAACAAGGCGCTGCAGGCCGGGACGTCCCACAACCTCGGGCAGAATTTTGCCAAGGCGTTCGACGTCCAGTTTCAGACCGCCGAGGGCGGCCGGGAGTATGTCTGGAGCACGTCGTGGGGCGTGTCGACCCGGATGGTTGGCGGCCTGATCATGACGCATGGTGATGACAAGGGGATGGTTTGTCCGCCGCGACTGGCGCAGTGGCAGGCGGTAATCATCCCGATCTGGCGCAAGGACGAGGAGATGGCCGAGCTCGTCACCGCCGCGGAGACGATGGCGAAGGAGTTGCGCGCAGCTGGCATTCGCGTGACGGTGGACAAGCGCGAGATGAAGCCGGGCGCGAAGTACTATGAATGGGAGTCACGCGGCACGCCCTTCCGTCTGGAGCTTGGTCCGCGCGACCTTGCTCAGCAGAGCGTGATGCTGGCGCGGCGCCTTGGTGGCAAGGAAGCCGTGCCGATGGAGGGACTCGCCGCGCGCCTTCATGACGAGATGGCGGCGATGCAACAGGCCATGCTTGAGGCTGCGCGGGCACGCCGGGACGCCGCCACGCTGCGCAATCCCAAGAGCAGGGAGGAATTCATCGCCTTCCTCGAGGGGAATGGCGGATTCGTTTACGCTGGCTTCTGTGGAGACCCTGCGGTGGAGGCGGAAATCAAAGCGCAGACCAAGGCAACGATTCGCTGTCTGCCCGACCCGGAGTTTCGCTCGCCCGACGCGCCAACCACCTGCATCTGGACCGGGCGTCCAGCCACGGTCGAAGCGGTGTGGGCCCGAGCATACTAGACCCGCGACTGGCCGAGTGCGGCCTCGCGCGCGCGGCGGATGGTGCGCTGCTGTTCAGCGGCGTGCCGCTCGCCGATATCGCCGCCGAAGTCGGCACGCCGACGTATGTCTACGATGCCGTGCAGATCCGTGAACGGTATCGGGCGCTCGACCACGCCCTTGCCGCGGTGCCGCACGACATCTGCTACGCGGTGAAGGCGAACTCCAATCTGGCGGTGCTGCACCTGCTCGCCACGCTTGGCGCCGGTGCCGACATCGTCTCCGGGGGAGAGTTGCTGCGTGCCCTCGCCGCCGGGTTCACCCCGGGTCGCATTGTCTACAGCGGCGTGGGGAAGAGCGACGAGGAACTGGCCGCGGCGATCACCGCCGGCGTCAGGCGGATCAATGTCGAATCGCTTTCGGAATTGCAGCGCCTGGTGATCCTCTCCGAGGCGGGCCTCGGCGGCTGTGCGATCGGCATCAGGATCAACCCCGACGTGACCGCCGACACTCACCCCTACATCTCGACGGGGAAGGGCGGCCTCAAGTTCGGCATTCCACTGGATCAAATGCCGAAGGCACTGTCGCTGCTTGATGAGGCACCTGCGCTCCAACTGGCCGGCGTCGCGATGCATCTCGGTTCGCAGCTACTCGACGTGGCGCCCTACGTGGCTGGCGTTGATCAACTGCTCGCGGCTCTTGCACTGGTTCGTGCCGCGGGGCACTCGCCGTCGGTACTCGGGCTCGGTGGCGGTCTCGGCATCCGCTATCGCGAAGAGACGCCGATGGCGCCGGAGGCGTGGCTTGCGCCGCTGCTTCCCCTGGTTGAGGCCACGGGCTGCACCATCGAGGTTGAGCCCGGCCGATTTCTTGTCGGGAATGCAGGCGTGTTGATCACCAAGGTGTTGCATCGGAAGCATTCCGGCGGTCGGGAGATTGCCATCACCGATGCCGGCATGAATGACCTGCTCCGTCCGGCTCTGTACCAAGCCTGGCACGAGATTGTTGCCGTGGAATCGGGTGAAGGCGAGATCGCCCCGATGGATGTGGTTGGACCGGTGTGCGAGACCGGCGATTTCCTCGGCATGGATCGGCCACTCCCGCCGGTGCACGCGGGCGATCACCTCGCGATCCTCGGTGCTGGCGCCTACGGCTTCACCATGAGTTCGAACTACAATTCGCGCGCCCGCGCGGCCGAGGTGCTGGTCGACAGCGGACGATGGGCCGTTGTTCGCCCGCGCGAGCGCCTGCCCGACCTGTTCCGTGACGAAATCGCTGACCCCTTTGCCGACGAGCAGCCGTGAGCCACCCCGACGGAATTCTCATCATCGACTTCGGATCGCAGTTCACCCA
>JBBRBZ010000078.1:0-12692 GCA_038205305.1 Gemmatimonadales bacterium
CTCGAGGAGAACGGCTTCCGTCCCTCGGGCACGACGCTCACGGTCGGCGCGCTGGATGGCGGCTTCGTGATGCCGACACTGCGGGTGTTGACCGATCACGAGATCTTCCGGCGTGCCCGCCGGCTCCGCCGCACGCGCCGCTATCGCCAGGCGGCACCTTCGACCGTCACTGGCACGCTCTCGCTCGGCGACTACGTCGTGCACCTCGAGCATGGCATCGGGATCTACCGCGGCATCGCCACGATCGAGGTGGAAGGCGGCGTGATCGAGGTCGCCGTGCTTGAGTATGAGGGCGGCGACCGACTCAACGTGCCGCTCTACCGGCTCGACCAGCTCGAGCGCTATCGCGCGGCAGGTGACGATGCCGACGCCGCCCCGCCCAAGATCCATCGCCTGGGCGGTTCCCAGTGGAAGAAGGTGCGCGAGCGGACCCGTCATGCCATCCAGGCGATGGCGGCCGAACTGCTCGACCTCTACGCCCGGCGCACGGTCAGCGGCGGCTACCCGTTCCCGCCCGACACGCGCTGGCAGCGCGAGCTCGAGTCGTCCTTCCTCTACGAGGACACCAGCGACCAGCGGAAGGCGACCGAGGACATCAAGCGCGACATGGAACGGCCGCGGCCGATGGACCGGTTGCTGGTGGGCGATGTCGGCTACGGCAAGACCGAAGTCGCGGTGCGTGCGGCCTTCAAGGCGGTCCAGGGCGGCAAGCAGGTGGCCGTGCTGGTGCCGACGACGATCCTGGCCGAGCAGCATTTCCGCACCTTCGTTGACCGACTGGCCGACTATCCGGTGAAGGTGGAGGTGCTCTCGCGCTTCCGGACCGCGAAGGAACAGAAGGAGGCGGTGCGCAAGCTCGCCGCCGGCGAGATCGACATCCTGATCGGGACGCACCGGATCCTCTCGGCCGACGTGCTCTTCAAGGACCTGGGGCTGTTGATCGTGGACGAGGAGCATCGCTTCGGCGTCAAGCACAAGGAGCGACTCAAGGCGCTGCGGCTCGCCGTGGACGTGCTGACGCTCACCGCCACCCCGATTCCGCGCACGCTGCATCTTTCGCTGGCCGGATTGCGCGACATGACGGTGATCGAGACGCCGCCGCGCGACCGCTCCCCGATCCTCACCTTCGTCGAGCCGTGGGATGACGCCCTGCTGGAGGAGGCGATTGCCCGGGAACTCGATCGTGGCGGGCAGGTCTTCTTCGTCCACAACCGGATCGAGACGATCGAGACCATTGCCGCCCGGGTCCGCTCCCTCGCACCGCGCGCGAAAGTGGGACTCGGCCACGGCCAGATGGCGGCGGACACGCTCGAAGATGTGATGCAGCAGTTCGTGACGGGGGCGATGGATATTCTGGTCTCGACCATGATCGTGGAATCCGGCCTCGACGTGCCCAATGCCAACACCATGATCGTCCATGACGCACACCGCTTTGGGCTGGCGCAGCTCTACCAGCTCCGCGGCCGGGTGGGGCGCTCGCACCGACGGGCCTACTGCTACTTGGTAGTGCCCGATCAGATCGATTCGGCGGCGGAGGAACGATTGAAGGTGCTCGAGCATCATACCGACTTGGGAGCCGGCTACCGGATTGCCTTGAAGGACATGGAGCTCCGGGGGGCAGGCAACCTGCTGGGGTCGGAGCAGTCGGGGCACGCTCAGGCGGTGGGCTTCGACCTCTATCTCCGATGGCTGGAGGAGACCGTGAAGGCCCTCCGTGGCCGAAAGGATGGTGAGGTGCCGCAGCCGCCGGATGTGGTCTTTGACGTCCCGGCGCACCTGCCGGAGGCCTACGTCCCGGACGACGAGACCAAGCTGGACCTCTACCGCCGACTGGCGCGGGCGTCGGCTCCGGGCGACATTGATGAGTTGCGGGCGGAACTGCGCGAGCGGTTCGGTCCACTGCCACCCCCGGCGGAAGCCTTGCTCGACATGGGCCGACTCCGGGCGATGGGGGCGCGGCTCGGGCTGCAGCACGTGCTGGTGCGTGGCGACGAGGCGCGGCTGACCTTCCGACAGGGCGCAGCCCCCCGGATGGCCGGCCTGACGCAGGCCCTCGACGACGTGCAACTCGCCGCCGAGGTGCGTCGGACGGTGCCGTTGTCCCTCCGGTTGCTTCGCTTGGGTGGTGAACCACTCGTTCCATCGCTGGTCCGGGCACTCCGGCAAGTCGCCGTTTGAGCTCTCTGGTGTTTCCCTATGATTTGAGGAGTCCGATGCGTCGCGAGATGATTCTGGTGGCTGGCGTGGTGGCGTTGACGGTGGGGTGTGGCAAGGGTGGCATGTTCTCGGCCCACAACGACGTGGTGGCGACCGCAGCAGGTCAGGAGCTTTCGGCCGAGAAGCTGGCCACCTTCCTGACCACCAACAAGCAGACCAAGGCCAACCTGACCCCTGAGGCGGTGGAGTTCGTCGCCAACCTCTGGGTGGACTACACCCTCTACGCCCAGGCGCTGGCGACCAACAAACTGACGACAGACTCTGCCCTCGTCGCCGAAGCGATGTGGCCGATGATCGCCGAACGCGAAGCCACTGCCTGGCGGGACACCTTGGTGGCTCGGGGCGTGAAGGTGCCCGACGCCATGGTCGACAGCGCCTACAAGGCCGGTGGCCAGCGCGTGGCACAGCACATCCTGATCCGGGCGGATTCCACCGCCACCCCGGCGGAAAAGGCCGCGGCCCGCAAGACCGCGGAGGGCCTGCTCGCCAAGCTCAAGGCCGGGGCCTCGTTCGGTCAGCTGGCGATGGAGAATTCGCAGGACCCGGGGTCGGCTGCCGACAGCGGCATGATGGCCCCGACGCCACGGAAGACCTTCGTCCCGCCGTTCGACAAGGTGCTCTGGGGGCTCAAGTCGGGCGAGATGAGCGAAGTGGTGCCCACCGAATACGGCTACCACATCATCCGCTATCCCACCGAGTCCGAGGCCGCCCGGTTGTGGCGCCAGGCGCTCGCGGCCCCGCAGCAGCAAGCAGTCGAGACCGCCTATTTCGCGAACCTCGAGAAGACCGCCGACATGCAGGTGAAGCCGGGTGCCGTGGCCCGGATGCGCGCAGCGCTGATCGACATGGACGGCAAGCGAGGTGACAAGACCACGCTGGTGTCGTGGAAGGGCGGCGACTTCACTGTGGCTGACTTCATTCTTTGGGTGAAGGCTGCGACGACCGATCCGATGCAGGGCCCGGAGCTGCTCGCCAAGATCAAGGGCGCACCAGACAGTCAGTACACCAAGTTCGCCAAGTCGCTGGGCCAGAATGCCCTGCTGCTCTCCGAAGCACAGAAGAACAAGATCGCGCTCTCTCCGGCCGACTGGCGCGCGCTGCAGGATGGCTTCACCGCCGAGCTCGACTCGGTCAAGCTGAACATGGGTCTCGGTCCCGACGTGCTCGACGCCAAGGCCAGCACCAGTGAACGGTCGAAGGCGGCCGCGCTCAAGGTGGACCAGTACTTCGACAACCTCGTGAGCCAGAAGGCCCAGCTCCGCTTCCTGCCGGGCATGCTGGCCTGGACGCTGCGTGGCCGGATGAAGCATGAGGTGAGTGCGACGGGCAGCAAGCTGGCGCTCGACCTGGCCACGGCCAAGATGTCGGCCGACAGCACCGCGGCGATGAAGCCCGGCGCCCTGACGCCGGCACCCAACGGCGCGCCGATTCCAGGTGATGCCGGCGCCCCGATCACTCCTCCGCCGGCCAAGACCGGCGGTGGCAAGAAGCCGTGAGGCACTGGGCTGTCACCTTGCCGCTCGCCACGCTCCTCCTTGGGGGCGCGGCGGGACGGCTGGCAGCACAAGGGGCCTCGACACTCGTCGTCGATCGCGTCATCGCCGTGGTAGGCAAGGCGCCGATTCTGGAATCGCAGGTGGATGAGCGGCTCTTCCAGTCGGTCGGTGGCGGTGCCAAGCTCCCGACCGACTCCGCAGCGTTGCGGACCCTGAAGCGCCAGTTCATCGATACTTTGATCAACGAAGAGTTGATGTTCCAGCAGGCCGAGTCCGACACGATGGTCAAGGTGACGGGGCAGGAAGTGTCCGACGCCGTCGATCAGCGGGTCAAGAACGTTCGCAAGCAGATTCCATCACAGATCGACTTTATCAACGAGCTGAAGTCCGAGGGGTGGCAGACCGAGGACGAGTGGCGCCGCTTCCTCACCCAGGAGCAGAACCGGTCGATCACGATCGACAAGCTCCGCCAGCGACTCAACGACGAAGGGAAGCTCAAGCCGCTTCCACCGACCGAACGCGAGATGCGGGCCTTCTATGATCGGCTCAAGGGCGGCTTCGACTCGCTCCCCCCGACCATTTCCATGAAGCAGATCGTGATCGCACCCAAGGCGACTGCGGCTGCCAAGGCCATCGCCCGCAACCTGGCCGATTCCCTGGCGAAGGAGCTGCGCAAGGGTGATTCCACCACGTTTGCCAATGCAGCCAAGCGCTACTCCATGGATCCGTCGAGCGCCGTGAATGGCGGCGAACTCGGCTGGTACCGGCGCGGCGGCGGCTTCGTGCCGGAGTTCGAGCGCGCGGTCTTCTCGCTCAAGCCGGGGGCGATCTCCGATCCGGTCGAGACGCCGTTCGGCTATCACGTGATCCAAGTGGCCCGGGTCAATGCCGGCGAGGTCCGGGCACGCCATATCCTGATCATTCCCAAGATCGACAGCTCCGCGGCCGAGGCTGCCCACTTGCTCGCCGATTCGGTGTACGACGCCATCCAGCACGGCGCGACGTTCGACTCGCTCCAGTTCATCCACCAGGATCCGGTCGAGGAGAAGCTGCTGGAGGACATCCCGGTGCCGAGCCTCGAATCCAAGGGTCCCGAATACATGCGGGCGCTCGAGGGAGTGGACAGTGGTCAGGTGACCAAGCCGTTCGCGCTGCCCGGCGGCAAGTGGGCGATCCTGCAGGTCCTCGCCCGCCATCCGGCCGGCCCGATGGGCTTCGAGCCGCTCAGCGAGCGGATCCGGACCTATCTCGGCCGACTGAACGCGGAGCACAGTTACATCGCGTCGCTGCGCGCCAAGACGTACATCGAAATCAAGGATCCGTGAGCGGACGCGTCCGCCTCGCAGTAACCCTCGGTGACCCACGGGGAATCGGACCCGAGATCGTTGCCGCGGCGCTGGCGGACGGCGTTGATGCCGAGATCACGCTGCTCGGCGCCAAGGATCAGATTGCCGCCCTACCGGCCGACCACCGGGTCGCCACTGGCTCTTGGCGGGAGGAAGAGGGCGGCCCGGCTCGATCCCGCGTCGTGGATGCGGGGCTGGTGACGGGCCGTGCCGTCGAACAGGCCGCCCGACTCGCCCTGGCTGGCGAGGTCGATGCCATCGTCACTGCTCCCGCCGAGAAGTATGCCCTCCATCTCGCCGGCTTTCCCTACCCAGGTCACACCGAATGGCTTGCCCATCTGGCCGGCGGCGTTGATGTCGCCATGATGCTTGCCAGCGACCGGCTCCGGGTGGTGCTGGTGACCACGCATGTGCCGCTGAAGAACGTCCCGCTCCTCCTCACCACCGACCGGATCGTCCGCACTGGCGAGGTCACCCGCAAGGCGCTGCAGGAGTGGTTCGGCATTGCCAGTCCGCGGCTCGCGCTCTGCGCCCTCAACCCGCATGCCGGTGAGCAGGGGCTGTTTGGCGACGAGGAGGCCCGAGTGTTGGAGCCGGCCGCCGAGCGACTCGGCGCCACCGGGCCGATCCCGGCCGATACCGTGTTCGTGCGCGCGATGCGCGGGGAGTTCGACGCGGTCCTGGCCCCCTACCACGACGTGGGAATGACTGCCATCAAGGTGGCCTCGTTCGGCTCCGCGGTGAATGTCACCCTGGGGTTGCCGTTCGTGCGGACCTCGCCAGACCATGGCACCGCGATGGATATTGCCGGGACCGGGCGAGCCGACGCGGGCAGCATGCGAGCGGCGATCGCCCTTGCCATTGACCTCGCCCGTCGGAGTCGTGCGCGATGAGCCTGAGAGTATCGATCCTGATCCCGGTATTCGACGAGGAGCGCACCCTCGAGGCGCTGATCGAGCGGGTCCGCGCGGTGCCGCTTGACAAGGAAATCGTCTGCGTCAACGATGCATCGCGGGACGGCAGCGCGGCGATTCTCGACCGCCTGCTGGCGGAGGGCAGGATCAACGTCCTGCGCCACCACCCGGTGAATCGTGGCAAGGGCGCAGCGATCCGCACAGCCATCGAAGCCGCGACCGGGGATGTCATCGTGGTGCAGGACGCCGACCTCGAATACGATCCGGCCGAGATCCCCACGCTGCTCGGGCCGATCGAGACGCGCGGCGCCGACGCGGTCTTCGGGTCCCGCTTCCTCGGCGGACCGCACCGGGTGCTCTACTTCAGGCACTTCGTCGGCAACTCGATGCTCACTCTCATGTCGAACCTGTTCACCGACCTGAACCTGACCGACATGGAGACCTGCTACAAGGTGGTCCGCACCCCGCTGATGAAGAAGCTCAGCCTCACCAGCGATCGCTTCGGCTTCGAACCCGAGCTCACCGCCCGCCTCGCCCAGTCACACGCCAAGATCTGGGAGCTGCCGATTTCCTATTCAGGAAGGACCTACGAAGAAGGGAAGAAGATCGGCTGGAAGGATGGCCTTGCGGCGTTCTGGCATATCTTCCGGTTCAACGTCTTCCCACCAGCCAACCCGCAGGTGCGGAAGCAGGATCGGGACACCTACCAGAAGGGGCCGTTCGAGCGGAAGTAGAGAGGAGAACGGAGAACGGAGATTGGAGAACCGTTCACCGTTCACCGTTCACCGTTCTCCGTTCGCCGTTCTCCTCCACCCGCACTCCCGCCACTCGCTTGCCGTTCATCGCGGCGATCTCGAAGACGTGGTTGTCCACCGTCACGCGGTCGCCGACCTTGGGCAGCCGCCCCAGCTGGCCGAAGAGGAAGCCGCCGAGGGTGGTGTATTCGGCGTCGTCGAGCTCGGCATCGAAGCGATCATTGAACTCTCCCAGCGGCATGGACCCGTCGAGCGTCGTGGTACCGTCGCTGGTCGGTCGGCCCGGATTCCGCACCAGGTCGTGCTCGTCATAGATCTCGCCGACGATCTCCTCGAGCAGGTCCTCCATCGTCACCAGGCCGGCGGTGCCGCCGTATTCGTCGAGCACCACGGCGAGGTGGGTCTTGAGCCGCTTCATGTCGGCCAGCACATCCTCGACCTCGCGGGTGCCGGGCACGAAGAGCGGCTCGCGCATGATCTGCCGTACCCGGGTGCCGGGTGACTGGCGCAGGGCGCGGAGGATGTCCTTGGCGTGGACCACGCCCACGATCTCGTCGAGGGACGTGACATACACCGGATAGCGGGAGCGGCCGGCGAGCGCCACGGCGTCCGCCGCGGCGTCCACGGTGAGTTCGGCGCCGAGTGCCTTCACGTCGGTGCGCGGCGTCATCACCTCCTCGGCGCTCTTCTCGCTAAACTCGAAGACGCCCTCGATCAGCCGCGCGTCCTCCCGCTCGATCGACCCCGCCTCGCCCGATTGCTCCACCAACATGCGGATTTCGTCGGGGGAGTGGAGTCGCTCGGCCTCCGTCGGCGCATGAATCCCCAACAGGCGGAGGAGGAGCGACGCCGAGCCGTTGAGCACCGTCGTGGGGTAGTACATCACCCAGGCGAAGCCGGCCAGCGGAACAATCAGCCAGCGGGAGACCGTTTCAGGGTAGAGCAGCGCGGTGGCCTTGGGTACCAGCTCGCCGAGGACGATATGCAGGGTGGTGATCAGGGTGAACCCGATCGCCACCGCGAGGCCGTGGGTGCCGATGGCGGCGAACGGGGGCCGGAGTCCGAGGAACCACCGCTCGAAGAGGTGGGCCAAGGCGGGTTCGCCCACCCAGCCCAGTCCCAGGGAGGCGAGCGTGATCCCCAGTTGCGTGGCCGAGATGTAACGGCGGAGGGATTGGAGGGCCTTGAGGGCGAGCCTAGCTTTGCCGTCACCGTCGTCGGCGAGGGCCTCGAGTCGGGTCTTGCGGGCGCCCACGAGGGCAAATTCCACGGCAACGAAGAAGCCGTTGGCGAGGACCAGGGCGAAGACAATGGCCAGCGCGAGCGTGATCGGCAGGCCATCCGATGTGGGTGACATGGTGTGAAGGGTAGCCCGGAGCGGGCGGGGGTGGCAGTCTGAGCGAAGCGAGCGGAGGTCGAATCACCAAGAAGCTCGGCTTGGTGCTGGGCATGACGGCCGTCTTCACGCTGGTGGAGGTCGCCGGCGGGTTGCTGAGCAATTCGCTCACGCTGCTCGCCGACGCCGGTCACATGTTCACCGACGTGGCCGCCCTCGTGCTGGCCCTCTTCGGGGCCCGGATCGCCCTGCGCCGCGACGGGGCGGCCAATCGCTTTGGCAACCTCAGGTGGGAAGTGCTCGCCGCGATGGTGAACGGGCTGATGCTGTTCGTGATCGGCCTCGGCATCACCATCGGAGCGGTGGACCGGTTCCGCCATCCGCTCCCTATCAACGCAGCGCTCTTCGGCGGCGTCGCCGTGGTGGGGCTGATCGTCAACCTCGCCTCGCTGCGAGTGCTGCACGGGGGCCACACCCACAACCTCAATATCCGTGGCGCATACCTGCACATCATGGGGGATGTCCTCGGCTCGGTTGGCGCGATCGTCGGCGCCATCGTGGTCCACTATACCGGGTGGCTTCCGGTCGACCCGATTCTCTCGGTCCTGGTCTCGGTGCTCATCCTCCGCAGCGCATGGCGACTGGTCCGTGAGAGCGGATTGATCCTGCTCGACCGGCTGCCGGAACATGTCTCGGTCACCGAAGTCGAGTCGCGGCTGTTGGCCGTACATGGTGTGGACCGTGTGCACGATATCCATGTCTGGACCGTCGCCAGCGGACTGACAGCCATGTCGGGGCACGCCGTGGTGCCCGACCTCGAAAGCCATCCCGCGGTGCTGCGGCAGCTCGAATCGGCCATGGGGTCCCTCGGCATCGGGCATGTCACCCTTCAGCTTGAAACCGGGGGTGAATGTGGCGGCGAACGCTGCGGTGACGCCGAGATTCACGGGCTGGTGGGGAGCCACTTGGGACATGATCATGGCCACAGCCACTGATTGGGTTGCGGTGCCTAGGCACTCCCGGTATATATGCGCGCGATTGGCGGGGGGCTGACGGCGGCATGCGGTCAGTTTCCAGCCTTCCTCAGACGAAGGGTTGTTGCACTTGAAGATTCGAAACATCGCGATCATCGCACACGTTGACCACGGCAAGACCACCCTGGTAGATCAGATGCTGCGCCAGGCTGGGGCCTTCCGTGCCAATCAGCATGTCGAGGAGCGCGTGATGGATTCCAACCCGCTCGAGAAAGAGCGGGGCATCACCATTCTGGCCAAGAATACCGCCATCACATGGCATGGGGTCAAGGTCAACATCGTCGACACGCCGGGCCACGCCGACTTCGGTGGCGAGGTCGAGCGGATTCTCCGCATGGTCGATGGCGTGCTGATCCTGGTCGATGCGGCCGAAGGGCCGATGCCGCAGACCCGCTTCGTGACGCGGAAGGCGCTCGCCCTCGGGCTGCAGCCGATCGTCGCCATCAACAAGATTGACCGCTCCGACGCCGAACCGCTCCGGGTGCACGACGAAGTCCTCTCGCTGTTCATGGACCTCGAAGCCACCGAGCAGCAGCTCGACTGTCCCTTCCTGTACACGTCGAGCCGCGCCGGCACCGCCACGCTGGAACTCGACGCGCCGGGCACCACGCTCGAGCCGCTGTTCCAGACCATCCTGAACACCATTCCTGAGCCGACCGGCGACCCCGAGAAGCCGTTCCAGATGCTGGTCTCGACCCTCGACTTCTCCTCCTTCCTGGGCCGCATTGCGATCGGGCGCCTCGAGCGGGGACGGATCGCGGTGGGTGACCAAGTCGCGTTGCTGCCGATGGGCGAGCCCGGGATGGTGCTTGCTGAGGAACCGGGTGTCGATCGCGGTCGCGTCACCAAGCTCTACACCTTCGACGGCCTGCATCGGGTCGAGGTGCAGCAGGCTGAGGCGGGCGATATCGTGGCGCTTGCGGGCTTCGACGGGATCGAAATCGGCAAGACCTTCACCTCGCTGGACTGCCCTGAGCGGCTCGAGGGCATCGCGGTCGAAGAGCCCACCATCTCAGTGGATTTCATCGTCAACAACTCTCCCTTCGCAGGCAAGGAAGGGAAGTATGTGACGTCGCGTCAGGTCCGGGACCGACTCTTCAGGGAGCTGGAGCGGAACGTCGCGCTCCGCGTCGAGCCTACCGACTCCCCCGACACGCACACCGTCGCGGGACGCGGAGAGCTCCACCTCGGTATCCTCATGGAGACGATGCGCCGCGAGGGTTTCGAATTCCAGGTGTCGCGGCCGCGGGTCATCCTGCGTGAGGGTGACAATGGCGAGCGGCTGGAACCGTACGAGGAACTGACGATCGACGTCTCCGAGAGCTACATGGGCGTCGTCATGGAAAAGCTCGGCCCCCGACGCTCGGAAATGATCGAGATGCGGAATCCGGGGCAGGGTCAGGTCCGCCTCACGTTCAAGATTCCGGCCCGCGGTCTCTTTGGTTATCGGTCGGAGTTCATGACTGATACCCGCGGCACCGGACTGATGCACCATCGCTTCCTGGAGTACGGGCCATGGGCCGGCCCACTCAGCGGCCGCAAGCGCGGCGTGCTGGTGGCCGATCGCGAGGCCCCCGTGGTCGCCTTCGCCCTCGGCAACCTGCAGGAGCGGGCCCAGATGTTCGTGGCGCCGGGTGACATGGTGTACGAGGGGATGGTCGTGGGCGAGAACTCCCGCCCTGGTGACATGGATGTCAACGTGGGCAAGGAGAAGAAGCTCACCAACATGCGCACCACGGCCACCGACGACAATGTGTCGCTTGAGCCGCCTCGGGAAATCACCTTGGAATACGCCCTCGAGTACATCGACGAGGACGAATTGATCGAAGTGACACCGCAGAATATCCGGCTCCGTAAGCGGGTGTTGCAGGCCACCGAACGGAAAAAGGCCAACCGTGCGGCCAATCGGGTGGCTGACGCATCCTGATGACTGTCGCATTGTTGAGTTCACCAGATTCAGAGCCCAGTACTGGGGAGGCACCCATGTCGGCGTGGCAGGCGTCGGTCGAGGCCATTACGGCCCGGCGGCGATTCGGCGAGGAAGAGGATGACGAGAACGAGACCGAGGGGTTCGACTTCGAGGAAGATGACGAAGATTCCGAGGACGACGACGAAGAGGATTTCGACGACGACGAGGAGGATGAACTCGAAGGCGACAATTTCGGCGGCGATTTCTCTTTTGACGAGGATGAGGACGAGGAGTAAGTCTCGCCTCTCACAACGCCCGACATCACGACGGCCCGCCGCGCAGCATGCGCGACGGGCCGTCCTTGCGTCAGCCGATGCCGAGATCTCCCTTGATCTTGTCGGCGATGACCGATTGGACGTCGGTGGACGAGTAGAACCCCTTGGCAATCCGGCCGCCGACCTGCTTGAGGCGATCCGGCGAGACTTCACCCTTGGGCACGGCCTCGGAGGAGGAGAGCTGCTGGGCGTCGGGCGAGAGCTCGACCCGGTCGGGGGAGAGTCCCTGCTCGACCGTGCGCGAACCGACGGGGGCGTCGCCCGATTTCTGGGCCGCCTGGTTCCGCGCGGCCTCCCCCGTACGACGCGGGTCTGGCTGCGGGATGGCACCACCGTCCAATCGAATGTTTGCCATCGCGATCTCCTCCCACCATCAGGCCATTGGTGCAACTCACCCCAGCGATCCCGGATGTGGGAGCCAGCTGGGGCTTTCCTCGTGCAAGGGTTATCGGCGTCCTGCAAGAAACCTTGAGCGTCACCCCGTCCGATCGAAAAGTACCGGGGAACCGGGCTCCGTGCGGCGGGAATAGCCACTCAGCAAGGCCTCCAGCTCGGCGGTGGTCTGCCTGATGGCCTTGGCCACCCCCCGCTTCTCGCCCTCCATATGCGAGGCCAGTGCCAGCGCCTCGGCCGAGGCGGCGGCCTTGGCCCGGAGCACCTGATCCTGGAGGGCGGTGATCGAGAGGAGTTGGACTCCGGCACCGGGTTGGGCCGCGGCACGAATCGCGACCAGCTGGGTCTCCCTGGCCGAAATGCCGGAGATGATCCCCTCGGCTTCCTTGGCGAAGGTCTCGAGCAGGCCCGCGTCCCCCATCCGCAGCACGGCGCGCTGTGCCTCGACGATGTGCCGGTACCTGGCCAGGTCGTCGAGCTGGGCCGCGAGCAGCTTGGCGGCCTGATCGGGGTTCGAGCCGAAGGTCACGCCACGGCCTCGGCGGCTTCGGCGCCGATCTGCTGGGCCGCGGCATCCCACGCTTGGTGCAGGTCAGTCGCCAAGGCGATCAGGGCGTCGATGCCGGCGCCGTCCGCTTTGCGATGCACGCGGGTGATCTCGGCCAGCATCCAGGCGTAGATCGCCGACAGCTCGGTGGCCAGTGGTCCGCCATTGTCGCGGTCGAGCGACACGGCCAACTCCATGACGATCGCCTCCGCCTTGGCCAGCTTCTGTTCGCGGCCTTCGATGTCGCCGGCGGCGAGCAGCATGCGCGCCTGCGTGAGCGAGGCGAGCAGGTGAGTGTACATCAGGACGACCCGCTTGGCCGGCGACATGGCGTTCACTTCCATCTCGCGGTAGCGGTTGCCGTTCGGATAGGCCATCAGTTGGTGCTCCCGTTGCTGAGGCCGGTACTG
>JBBRBZ010000079.1:0-12459 GCA_038205305.1 Gemmatimonadales bacterium
TGCCGTAGCCGAAGAGGAAGCCCTCGACGATCTCGCGTCGGTCGAGCGCGAGGGAGATCGCCCGGCGCACGGTGACATCGTCGAACGGCGGCTTGCGGGTGTTGAACACCAAGCCGTAGCTGAAGAGCAGCGGGTAGCTGATCACCTCAAGGCGAGGATCCTTCTGCACGAACGAGGCGTGGGCCGGATTGATCCCGGCGAAATCGAGCTCACCCGACGTGAGGGCCGCCAGCTTGGTCGTTGGCTCATCCACGATGGCGATGACCAGCCGATCGAGGCGGGGCCGTCCGCCGAGTGCCACCGGAAAATCGGGATTCGCGGAGAAGACCCAGCGGCGATTGGGCTCATGCGCCACGAACCGGTAGGGACCGTTGCCCACCGGTTGCTCATTCCACGCGGCCTGCCGCATCTGGTCGTGCGGAACGCCCTTGAGCAGGTGGCTCGGCAGGATGGCCAGATCGGTGAGCACATCGGGGAGCGTGATGCGCGGCGACGTGAAGGTCATGGTCAGGGTCGAATCATTGCTTGCGAGGACGCTGGTGACCTGGGCCAGATCATTTGTGCGTGGGTAGCCGGTGAGCGGATCGCGTGCGGTGTTGATGGTCCACGCCGCGTCGTTCGCTGTGGTCGCAACGCCGTCATTCCAGCGAAGGTCGGTCCGCAGATGCAGCGTGACGCGCTTCCGGTCGGGCGACCAGCTCCACTCACGAGCCAGATACGGCTCGATTTGGAGCAGGGCGTCATAGCGGACGAGCGTGGTGAGCAGCACGTAGCGCTGCACCTGCTTCGCGAGGGGATGGGTGGTGACCAGCGGATTGGCGCTCTGCAGGTCGGCGCCGGAGGCGAACACCACCGTCGCGCCGCGCCGATCAGCGACCGGCCCGCAGCCCAGGGCAAGGAGGGTCAGCAGGGAGAGGAGGTATCCGCGCACGCCCAAGTCTACATTCACCGGATGCTCCGCGGAGTCGCCCTCCAGCTCGTGCGTGCCGTCGCCGTGGTCTTCGGTGTCGTCTCGCTCACCTTCCTCCTGTTGCATCTCGCACCGGGCGACCCCGCTGCGCGCCTGCTCGGGCCGGCGGCGACCGCTGAGCAGATCGACCTCGCACGCCACAGCATGGGACTCGACCGTCCCCTCCCGGCGCAGTATCTCGATTGGCTGGGCCGCACCGCCCGCGGGGATTTCGGGGTCAGCATCGCGCAGGGGCGCCCGGTCGCGTCGCTCTTGAGCGAGGCCTGGCCTGCCACCGCGCTGCTGGTGACGCTCTCCCTCGCACTCAGCTATCTCCTCGGCATCGCCATCGGGGCGTGGCAGGCGAACCTGCGCCGCCGCGGCCTCGACGGGGCCATCTCCGGGGTGACCGTCGCGCTCACCGCCATGCCCGGCTACTGGCTCGGGCTCGTGCTGGTCATGGTCTTCACCTATCGGCTCGAACTGCTCCCGGCGTTCGGGGCACGCGGCCTCGATGCCGACTTTCTCGCGCCGTGGCCGCGGTTGCTCGACCGCTTGCGGCACCTCGCCCTGCCGCTGCTGACGTTGACGCTCATCGGTTTGGGGGGAGTTGCGCGCTACGTGCGGGCATCACTGCGTCACCTGCGCGATGCCCCCTTCATGACCGTCGCCCGCGCCAAGGGACTCTCCCGCCGGCGCGTGATCGTCCGACACCAGCTGCGCAACGGCCTCATTCCCGTGATCACCCTGCTCGGCCTCTCGCTGCCGGCGCTCTTCTCGGGCACGGTGTTCGTCGAGGCGATCTTCGCGTGGCCAGGGGTGGGGCAGGTGCTGGTGCAGGCGGTCCAGGGACGGGACTACCCGGTGGTAATGGCGGCGGCGACGGTGAGCGCGGTGCTGGTGGTGCTGGGGAACCTGCTCGCCGAAGTGCTGGTCGGCTTCGTCGATCCGCGCACCCGAGATGATCGTGTTGCGCACTGAGCGCGGACGCTGGCACGACGGCCGGGCGCGCATCGGCCTCGCGATCCTCGGGGTGATCGTGTTGCTGGCGCTGCTGGCGCCGGTGATTGCTCCGGAACACTCGCTCGCCGAACACAGCATCGTCGCCACCCGCTTCCTCGCGCCGTTCACCCGGGATGGCGACGGCGTCTTTCACCTGCTGGGGACCGATCGCCTCGGTCGCGATGTCTGGGGACGTCTGCTGCACGGCGGGCGCGTCTCGCTCAGCGTCGGCGTCCTCACCATGGTGCTCTCGTTGCTGATCGGGGTGGTGGTGGGCGCGGTCGCTGGATTGGCCAAACGCGGGGTGGCGCTGCTCCTGCTCGGGCTCACCGACTTTGCCCTCGGCGTGCCGCGCGTGGTGCTGTTGCTGCTGCTGGCGTCGCTCTGGCCGCCGAGCGCGGTGCAGGTGGTGCTGGTGCTGGGACTCACCGGCTGGATGCCGATCGCCCGGTTGGTGCATGCCGAGACCCGCGCGCAGCTGAATCGGCCATATGTGGAGGGCGCCTTCGCCCTCGGCGCGAGACGCCGCCGCGTGCTCTTCCGCCACATCCTGCCGCACGCCGCCCCGCCGGTGCTCGCGGCCTTGGCACTCGGCATCGGCAATGCGATCACCTTGGAGGCGGGACTGTCATTCCTGGGTCTCGGGGTGCAGCCACCCGCCGCCTCGTGGGGGTCACTCATCGCGTCCGGGCGCGATACCGTGGTGAACGCGCCGTGGGTCGGCCTCGCCCCGGGCATTGCACTGGTGCTAGTGGTGCTCGGCTGCACCCTCATCGCCGATGTAGTGGGGGAGCAGGAATGAGTCGCCGAGGGGCCGCCGCGGCCTGAGGGAATTGCTGATTGGCGGACGATTGCAGTACACTTGAGACTTCCTCCGATCACGAATTTGCTGCTTGGCCACGCCCGCTCGCCTCTTCCCGGGAGTCCCGATGTCTTCACGTCCCCTCGTAGCGCTGTTGACCCTCACCGCCATGCTCGGTGCCACCGCGGGTTCGGCGCAGGTGATCACCAGTCCCCGGGCCGCCGGCACGGCGACAACGAAGGTGACCGATCTGAGTCCCCCAGCCGCGTGTACCCAGTCGGCGAATGACTGGTCGAAGGTGCAAGTCGCCCCGGCGCGCGCAGCCTACAGCAAGGCGACCGACTCCACCAGACCGGCACTGATGAAGACCTACGTCGCGGCGCTCAATGCGGCGAGTGCCGGTGTGCAAAAAATGTCGGCCGATTGTGCGGCGCAGTTCAACGTTGCCACAATTCCTGCCGCGCAGTTGATGGACTTGATCACCCTCTACAACACCGCACGCGACACCACCAACAGCCGACTTGCGACGGAGCGGGTGCTCACCGAGAAGAATCTTCCTCCTCGGGTGCACGCTCAGGCCCTCATGCTGGCGATGAATCAGGAGTCGATCAAGGATCCCAGCTACTTCGGCATCATCGACGGCGCCGAGCGGTATGTCCGTGAGATCGATGCCCTCCCCGATTCGCTCGATGACGTCAAGCTGCTCGCGCACGAGCGGATGATGGGGCGCTATGAATACCTCGACGTGGCCGAGGGATTGTATCAGCATGCGACCGCCGTGATTGCCTTGGGTCGCAAGCTCGGCAAGAAGACGGAGATGATCAGCGGCTACAGCTCGCTGGCGCGGTCGTATGCCGATCGGCTCCACCCCGACTCCGCCCTCCGAATTCTCGACGCCGGCGAGCGGGAAATTGGCCCAACGGCCACCGAGCGCTTCAAGGATTTCCGCGAGCGCTACGCCCTGATCGGCACGCAGGCGCCGAAGATCACCGCCGAGTGGTGGATCAATCCCGACGCCGCTGGTTTCGTCGCTCCCGCGCCCGGAAAGGTCACCTTGGTCGAGTTTACCGCGCACTGGTGCGGCCCGTGCAAGAACAGCTACCCGGGACTCCGCTCGCTCTCGCAGCGGCTCAAGGGCTTGCCGTTCACTGGCTTCATGGTGACGCAACTCTACGGCTACCTCGGAACTCAGCGCGACCTGACGCCAGCACAGGAAGTGGCTGCAGATCGCGAATATTTCGGCAAGGAACATGCGCTGCCGTTCCCTGTCGCGATCAACCTGCCGGCGAAGCCGGTGCCTGGGGTGCAGTTCGCGCAGCCGCAGCCCGACACCGACTACCACGTCGGCGGGATTCCACAGATCATGATCATCGACAAGCAGGGGATCATCCGGCAGATCGTCACCGGGTGGGATCAGGGCAACACCGAGCGCTTCTCGAAGTACATCAACCAGCTCATCGCCGAGAAGTTATAGGCTCCGCCCACGCAGGAATTGCAGGAACTCCTCGCTGCTTCGGGTCATCCCCAGGAATTGTGACTGGGGATTGCCCAGCGAGTCGATGACAGCGTAGTACGGCAATGCCACGGTGCCGAACTTGTCGAGCTCCATCTTCTGCTGCGCTTGGTAGAGCTCGCCCTGACCATCGGTGTAGAGTCGCACGCGGACGAATCGTTCCATCTCCTTGCTGATCTCGGGACGGGGGAACATGTTCGCCTCCATCCAACGACAATTGGTGCAGGTGTACCCGGTGAAGTCCACCAGCACCGACTTGTGTTCCGCCTTGGCGCGCGCGAGTCCGCCGGCGTAATCGTTTACCATCCAGGGAAGCTCGCCCTTCACGTCGGCCGTCCCGCTGGTGACCGCTCCCTCGGGCGGTGGCAGGAACGACTCGAGTTCACCCAGCCGCTTGCCGCCGAGACCACGGCCGAGCAGGAAGACGAGCATCAGGCATGCGCCCGAGAGGAGCCACTGCGCCGTGGGAATCCTGGGGCGGGGAGCAGTGCGCACGAAGGCGCCCGCGAGATACGCTGCGGCAGCAGCGGCCACCACCATCCAGATCACCAGCACGACGTCGCGGGTGAAGATCCCCCACTGGAGTACCATGTCGGCATTGGCGAGGAACTTCATCGCGGTAGCGACCTCGATGAATCCCATCATCACCTTCACGGTGGTCAGCCAGGAGCCCGCCCTCGGGAGCTTGGCGATGGCACTCGGCATCAGCGCCAGCAGGAAGAAGGGGAGCGCGAAGACGGCCGAGAAGACCAGCAAGCCGAGCAATGGCCAGCGCCAGCTCCCCTGTGCCGCCATCACCAGCAGCGTCCCCACGAATGGTGCCGTGCAAGTGAACGAGGTGAGGGTGAAGGTGAGTCCCATGGCCAGGATGCCCACCGTCTCGCCGCCGCGCTTGCCGTCCGACACCGCGCTGAGGCGAGTGAGCAGGCCGCTCGGCAAGGTGAATTGCCAGAAGCCGAAGAGATTGAGTGCGAACGCCAAGAAAATCGCGGTGACCAGCAGGTTGATCCACGGATTGGCGGCAAAGCGATTGATGCCACCGGCGCCAACCAAGATGGCGATCGCCATGCCGAGCACGGTGAAGGTCGCCATTATGCCGCCGGCGTAGATCAGCGCGTTCCGGGCCGGGTGGCTCTGGGTCGTCTCGTTGGTGCGGGTAAAGTAGGAGACGGTGATCGGGATCATCGGGAAGACGCAGGGCGTGAGGAGCGAGAGCGCCCCCATCACGGCGGCGAGCCAGAGAAAGAGCGGCAGCGATTGGGTGGTGCCGCCGAACGGTTGCGGGGCGGGCGTCGTGGCTGCGGCGGGTTCCGGTTGTGTCGTTGCCGCTGCCGGCGGTGCCACCGTGGTTGCGGGCGGTGTCACCGGCGCTGTGGCGGCGACGCTGCCGGCGGCCGCGGGCGAGACGGTGATCGGTGCCTCGATCACGTCGCTCGTGGGGGGCAGGCAGTAGCGGTCGGTACAGGTCTGATAGGCGACGAGCAGCGCGAGCTTGGTTTTCCCCGCGGCGTGCGCCGTCATCGGCACCGTGAACGTCACCGAGTCGGAGTAGGTCTCGGTGAGAATGTCGAAGTTCTTGTCCGGAGCCACGTCGGGATCGGGGATGCCGAGCGAGCCGGTGAGGGCGAAGGCGCTGCCCGCCGGTGCCGTGATGCGGGTGGGCGATGGGCCACCGGGCGGCTGGGTGATGGAGTAGAGGTGCCAGCCCTGCGGGATCAGGGCCCGGAGCTTCACCTTGACGACCACTCCCTCGGTCGCGCGCGCCGGCGGCTTGACCAGCGACCAGGTGAGCGGATGTTCCTGGGCCGCGAGGGGGGTAGCGACGAGCGGGGCGAGCGTCAGGCATCCGGCGGCCAGCAGCAGCAGCGGGCGCGTGGCGAGCCGGGTCACGAAGCGATTCCCGTGGAGTTCATGCTGTCAACGATAGCCCACGCTCGCCCCGTCGGCCAACCATCGGCACCGTCCGGCGCTCAGGCTTCGATGCCGATGGTGACGATGCGCCGTGGTGGCGCCTCGAATGAGATCTCTCGACCCGCGGTCACGGTGAGCGGCGCGATGGTGGTCTCATCGGCTCGCATCGCCAGCGCTCGAGCGATCGGGGCGCCAATCAGCCACCGTCCGGCGACCGGGTGATCGGTGACGTTGAAGCAGCGGAGCACCAGGCCGTCGCCCGATTCGCGGGGCTTGATCGCCGAACAGACGAGGCCGTCGCCCTCAAGCGTGATGCTCAGCGGGGGACTGGCCTCGCCCTGACTGGAGAAGTCGCGGATGAAGCTCGTCTCGAGGGGGAGGCAGGCATCCTCCCAGGCAGCCTCCAGGCGGGCGGGTGCGCCGATGAGTTCGGCACCGCCGGCGACCAGCGCGAACTCGAATGCATGCCGCCCCTGTTCCTGAGCGTCGGGGGTCGCCGTCGGCCAGCCGGCATGGCCCGGGCGGGTGGGAAGGTCGGCCTTGGAGAGTTCGCCGACCGATCGGAGCAGGGTGACGATCAGGTCGCGGCGAGGCGTCCATTCGTATTCAAGGAATCCTGGTGCCAACAGCACCAGGCCGCGCGGGCCGCTCCCCGCCGCCACGTAGCGATGCGCTGGCGCCGTCCTGACGGGGGTCTCGGCGGGGTAAACCTCCGGAGCGAACGCCTCGGCCGGGCGATGCTCGAAGCCAAAGGCCGCCCCGGCGATCGCCTCGCCGCCGGCAGCGACCGGGAATCGCGCGCGCAAGCGATGATCGATGTTCTGGTTGTCGATGGTGAGCCGGAGCCGGACGAGGGGCGAGTCGGCGCGCAACTCCACCGCGAGGTGACACTCCGCGCTCCCGCCGACGGTGGCGAGACTCCAGCGCACCTCGAGGAGCCCGACGAGCGGACCCTCGGCGACCACGCTGCGCGATCGTGGCGTGGTGCGGCTGCTTGGTGTTGCATCGGCGGGGACATACACGGTGTAGCAGTCGCCCAGGTCGGTCTCATCTTCAAGACGGAGCAGGTCGGGGTATTCCTCGCCCGTCTCGCGATCGGTGACGTGGAGCGATCCGTCGAGCGAGACCATCACCTTGACATGGCGATTGCTCAACCAGCCATCGCCCGTCTCCAGTCCGGAGGCAGCTGGGACGAGTGGGTCGGCCTCGAGGTGGAAGCTGTTGAGGGCAAGCCCGGCGATGCTGGGAGACTCGAACGCCACCCAGGCGCGATCAACCTCGTCCAGGTCGGGATAGTGCCTGGGCGCGTCGATCCGCTCGAGCTCGCGCGTCAGGCTCACCAGCTGCACCGGGAGGCGTTCGCCGTCGGCTCCCACCAGCGCGAACGGTAGGTACCCCTCGCCCGTTCGCGGCATGCGTCCGGAGGGCGGACCGACGAGCACATCGCGCCGGAAGGCGGTGATGGATGCAGTGACGATGCCCCCCCGCGCACGAGGCAGCGGATTCCAGAGCAGCAGCGTCGCGGTGTTGCGATGCATGGTGCGGCGGGCACGATCGGCGTCGTGCCCCGCCAGTGCCGCGAGCGATGACCGGTGAATCTCCCCCGCCATGGCTTCGACCGACGTGAGCCGGACCGTCTGTTCTGCCGCGACGGAATCTGCGGCACAGCCGCCGAGCGTGTCGTGGAACTGTGACTCCACCAAAGTGCGCCATGCCAGCTGCAACAGGCCACGCTGGTCGAGTCCGGCGGCCATGGCGGCAAGCGCCGCGAGCGGTTCGGCTCGTCTGGAGAGCAGCAGCTCGACCGCGGCATGCTGTCGCTTCATGCGCGAGCGGGTGGCGTGGACGCCCTGGAGGGTCCAGGCGTAGCCATACGACCAGCGCAGTTCGCCATGGAGCACAGGCAAGGTCTGGCGACTCTGGGCCGCAGCACAAAATTCTCCGACGGTGCTCACCACCACATCATGCTCGCGCTCGAGCTCCTGCAAGGCCTCCCGGAGCGATCGGATCTCCGTTGGCGGCGCATGATGATCGGCGCCAATGAAGACGGCGATCTGCGCGGACGTCGCGCGCGCGGTGAGCGTGTCGCGGATGGTCCGCCAACGGAGTGGGAGCTGGGGCCCGGCATCGAGCAGCTCGGCGCCGATCTCATATCCCTGGCGTGGCAGATGGTGGAGCAGCAGAGCGTCGCCGCTGGGGGCGTGCCAGCGATAGAGGTCGCCGCTGTCGGCCGATCCGCCAAGTCCGCGCCAAGCCACAGCGGCGGTGAGCCCGAACTCCCGCGCGAGCATGGGCAGCGCCGCCGGATGACCGAAGGCGTCGGGGGAGTAGAGCACCTCCATCCGGCCACCGAACTCGCGGGCGGTGGCGGCACCGATGAGCAGATTGCGTAGCAACGACTCGCCGTCGGGAATCTGCTCATCGGCCAGGACGTGCCACGGCCCGATGGCGAGGCGACCAGTGGCAATCAGTGAGGCGAGGGCAGCGCGCAGCTCCGGGCGAACCGCGAGTACGTCGTCGAGCAGGATGGTCTGACCATCAAGGGTGAAGCGCGCGTCGGGGTCGCCGGAGAGCAGCTCGACGAGGGCGTCGGTTGCGGGGCTGAGCCGGGCCTGGAACGCCGCGCGAGGCAGGTACCACTCACGATCCCAGTGCGTGTGGGGAATCAGGTGGAACGTGAGACGGCGCGAACTCACCTGCGGCCTGCGGACGACATGGCATCACACTCCGGACCGGTGAATCGGTCAAGATACCCTGTCGTGCCGCGCTGCCGTGGCGCCGATCAGTGCGCGGTGGGGCTGATCCCGCCGGCGGCCTTGTGGGCGGCCTCGAGGTCGCTGGGGGACGACTGATCGGGAGCGCCACCACGGGCGCGCATCGCGACGAGGGCGCTGTCAACGAGCGCCTTGTTGTTGGTGGCAGTGGCCACCATGTGGATGCCGAACCAGGGCGCCACGTCATTCGGTGCGGCCTCGGCGGCCCGTCGGTATGCGGCAAGCGCCGCGGGATAGTCCTTGGCGCGGAAGTGCAGGTTGGCGCTGTCGAGTGCCACGCGCTCGGCTTCGGGGATCATCGGTGCGACGCCGGGGTTCGCCGCGGTTGCCGAGTTGGTGGGAGCGGCCGCCGGGGTATCGGCCTTCTTGGGTGAGCAGGCCGCCAGGGCCAGCAGCACGATGAGGCTACCGTGATACGCGCGGTGCGCAGAGGCCATTACCGAGACTCCAGGAGCGAGATGTAGGAGATAGCGGAGTGCCGAGTCCGGATTTCCGGGGCCGCCGCCGTCATGGTACCGGATGATACACCGTCGGGGGATTGGCGTCTCGTCGGGCGTCCTGAGTGAATCTGTGCGGGCTTCGCGTGTGCTGCGTCGGGGATTTCCCCACAGGACATGCGTGAGTCATCGCTCGAAGGATTGAGCACGTTGCAAATCAGGATTGCCGGGGCTTTGCGAGGCTCTTGTCAGGGATCTTCCCCATTTCGCCAATCCGTAGTTCTGCCTAGGTTGTATCCCGTAGGCCATTGGTTGGGCAACTGTTTTACGGTCGATTCGCAGCATCAGTGTTCCGGGAGGAACCTATGAGTGAGTTTCGTTGGCGTTCAGTTGGCGTGGTGGCGTTGCTCTTGTTCGTCGCAGCGTGCAGCTCGACAGACATTGTCTATCGCGATCGCGCGCCATTCAACACGGCACCCGATGTTGCCAGCGGCTTGCTTGGCTACTACAACGTCAGCACCAAGCAGACGACGTGCGGCAACTGTCACGCGGGGCACCAGGCCGCGTGGTCGACGACGCATCACTCCGAGGCATTCGCGACGCTGGTGAGCAGTGGACACGCTACGGCGGCCTGCTACTCCTGTCACACGGTCAACCAGAACGGCAACGCCATCACGACGCCCGCCGGCTGGAATGTGACGCCGGACAGCGGCTACAAGGATGTCCAGTGTGAGAGCTGCCACGGCCCGGGCACCGAGCACGTGAAGAAGACGGAGACGGTGGCCAACTGGCCGCTCGCCCGTCTCTCGCTCTCCACCGCGGGTGCCAGCTGCGCCGCTTGCCACACGGGCGTTCACACGCCGTTCGCTGAGCAATGGGCGTCGAGCGGGCACGCGAAGCTCGAGTCGCCAGCGATCAACAACACCACGTCCAACTGCAAGAATTGCCACGAGGGGCGGACGGCGCTCAAGTCGTGGGGCATCCAGACCAACTACGTCGAACGCGATTCGGCGGCGGCGGTGCCGCACACCTGTGCGGTCTGCCATGATCCGCACGGCGGCACCGGCAACGACCACCAGCTACGGTTCCCTGTCAATTCGCCGGATCCTGACCAGAACCTTTGCATGAAGTGCCACTTGAACCGCGGCGCGCCGACGGCCGCCTCCACCACGCCCCACGGCGCGGCAGGCTATACCCTGCTCGGCATCTCAGGCTACCGTCCGGCCGGGGTCTCGCTTGACACTCAGGTGGTGCTGACCACGCACTCCAGCACGGCGAACCCGAAGCTCTGTGCCGGCTGTCACGTGAACGCCTACGACGTGACCGATCCGACGACGGGCAGCTTCGTCTTCCACTCCACCGGTCACGATTTCCGCCCGATTCCCTGCGTGGATGCCACGGGCAAGCCACTGGCCGATGATACCTGCGCCTACTCGTCGACCGCGCGGACGTTCAAGACCTGCACCAGCGCTGGCTGCCACGGCTCGGCGGCGGTCGCGGCCTCGCTGATGAGTTCGCTGCGGCTGAACCTGAACACCATGGCCGACCAGATCTGGCTCGACCTGAATGGCAACAACAAGGTCGATGCCGCACCGACCGATGGTGGCTACCTCGCCACCGTCATGAAGAACACACCAAATGAACTGTCCACCACCAACCCGGTGCTGACACCGGCCAAGGGTGCCCAGTTCAACGTGCTGCTCTTCGCCGAGCGCAACTACGGCCATGGCGACAACTCCTTCGGGGTGCACAACCCGTTCTTGGCCCGGGCGCTGCTGGCGGCGGACATCAATGAACTCCGCGCCACCTACGCGCTGCCGGCTCCGCCGGCTCTGGTCCAGTCCGCGGTGGACAAGGCCCTGAGTGATGCGAAGGTGCGCTCGCCCTCGTTCATCCGCGAGAAGGGCAGCAAGTAAGGTTTGCGGGTGAACCTCACTCCGGTCACCCAAGCACTGGTACACCCCCGGGGCGCCTTCACCGGCGCCCCGGGGGATTCCCTGCTCCCCGTGCAGGATACCCTCCGGAACCTCGCCGATACGCTCGGCGGGGCGATGGGCCAGCTGCGCGACACGGTCACCCCGCCGCCCCTGCCGGGCGGTGTGGCGACGGTGGTCCGCTTCATCTTCGGCGTGCCCCGCTGGATCCAGATCAGCGGTGCGGTCCTCGGCGCGATCGTCGCCTTGGTCGTGGTGGTGCTGCTCTGGCGGGCGCGGGAGTCGATCTTCGCCTGGCTGCGCGCGCGCAACAAAGAGATTCAGATCGTCATGGGGGGGACGGCGGTCGTGGTCCTCGCCCTCGCGGCGTTTGCAGGGAAGAAAAGCTGGGACTACATGCAGCATGACAATGGCTTCTGCACCGGTTGCCACGTCATGGAGCATCCGTTCGACAAGTTTGCCATCGGGGCAGGGAAGCACAAGGACCTGAAATGCCACGACTGTCACCAACAGTCGATCTTCGCCAGCACCCGGCAGCTCGTGCTCTGGGTCGCCAATCGCCCCAGCGAGATCGGTAAGCACGCGCCGGTGCCCAACACGCGCTGCGAGAGCTGCCATCAGCTGCCTCAGGGCGGCAAGAAAGCGTTCCAGCACGTGCTCTACACCGCGGGGCACAAGGCGCACTTCGAGTCGGATTCCTCGGCGCTCGAGAACCTCCAGTGCGTCACGTGCCACGGTCAAGAGGTGCACCATTTCATCCCGTCGGTGCGCACCTGCCAGCAAAGTGGCTGTCATGAGCATCAATCAGTGAAGCTCTCCGAGATGTCGAAGCTTCCCGAGATCAACTGTGTCACCTGTCATGCCTTCACCGCCGACCTCCCCGCACTCGCCAGCCGCGACTCGGCGGTCCGGGCGCTGGTGCCGTCGGTGGATCAATGTCGCAGTTGCCACCAGATGGATGGCAAGCCCAAGGACTTTGTCCTGGCGAAAGATCCCCACAAGGGACGTTGCGGCGACTGTCACAACGTCCACACCGACTCGCTGCCCTCCGACGCCAAGGGCCGGTGCACCACCTGCCACAAGAGCCTCGCCAGCAGCGCGTTCCATCAGGGCAAGAACCACAAGCGGGTGCTGCAG
>JBBRBZ010000080.1:0-12316 GCA_038205305.1 Gemmatimonadales bacterium
GCCGTGCTTCTCGATCAGTGCCTTCGCCGCACGACGCACCGCGTCGGCGTCGGCGCAGGGGATCGGCAGCTCCTCGTCGATCTGACCCTTCTCGTGAGGCACGCCAGCGGCATCGAGGAAGTCGATCTGCAGCTGCGGCTCCAGCTCGACGTAGAGCAATTGGAGCAGCCCCGCCTCGTCGGCCGGTGTCTCGAGATTGCGCCGCACGATCTCGCGCGCCAGCTGCTCCGGCGGCCACTTCTTCAGCGTGTCGTGTCGGAAACCGCCTCCACTGCTCACCACCCGCTGGATGAATTGTGCCCGTGCCTCGCGGCTCGCCTGCACTTCGTGCGCAATCAGAGCGACGCGGCGCGCCGCGGGGAGCTGGCGGTACGGAGAGACGACGGCCATGTAGGACCTCACGAGACCAGAAGACGAGGAGTGTGGAGCGTGAGCAAAATAGCCGGGGTGAGCCCGCGGGCGAGGGCGGACGATTTGCCATCCTCCCACGTTTCCGTCATCCCCCGCGCAGCGGGGGATCTCCAGCGCTGGCGCCTGCACGAAGCCCGGAGGCCCCCCGCTGCGCGGGGGGTGACGGCTGTGAAGGCGGAGTCGCGGCGCCTGGGACGACGTACTTGGCAGCAGGGATTAATCTTCCATCATGTCAAAATCCTCTGCCTACGCCGCCTTCTCCGCCACCTCGCCCCTCGCGCCGCATGTCATTGATCGGCGCGACCCAGGCCCCACCGATGTCGCCATCGCCATCGAACATTGCGGCGTCTGCCACTCCGATCTGCATACGGTCCGCAGCGAGTGGGGCGCCGCCACCTACCCCTGCGTGCCTGGCCACGAAATCGTCGGCCGAGTGACGGCGGTGGGCGGCACGGTGCAGCGCTTCAAGGTCGGCGACCTGGTGGCGGTGGGCTGCATGGTCGATTCCTGCCAACGCTGCCCCTCCTGCCTCGAGGGGCTTGAGCAGCTTTGCGAGGTGAAGACGATCTGGACCTACGGCGCCCCCGATCGCCATCTGGGCGGCTCCACCTACGGCGGTTACTCCGCCGCCATCGTGGTCGACGAGGCGTTCGTGCTGCGCGTGCCAGCGTCGCTCGACCCGGCCGGCACCGCACCACTACTCTGTGCCGGGATCACCACCTGGTCCCCCCTGCGCCGCGCCCATGTAGCCGCCGGATCACGAGTTGGTATCGTGGGGCTCGGTGGCCTGGGACATATGGGAGTGAAGCTGGCCCACGCATTGGGAGCCGAAGTAACCCTCTTCACCACGTCGGCTGCCAAGGCCGACGACGCCAAGCGCCTCGGCGCCGACGAGGTGGTGCTCTCCAGCGACGCCGCCCAGATGAAGCACGCGGCCAACCATCTTGATTTCATCATCGACACCGTCTCCGCCGCACACGACCTCGGCCCCTACCTGAACTGCCTCCGTCGCAACGGGGTGATGACGTTGGTGGGACTGCCCGAGCACGACAATCCCGGCTTCAAGGCGGGGCTGCTCACGTCGAAGCGTCGCTCACTCACCGGCTCCAGCATCGGTGGCATCGCCGAGACGCAGGAGATGCTCGACTTCTGCGGGGAGAAGGGGATCGTCGCCGACATCGAATCGATCGCCATCAACCAGGTCAACACCGCCTATGAACGGATGCTCCGCGGTGATGTGAAGTACCGCTTCGTGATCGACATGGCGACCATTTGAGGAGAATGTAGATTCTCCGTTCTCCGTTCTCTGTTCTCCGTTCTCCTTTCCTTCAGCAACGACTCCACCAATGACTGACCTCGGCCCAAAGACCGCATTTCTCTCCCCCGACCTCGCGCCCGAGGAGTTTCTGGCGCTGGGTGAGCGCACCATGGCGATGATCGCCGACTACTACGCCTCGTTGTCGCGCGAGGTGGTGGATGCGGGGACAGCGCCACCGGCATTCCCGGCGATCAAGCCGGCCGATGTCGCGGCGATGTTCAGCGGCGGGCCACCGGAAGCGGGCGAATCGATCGCCTCGCTGCTCGACGAATGGCATCAGCGCATTCTCCCCAACGCGTCGCATCTGGGACATCCGCGTTGGTTCGGCTTCGTCAACGGCACCGGCACCCAGGTGGGCGTGCTCGCCGAAGCATTGACCGCCGCGCTCGACCCGAACCTGGGCGGCTTCCGCGCCTCGCCGTCGGCCACCGAGATCGAACGGCAGACCATCCGTTGGTGCGCTGAACTGATTGGCTATCCGGTGGAGTGTGGCGGATTGTTCGTGAGTGGTGGCACCATGGCGAATGTCACCGCACTGCGGATCGCGCTGCAGGCGAAGGCGACCTGGGACATCGACGAGGACGGCCTGCAGTCGCCTGATCGTCCCGGTCGAATGACCGTCTACATGGCCGACCACGAGAAGCATGCCTCGCTGGTGCGCGCCGTCGAGTTGTTGGGACTGGGTCGTGCTGCGCTCCGGCTGGTGCCGTCGCATGCCGACTTCACCATCGATGTCGCCGCGCTCGAGGCACTACTCGATGCCGACCGCGCGGCAGGGATGACGCCGTTCTGCATTGTGGCGCATGGCGGATCGATCAACGTCGGCGCCATCGATGATTTCGCGGCACTCGCCGACGTCGCCGCCCGTCACAATCTCTGGCTTCACGTTGACGGGGCCTGCGGTGCGTTGGGCGCGATGCTCCCCGAACTCAAGGCGAAGTTCGCCGGGATGGAGCGCGCCGACAGCGTCTCCTTCGACGCCCACAAGTGGCTCGGCGTCCCCTACGAGGCGGGATGCATCCTGGTGCGCGAGCCGGCGATGATGACGCGTACTTTTACCATGAACGCGTCGTATCTGCTGCCGAGCAGCGACAGCGAATATTCGGGGCTCAACTACTTCGACTACGGCCCCCAGCTTTCCCGCAGCTGGCGCGCGCTCAAGGTGTGGCTGTCGCTGCGTCACTACGGCGCCGAGGGCTACCGCACCTTCTTCCGGCAGACAATCGCGTGTGCCAGACACTTGCATGCCCGCGTGGTCGCTTCGGATGATTTCGAAGTGGTGCAGCCAGCACCCGATCTCTACCTCTATTCCTTCCGTTGGGCCCCGGCCTCACTGCGCGGGCAGGACGCGCTGCTCGACGAGCTGAATCAGCGGATCACCGACGAGATCCAGTCGCGCCAGATCGCCTTCGTGATGACGACGCGCATCCACGGCCGCGTGACGCAGCGACTGTCCATTTGCTCGCACCGCACGACGGTCGCCGATATTGATGTGGTGTTTGATGCGATGACGGCGATTGGCAAAGAATTGCTCGAGGGGCGATAGAAGAGAGAAGAGAGAGGAGCGAAGAGAACGCCCATCTCTCTTCTCTCTTCAAAAAAAGAGGCCCTCCCTGCGGAGGACCCTTGTCTGCAATGGCTAGGGAGGGAATTGAACCCCCGACACCGTGATTTTCAGTCACGTGCTCTACCAACTGAGCTACCTAGCCTTGGGGGGCGGAATATAGGAACCCCACCGCCCGGGGCCAACCCGCTCCAGCCAGCGGAGATCGCCTCGGGGGTGCGGCTGTCCCGCTCCGGTTGCCGGGTGCCCTGCTTTTGTGGCGGCGGGGCCGAGCCGTAGATGGTGCCATCGGGGTAGGTCGCCGAGCTCGGAAAGCTGCAAAGCCGCTCCAGATGGGCCTTTTCGTCGGGGTCGCCGATCCCCTCGGTGGTCAGGTAGGCCGCCACCGCCCGCCCCTCGCTCACCCGCCAGCAGAGGGCGCCCATCTCCACCACATAGCGTGGATTGGGCAACAGGGTCTCGGGCAGCAGCGAATCAGGAATCGCGAGCACCTGCCGTTCCGTGAGGTAGCCTACCGCCTCGGAGGCGTTGGAGTAGATCAGCGTCGTGGTCGGCAACGCCGCCAGCCGGGCGATCGCCGGGGAGTCCTGCCACGCCTCACTGGCATAGCCGCTGCCATCGCGGTGGACCCGCGCCATGGTCACCTCGGCTCCCTGGATCCGCAGCCCCAGCGAGAGAATCACGACTGCCAGCAGCGCCCAGCGGCTCCAGCGCTCGGGGCGTGCCCGCACGAAGCGCTCGCCGATGATCGTCGCCGCGACGATCACCACCCCAACGACCGGAAAGAGCAGCCGATCGTCGAGCGGCGTTGAGGCATCGGCCACCGAAATCGACAGCAGCAGAAAGCCGACGTAACTCCCCGCGAAGCCGAGCAGGATGGTGGGCAGGCTCCGGCCAAGCGTGGCCGACGAATCGTCTGCTGCGGAGCGTGGCGTGCGCCACCAGAGCAGGAGCAGCACCAGCACAAGCACCGACAGGATGACGAGCTTCAGCCACAACGGACTCACGACGGGGAAGAACGCATCGCTGAGGGTAGTCACGAGTTGCGCCAGTGCAGCGGCGCTCACCGGATGCAGCCCCAAGTGGCGATCGGTGACATCGTGCGCGACCCGCGCGTTGCGAAACATCCAGATCGCAAGCGGCGCGACGACGAATGGCACGGCAGCCACGCTGTCGCGCAGTCGTTCCCGCCAGCTGCGTCGCCCCATGAACCAGAGCACCACACACAAGACGGGCAGCAGCACGAGACCCACATAGCGCGTGGCCGCGGCAAGCCCGAGGGAGAGCGCAGCAACAGTGAGCAGTGCGCGGCTGGCCTGCTGCCGTTCGGCGGCCAGAAGCAGGAGCCCGAGCAGGGTAAATCCGAAGAACGGCGCTTCCGACCAGGCCATCGCGTGAAGGTCCAGCACCGTGGCCGAGACCACGAAGAGCAACACCGCGCACACTGCCGCGCGAAGTTGGCGCTCCGTCGCGAAGTACACCGCAGCGCCCACCAGCACAACATTGGTGGCAAAACAGCCCGCCGCGAGCAGCCGCGCGTCAGTGAGCAAATCGTGATGCACCACACCCAGCGAGGCGAGGAGCATGGGATAGAGCGGGGGGAAGTGGGTCATTGGATGACCGGCCACCATCAGGCCGTGTCCCGAGAGGAGACTCTGCGCGCTGCTCAGGTAAACGATCGAGTCGGGGGAGATTCCCGGCCCGTGGGACATCATCCAGGCCATCAGCGCAAAGCCCGCCGCCCAGACGAGGACGAGCAGTGCCGCCCTCACTTCGTGACCCGCACCCCGATGATGCCGGCGATGATCAGCCCGATGCAGAACAATCGCACCAATGATCGCGACTCACCCATGAGCACCACCCCGAGAATCGCGGTGCCGACGGCCCCAATGCCCACCCAGACCGCGTAGGCCGAGCCGGCGGGGAGGACGCGGAATGCTTGCGCCAGCAACCACATCGATCCCCCGAGCGCGACCACTGTTACCGCGCTGGGGGCCAGTCGGGTGAACCCCTGGCTGTACTTGAGGCCGATGGCCCAGGTGACCTCGAGCAGTCCAGCGATCACGATGAAGAGCCAGGCGCGGGATTCGGTCATCAAAGAAGATAGAGGAGCGAGGAGGGCGGAGCGATGTTGGTGCGCTCCATGCGACTCACGCGCTCCCCCGGCCGCTACGAGCGGCGGCGGCTTCCGTTGACGACCAGCACCAAGCCAACAATCGCCGCCACGCCGCCGATCCATGCCGGCACCGGGTGGCGCTCTTCGGCCGAGATCTTGATGCCGCCAAGGTCAACGATGCTGGACTTGCTGCTGTAGGTCAGGCCGCGGGCGAGAACGTAGCCGCCGGCGAGAATCAAGATGGCACCGATGATCGTCTGCGGTTTCATGATGCCTCTTTCACGAGGGTTCGGCGACGAGGAGTTCGGCAACGCCCATCGTACCGACCGGCCGGCACTCCCCGGTCACGACACGGCGATGCACATCGGCCTGGCCCAGGTGATAGGCGAGGTGCGCCACGAGGTGAACCAAGAAGCTGGTCGTGCGGGGATGACCGCCGCCCACTTTGATCGGCATGATCGGGGGGAAGTCGTGTGCGCGAAGCTGATCAAAGGCGTAACTCACCTCGTCGATGCTCACGGCAAGCAGTGTGTGCAGCTCCGCACGCGAGATGTCACGCGTGTTGAATTCGGCGTCACGATCGCGGACATAGCTCGAGTTGGTCAGCACGGCACCAATGAAGTGGCGCAGGTTGCCACAGCAATGGAGCACGAGGGTGCCGGTGGAATTGCTCACGCCGGCGGGCATCGCCCAGACTGAAGCGTCGTCGGGATAGCCATCGAGTTCCGCGCCAAGGGAGGCGAGGTCGCGCAGGATGCAGGTCTTGAGCGCGTGAAGAAGCATCTGGCTCACATATCCATGGAGAACATCACATGTGCCTTTGCGGTGCCTGGCAGCATCAACCACGGCTGTCCCATCGACGGCGCGGCGGGAATGCCAGTGCTCTCCGGTGTGGCAAACGGCATGTAGATCACGTAGAGCGGCTTGACCTTGGGACCAATCACTCCGGTCGTGACGTTGACCGCGTCCGATGGCCCAATCAGCTGCCAGAGCGCACCGGCCTTCGGCATCACCAGCTTGCCCGACTTGACCTCGGCAAAGCGGACCGAATCGACCTGGTCGCCCTTGACGCCCGAGGCGCGCAATTCCCGCCCACGCAGCATGAACGGCTCGAGGGTACGGACGTAGCAGGCGGGATGGAAGCCGTCCTCCTTGGGGTCATCGGCGAGGCAGATCATCGTGCCCTCCGTGGCCCGGAGCGAAATCAGCTTGCCGCTCTTGTTGTATCCGAGCACTGAGGCGTCGGCCTGAAATTCTTTGGGGAGGGGCTGGATGGCGAGCGCGATCTGCTGGGCCGGCGTGGGCACTTGATACTGTGCCGAGCAGGCGGTCGGGAGGAGCAGCAGGGGAAGAGCAAGCATGAATCGCATCGGGAACCCGGAGTTGAGAGACCCTCAACGATGCCACCTCCGGGCCGCTTGCGCCAGCAGGGGCGTGATTTGGACCGCCCCCGCTCCTCCGTTCTCTGTTCTCCGTTCTCCGTTCTCCGTTCTCCTGCTACTTCAGCTCCGTCTGCTTGGCAATCACCTTCCCCACCAGACCGTATGTCTTCGCTTCCTCGGCGCCGAGCCAGAAGTTGCGGGTGGTGTCGTCCTCGATCCGCTCGACGGTCTGGCCGGTCTCCTTGGCGAAGATCTGGTTGAGCCGTTCGCGCATCTTGACGATCTCGCGCGCCTCGATGGCGATATCAGACGCGGTGCCGCCCATGCCGCCGGCTGGCTGGTGCAGCAGGAAGCGGGTGTTGGGCAGGCAATAGCGGTGCGACTTGGGCACCGAGACGTAGATCAGTGCGCCGGCGCTGGCCACCCACCCGGTGCCGACCATGCGCACCGGCGGCGTGACGAAGCGGATCATGTCGTGGATGGTGTCACCCGCCTCGACGTGGCCGCCCTGCGAATTGATGAAGATGGTGATCGGCTCGGTGGCCGATGCGGCGGAGAGCGCGAGTAGCTGGGCGATCACCTTGTGGGCGAGTTCCTGGTTGATTTCGCCGGAGATGATCACCTGGCGCGCCTTGAAGAGGCGGGTCGCCATCGGATCGAAGGGCGGCGTCGCGGTCGAGCCGTTCGACTCGGATTCGGTATCGGTGTCAGTGTCGGTCATTGGTCCGGATCAGAAGAAGAATGATGATCGTCAGGTGGCTGGTTGCGACGACGGGTCATCGTGATCAGCCACCAGAAAAGTGCCACAATCAGCGCGGCCAACCCCACGCCGTAGAACGGGGCGAACAGCAGCAGCGAGGCGCCGGGATCGCGCGCGGCGCGCACGCCCATTCCCACCACGCCGATCAGCGTCAGCACGACGCCGACGAGCATCAGGCGCAGGAGGCGGGGCGGCATGGCAGAACCCTAGCGACGGAGCGCGGGGGGCGCCACCGGTCGGGGCAACAGCTCTTCGATGAAGGGCTCGAGGATGAAGTCGACCTTCAACGGCTTCCGGCCGTCCCACAGGAGCTGGTCGACCTGCCGTGCCTTGAAGTCCTGGGCGACGGCGCGCACAGAAAAGCGAGTCGCGGGCGCGCTATCCAGATGATAATGACCGGTGGAATCGGTGGCTGTCATCAGCGTGGTGCCGGGGATCAGCACGGTGGCGTGCGAAATCGGCGTGCCAGAGGAGTCGGTGACCACGCCGGTGATCCTTGGAACTGCCTGCGCGGTGGCGCGCCCCATGGCCGTCGTAGCGAACAGTGCGATCAAGACCAGCACGGCAACACGCCGAGTCATCAGTTGCGCTGCACGGGCGTGGGGGCCGGTGCGCGCGGAATCACGGACGAGGTGTGTCCCGCCAGAAACTGCCACCCCGAGTCGGTGTGAACCACCGTCATCGAGAGCA
Organism: Gemmatimonadales bacterium; assembly: GCA_038205305.1. Taxonomy (GTDB): domain Bacteria; phylum Gemmatimonadota; class Gemmatimonadetes; order Gemmatimonadales; family GWC2-71-9; genus Palsa-1233. The sequence continues at coordinate 8,242 of JBBRBZ010000080.1, forward strand.
TCCCCGCGAAGCCGGTGATGGCGCCGGTGGTGTCGGTGACTTTCTGCGCAAAGCCGGTGGTGACCAGCGCCGCCCCGGGTCCGAGCGGCGTGACGGCAGGGTTGTCGAGAGTCATTGCCATCGCCCGGAGCGACAGCAGCATCGCCTTGTAGGCCTCAGCCACTTGCTCCCGCGATGTGTAGCGAACCGCGCCATCCTCGATCCAGCGGAATTGAGGATCGGCAGCGTAAAAAGTCGCAATTCGGTCGGCGTCGCGGGCGTTCACCGCCTCCCGCCAAGCCGTGAGCATGGTGGTGACGCTGTCGACCATCGCCACCCGGTGCTCGGCCGTAAGCGCCGCCGGGGCGGGCCCGCGGGAGCAGGCGAACAGAAGCACGAGGGGTAGGGCGCGGCGCATCGCGGAAAACTAGCGACGGAACAGGAGGAGGGAGGAGCGAGAAGCGAGACGGGATCCCAACCCCCTCGCTTCTCGCTCCTCCCTCCTCGTGCTTCGCTTACTTTACAGCATCATGTCCACCAGTCCCGCTCCCGGCCTCACCGTGCTGGATCATCCCCTTATTCGCCACAAGATGGCGCTGCTTCGGGATGTCTCCACCACCTCCCGCGACTTCAAGCAGCTGGTGGGGGAGATCGCCGCGCTAATGACCTACGAGGTCACCCGCGACCTTCCCACCGAGCCGGTCGAGGTGGTCACGCCGCTGGAGACGATGCGGGGGGAGCGGGTCGCGCGGAAGATCGCCCTGATCCCGATCCTCCGGGCCGGACTGGGGATGGTCGAGGCTATTGTTCAGCTGATTCCGAACGCGCGGGTCGGCCACATCGGCCTCTACCGCGATCACGACACCCTGAAGCCGGTCTCCTATTACTTCAAGGTCCCCACGCCGGTGGCCGATCATTGGTTTCTGGTGCTCGACCCGATGCTGGCGACGGGCGGCTCGGCGATCGAGGCGATCCATGAGTTGAAGCGGGCCGGGGCGGAGACGGGCCATCTGGCCCTGCTCTGCGTGGTCGCGGCGCCGGAAGGGGTCGCCGCCTTCACCGCGGCCCACCCCGATGTGCCGGTCTTCGCCGCGGCGCTCGACCGGGAACTGAACCAGCACGGCTACATCCTTCCAGGCCTCGGCGATGCCGGGGACCGCCTCTTCGGGACGAAATGAGCGCTCCTCGGACCCTGACCTTTTTCGGCGGCGCCGCCTCCACGACCGGATCGATGATCCAGCTCGAGGCGGCCGGGGCGAATGTCCTCCTCGACGCGGGCCTCTTCCAGGGGAACTTGGCGCAGGCCGAGGCGATGAATCGGGAGTTGCCGCTCGATCCGGCGCGGATCGATGCGGTGCTGCTCTCCCAGGCGGGCCTCGCCTACGCCGGTCGGGCACCGCAATTGGTCCGCCATGGCTATGCGGGCACGATCTACTCCACGCCGGGCGCGCGCGACGTCGCCTCGATCCTCCTGCCCGAAACGGCGCTGGAACTTGAGCGGCTCAGCGGCGACGAGGCACTCTACCGTCTGCCTGACGCGCTCAAGACGCTGACCCAATTCGTCGGCCAGCCATACGGACGGACGCATCACTTGCGTCGCAACCTGACCTTTGCCTTCCACGACGCCGGTCACGTTCTCGGCTCGGCGTCGATCGAGCTGCGCACGGGGGAGGGCGGGTCGCACCGGATCATCTATTCCGCCTGCATTGGGCGGCCGGGATCCTCGCTCTTCTCCAATTCACAAGTCGAGTCGGGCGAGGTGGACACGCTCATCATCGGGTCGCCGTTCGCGCACGCCGCCCATCCGATGTTCGCCGACGCGCAGCAGCGGCTGGCGCGGGTGATTACCCAGGTGGTGGAACGCAATGGCAAGCTGATCATCCCGGCATCGGCGCTCGGGGCGGCGCAGGAACTGATTCGCACCATTCAGGATCTCTGGCACCGCGGGGTGATTCCCGAGATCCCGATCTTCCTCGACACACCGACGCCGGTGTCGCTGACGACGATGCTGCGCCTCACCTCCGAGACGCTCGCCGATCCGGCGCGCGCATACGAGACGACCAACGGTCCCTTCGATGAATCGCTGATCGTCAATGTGGTGACGGCGGCGGAGCGCGACGCGCTCGATGCCCACGCCGGTCCGGCCATCGTGATCGCGCCGAGCGAGAGCGGTGATTCCGGTCGTTCGGCACACTACATCCGTCGTTGCCTGAGCGACACGCGGCACACCATCATGTTCATCTCGTTCCAGGAGGAGGGCTCGGTCGGCCGCCTGCTGCTCGAGGATGCCGAACGAGTGGAGATCGGCGGCGAGACGGTCGAGCGTCATGCCGCCATCGAGGCGATGCCGGGCTTCTCCGGCTATGCCGACGGCGAGGAGATGCGCGCCTGGTTGCGGACGCTCGGGGGCCCGGTCAAGCGCGCCTTCGTGGTGCATGGTGACGATCTCTCGGTCGCGATGATGGTCACCATCCTCCGCGAGGAGGGCGTGCGCGACGTCATCGTTCCGCGGCGCGGCGAGTCGTTTCCCTTCTAGCGCGCCGGTCCGGCCGGCTCCTGCTCCTCGCGCTTGGCCTGGTGGCGACGGCGTATCTCGCGTCGTTCGCCATTGTCTTCCACTATGCCCGGGTTGATCAGCGACGCGCCGTCGACGCGATTGTCGTGCTCGGCGCCGCGCAATACAACGGTCGACCATCACCGGTGCTCAAGGCGCGCCTCGATCATGCCGTCGAGCTCTACCGAGCCGGCTTCGCCTCGGTGATCGTTGTGACCGGCGGACTGGCCACGGGCGACCGTGTCAGCGAGGCGACCGCCTCGAAGCGTTACCTCGTCGCCGCCGCCATTCCGGCCGACTCGGTGGTACTGGAATCGCGCGGCCGCTCGACCGCCGAATCGATGGATGCCGCGGCGGAGTATCTCCACGCCAGCGGCCGGGCTCGTGTCCTGATGGTGAGCGACCCGTTTCACTTGGCGCGCCTCCACCTCGAGGCGCGTCGCGTCCACCTCGTCGGCTTCACCTCGCCGACGCGCACGTCGCCGATCTCCCACCACTTCGGGACGGAACTCGGCTACCTTCTGGCGGAAGCGTTGAAGCTGCCAGTCATCCTGTTGCGGGGGCTGTTGCCATGAGCGGAATCACCGTCACCTTCTGGGGCGCCGCGGGCCAGGTCACCGGCTCCTGCCACTTGCTCGAATGGCGCGGACATCATGTCGCGCTCGACTGCGGCCTCTTTCAGGGCAGGCGCAGCGAGTCGGCCAAGTTCAACCACCAGATGGATTTCGATCCGCGGCAGCTCGACGCCGTGGTGCTGAGCCATGCCCACATGGATCACGCCGGACGGCTGCCGATGCTGGTGTCGAAGCAATTCGACAAACCCATCTACGCCACGCCCGCCACGCACGACCTCTGCGCCATCATGCTCGCCGATTCGGCCCACATCCAGGAATCCGACTACCGCTGGCTCCAGAAGAAGGGACGCCTCGGCCCCGACTCCGCCCCGCTCTACACCCTCGCCGATGCAACGCGGGTGCAGGAGATCATGGAGGGGCATCCCTACAAGCGTCCGTTCAAAGTCGCCGATGATCTCACCGTGACCTTCCGCGATGCCGGTCACATTCTCGGCAGTGCCGATGTCGAGGTGATGATCAATGGCGCCACGCCGCATCGCCTCGTCTTCTCGGGCGATGTGGGCCGCTGGGGTCAGCCGATCATCCGTGATCCCGAGGGACCGACTGGCGCCATCGACACGCTGATCATCGAAAGCACCTACGCGCTCAAGAATCACGATACCAGCAACGATGCCAGCGCCCGTCTGGGCGAACTCGTCTCCAAGGTGGCCGCGCGCGACGGCAAGATTCTGGTACCGTCGTTTGCCGTGGGACGCACGCAGGAACTGGTCTACGCCCTGCACCAGCTCGCCCGCGACGGCAAGATTCCCCAGATCCCGATCTACATCGATTCGCCCCTCGCCGTCGAGGCGACGGCGGTCTTCCGCATGCACCCCGAGCTCTACGATTGCGGCGAGCCGTTCATGCGCGAAGAAGAGAAAATCTTCGACTACCATCTGGTGCATTATGTGCGCGACGTGGAAGAGTC
>JBBRBZ010000081.1:0-12224 GCA_038205305.1 Gemmatimonadales bacterium
GTGCGGCTGGAGGATTGCGTCTACATCACGGAGGCGGGACCGAAGTTCTTCTCTCCGCAATCGGAGTCGATCGACAAGCCGGTGCCGTGAGGGCGCTCGAGATGTTTGGGGTGCCTCAGTAGAGGCCGAAGAGAACGCCGAGCTGTGAGGCGAGCACGAGGCCGGCTCCGGCCAGCCGATACCTCCATATGAACCGTTTCGACCAATTCCACGTGAAAAATCCGGAAGCGAGGACTGCCGCCTCGATGACGAGGATGCCGAAGACCGTGCCGACCACCTTCTCTGAGCGATGGGCGGCGATCGCGATCAGCACGGTGAGCACCACCAGGATGAGGGTGCGTTTCTTGTTGCGAGCGATCTCCAGTGTGACGGCGTCCGGAGGGACGGGATCGACCGTCATCGCCCACGGGACGGCTGTGAAGGTCGGTGGGAGGGAAGCATTGCCGGCGGCCTGCCACAGGGCGCCGAGGACGGGCGACTGGGCGGCCACCTGCCATTGTCCCAGCGCAGGGTCGTAAAACTGTCCCGATGGTTGCAGCTCTCCACGTACGATGGCCGCTGTGAGCTCTGACTGGTCGACCGCAGGCCGCTCTATTCCCGCCTGATCGATGTACCAGAATGGCATGCTGCCGGCATTGCTTTCCTTTGCCCCGAGATCCGGTTGAGCGGTCATCGTCCCCTCACGGTCTCGCGTTGCTATTGAAGGCTCCTGCGGCCCCACTCCCATTCGCGGCGCCGCCATCGGTTCGCGCCGCAACTCCGTTCGCAACGCTGCTGAGGTGCCCGAGGAAGAGCAGAGCGGCGACCCAGGCGCGGACGCGCCACGGCCGTACGGAATTGCTCAGCTTGATCACGATCCATGAGATCCCGAAGACCATCAGCGGTGCACCGATCACGGCTCCCAGAGCGAAGGAGCCGGATCTTCCCGCGGCGCCGAGGAAGCCCAGCCCCGCGGCGAGTACTGTCAACACCAGCGCGAGGACCTTCGCCACGGGGTTGCTGGCGACGATGGCGTAGCTCGGGGGTGCCGCCGCATAGTTCGGCGGCGGCGACACGGCGGCGAAGCTCGCGGCCAGCAGCGGCGACTGGAAAGCCGGTTGCCACTGCCCAATCGAGGGATCGTAGAACATGCTCTCGCGGCGGAGGTCACCGCGGCTCACCGCGGCGAAGAACCCGTCTGCGCCAATCGACTGCTGCATGCCGCGCGGATCCATGAACCAGTACTCGGTAGCGGACATCTGCTGCTCCTTGAGGTGGGGCGGCCGTCAGTTGGGAGTGAAGCCGCGCTGGCCGGTGTTCGCCGGCGGCTGGGTTCCATTCTGTACCGCCGGGGAGGGCGTGACTGGAACCGCTCCACCAGTCCTTGGGCTGGTCGGATTGAGGTAGTTCCATCCCAGGGCGAGCATGATGACGAGGGCGATATTCATCCACATCATCCAGCGCCGCCGTGGCCTGGCGAGCAGCAGCATCGGCAGACCTACGACCGCCATCATCAGGAGCACTCCGATCGCGGCGCCGATGACCGTCGCGGCGGTGGAGATTTCGGCGTCACGATTTCCCATGGTGCCGAGGATTACGCCACCGACCATGAAGAGGAGCGCCAGCGGCTTGAACAATGGATTCTCCGTCGGCGGGAGGGCAAATACCGGCGGCGGACCGATGGGATAGACCGGGGGCGGCGGCGGGCCGACAGGATAAACCGGAGGAGGCGGTGGCGGGGCCATGCGAGGTGGTGGGGGCGGTGGCGGTGGTGGCGGCGGCGCTACCTCGACCTTCTCGCCAAAGATCCCGACCAGAGCCGGCACGTCGGTGGCCTCTTTCCAGCTGGCCAAGCTGCTGTCGTAGAAGTTGGCGTGGGGGAGCAGGTCACCCCGGGCGACCGCCGCCATGACGGCATCGATGCCGTCGCCCTCCTGCTGCACTCCCTTGACATCAATAAACCAGAATTTGCCCAGTGGCATGACCACTCCTGAGGGTGTCGGCGCTTCAATCGAGGGGAGTTCCTGTATTCAGAGGCGCGAAATCTCGGGGTGAAGGCTCATGGCGGTCGCCGGGGTTGCCTCGGGGTCGCCCGCCCCTATAGTTGAAGGGCTCCGTTTGACCGGTACTTCCGACTCAACCCACCCGAGGATCAGCATGCCTTCGTGCCTGGTTCGTTCCCTGGCGACTCGCGGCATGGCCGCGCTGGCGCTGACGTCCCTTGCGGTCGCGCCACTGCTCTCGCAGCGCGCCCTGACCGCCGCCGACTACACCCGCGCCGAAGCAGCGATGCAGGCGCCCGCCGCGGTCACCCTGCTCGCCAATACCGGGCATGTCACGCCAAACTGGCTCCCCGACAACCGATTCTGGTATGCCACGACGTCGCCGGCCGGAACCACCTTCACGCTGGTCAATCCGGCGAAGAAGACGAAGGCTCCGGCCTTCGATCACGCCAAGGTGGCGGCGGCCATCTCCGCGGTGGCAGGGAAGACCTTCAAGCCGGACTCGATGCCGTTCGCTCGCCTTGCGTTCACCAAGGACTACAAGGCGATCCTGGTGAACGTCGATGGCAAGGACTGGAGCTGCGGCGTGAAGGGCGAGAAATGCACCGCGGCAGCGGCGGGAAGCGCCCCTGTCTCCTCCCCCGGCGGCGTGGGTGCTGGTCGCGGCTTCGCGGGACGGGGTGGTGGTGGGCGTGGGGGTGCCGGCGCGACTTCCCCCGATGGCAAGCTCTCGGCGTTCATCAAGGACGACAATCTCTGGGTGCGGGAGGTCGCTGGCGGGAAGGAGACGCAGCTGACCACCGACGGTGCGCCGGACTTCGGCTATGCCACCGACAACGCCGGCTGGACCAGCAGCTCGAATGCGGTGCTGCTCTGGTCGCCTGATTCCAAGAAGATCGCCACCCAGCAGCAGGACGAGCGGGGTGTCGGCAAGATGTTCTTGGTCACCACGCCGACCGGCGGTGCCAATGGCCAGATCGCGGGGCACCCGGTCCTCAAGGCCTGGAACTATCCGCTCCCGGGCGATCCGATCATCACCACGATCCAGCGCGTGATCATCGATGTCCCGTCCCGCACGGTGGTGCGGTTGCAGATGCCGGTCGACCAGCACCGCTCCATTCAGGGCGACAACCTCAGCATGAGCGACGTGAAGTGGAGCCCCGATGCCTCGCGGATCCTCTTCGCCTCCGTCTCGCGCGACCACAAGCAGGTCTGGGTGCGTGAAGCCAGTGCGACCACCGGTGCGGTGCGGCAGGTCTTCGAGGAGCAGTCTCCCACGAATGTCGAGGATTGGGTCGGTTGGCGGGTGCTCTGGTCCACCAACGAGATCGTCTGGTATTCGCAGCGCGACAACTTCGGTCACCTGTATCTGTATGACCTGACCAGCGGCAGGATGAAGAACCTGATCACGTCGGGCGAGGGGAACGTCAGCGCAATCAGTCGGCTCAACGACACGACCCGGGTGCTCTGGTACACGGCTCTGGGGGGTGAGAAGGGGCAGAATCCGTATTTCACGCACCACTACCGCGTGAATCTCGACGGCAGCAAGCAGGTCTCGCTCGATCCCGATGATGGCAATCACGAGAACCCGGCCGCTTCGCCCTCGGGAAAGTACTTCGTCGATTCCTGGAGCCAGAACGACATTCCCTGGGCGAGCGCGGTGCGTGACGGCACCACTGGTGCGCTGGTGATGCCCCTCGAGAAGCCCGCCGATCGCGCCGCCCTGCTTGCCGCAGGATGGAACCCGGTGGTGACGATCAAGATGAAGGGGCGCGATGGCGTGACCGACATCTATGGCCAGATGGAAAAGCCGTCGAACTTCGACGCGAGCAAGAAGTACCCCATCATCAACTACATCTATCCGGGGCCGCAGACCGGCAGCGTGGGCGGCTGGGGCTTCAAGGCGACGCAGGGCGAGTCGTCCGGCCTCTCCGAGCTCGGCTTCATCGTGGTCGCCATCAACGGCATGGGCACGCCAGGGCGCGACAAGAAGTTCATGGATGCGTATTACGGGCATATGGGTGACAACACCCTTCCCGATCAGGTGGCCGGGATGAAGCAATTGGCGGCGCAATATCCCTGGATCGACATCAACAAGGTGGGCATCTGGGGCCACTCCGGTGGCGGATTTGCCACGGCCGACGCGATGTTCAGCTATCCCGATTTCTTCAAGGTGGGCATCGCCGAATCGGGCAACCACGACAATCGCGAGTACGAGGATGACTGGGGCGAGCGCTACCAGGGGTTGCTCGTGCGCAACGCCGACGGCACCACCAACTATGACGCCGAGGCGAACCAGAACAAGGCGGCCAACCTGAAGGGGCACCTGATGTTGGTGCACGGCACCATGGACAACAACGTGCCGCCGTACAACACGCTGTTGATCGTGGACAAACTGATTGCAGCCAACAAAGACTTCGACCTGCTGTTGATCCCGAATTCGGGCCATGGCTACCCGCCGCCGGCGAACACGTATCAGCAGCGTCGTCGCTGGGACTATTTCACTCGCTATCTGATGGGAGTCGAGCCGCCGAAAGAGTTCCAGATGGGCGCCGGCCGTGGCGCTGGAGCTGGCCGTGGCGCCGGCGGTCGCGGGGGGCAGGCTGCTCCCCCCGCGGGCCGCGGCGGTGGTGGTGGGAACTAGTTGCTGCCGACGTCCTTGGCAAAGACGTAGAAGTTCTCATCAAGCTTGAATGCGAAGGCGGTCGGGTCCGACAAACGGATCGGGCCGCCTTTCCATTGCTCGGTGGGGGAGAGCATGCTGTAGCTCTTGCCGCCATCGAAGGACACCCGCACCGGCATGTCGAAACCGGGGACGACGTTGGTCCAGCGATAGCTCAGCGAATCGCCGCTGCGCTTGTATTCGAGCGTCGGGATCTTGGTGGTGGCGAGGTACTGCGCGAACACCTTGTCAAAGTTGATGCCGCTGGCCTGGTTGACGAAGGCCTCGATCTCGGGCGTCGTCACCGTCTGGTGCCAGAAGCGCTTGTTCAGGCCGCGCAACACGTCAACGCGCCACTTCTCGTCGTTGTTGACGATCTGACGCATCATGTTGAGCATGCTGCCGCTCTTGTAATACATGTCGCCGGAACCGTCGCTGTTGACACCGTGCTCACTGATGATCGGCTTGTCGTTCCGGATGTTGCGCCGCGAGCCAATGAGATACTTCTCGCCGGCCTCCTTCCCCTGCTGGCACTCGGTGTAGAGCCCCTCGGAATAGTTGGTGAATCCCTCGTGGATCCACATGTCGGCATGGTCCTTCGCCGAGATGTTGTTGCCAAACCACTCATGTCCGCTTTCGTGGACGATGATGAAGTCCCACTTCATTCCGATGCCGGTGCCCGACAGGTCGCGGCCGCTGTAGCCGTTCTTGTACTTGTTGCCGTACGCCACGCCGCTCTGGTGTTCCATGCCAAGGTGTGGTGCTTCGATGAGCTTGTAGCCATCCTCGTAGAACGGGTACGGTCCAAACCAGTGTTCGAAACAGGAGATCATGCTCTTCGCCTGCTGGAACTGCACCTTGGCGGTGTCGAGGTGATACGCCAGCGGCCAGAAGTCCAGGGTGAGCTTCCCCCTCTCGCCCTGGAGCGTGTCGGAGAAATGAGCGTACTGGCCGGCGTTGATCTCGATGGCGTAGTTGTTGATCGGGTTGGTGACGAACCATTCGAAGGTGGTGGTGCCGTCGGCGTTGTCGCGCTGACTGCGCAGCCGGCCGTTGGAGACATCGGTCATCCCCTTGGGTACGGTGATGGCGATGCGCTGCGAGTCGGGCTCGTCGCCGCCGTAATCCTTGTTGGGCCACCAGACCGAGGCGCCGAGTCCTTCGTCGGCCGTCGCGAACCAGAGATTGTGCAGCGAATCCTGGCGCCAGATCAGGCCGCCGTCCCACGGCGGATTCTTGGCCGCGCGCGGCTTGCCGTGATACCAGACCGTGACCGTCTTGAACTTGCCGACCGGCTGCGGCGCCGTGAGCGTGACGAAGAAGGCGTTGCCATCCCGACGCCATTGCAGCGTCTTGCCGTCCTGCTTCATGCTGTCGGCAATCATCGGCTCCTGCAGGTCGACCTGCATCTCGCGCGCCGGCTTGAGCACCTTGTAGGTGATGCCATTCCAACCGCTGATGGTGCTGTCGGCCGGGAAGACGGTGGTGTGCAGGTCGTAGAAGGTCGCGTCCCACCAGCTGCGCGCCGGGCCGTCACTGCCGCGGAGGGTGTCGGCGTGGGTGTAGACCTTCGGTGCCTGGGCGGACGTGGAAAGCGTCGTGCCGAGTGCGAGCGTGACGAGGAGAGCAATGCGCTTCACGGGTGCCTCAACGACGGAGAACGGAGAACGGAGAACGGAGAACGGAGAACGGAGAACGGAGAACGGAGACCCCAAGCGCTGAGCCGGATGACTGCGGCGAAGCGCTCCGTTCTCCAATCTCCGTTCTCCAGTCTCCTAGTTAGCGCAGCCTCGGATTCGTCTTGCGGGGTGCCTTCTCGCACGCCGGCCATGTTGCCGCGCTGCCGCCGCGGCCGCCGGCACCAGCTCGACCGCCGGCTGCACCACCAGCGGCGAGGTCGACGCGATCGAGCGGGATGCGCGCCGGATCTTCCGACGCGGCGTAGACCATCATTGCGGTCAGCGTCGCGTTGAACTTGAGGTCATCGAAGACGACCTTGTCGTAGGTATCGCGCTCAGTGTGCCAAGTGAGCGTGCCGTAGTCCCAGCCGGTGGCGCCGAGGCCGAAGGCGGGGAGGCCGTTGCAGCCAAAGGAAAAGTCATCGCTGCCGCCGCCAGCCGGGCGACCGGAGGTCACCGGCTGACCGCCGTTGATGCCGGCGAGCCATTCGGTCGGCACCATGCCGAGATAGCTGTTGAGGTGTTCCGGCGCGTGCACCAGGCCGCCGCCGCCGATCCGCACGACTCGGCCGGTGCCGTTGTCCTGATTGTAGAGCGCCTGCAAGCCCTTGAGCACTTCAGGGTGATCCTCGGTGAATGCCTTGGAGCCGACTTCACCTTCCTCTTCACCGCTCCAGTGCCCGACGAGAATGGTGCGCTTGGGATTGGGGTACACCTTCTTGAGAATGCGCATCGTCTCGAGCATGGTGAGGGTGCCGGTGCCGTTGTCGGTGGCGCCCGACGAGCCGTCCCACGAATCGAAGTGGGCCGAGAGCATCACGTATTCATCGGGATGCACGCTGCCCTTGATGGAGGCGATGACGTTGAAGACCGGCTGTTCGCCGGTGAGCTTCCCTTCGAGGTTGAGCTTGATCTTCGGCGCGTCGCCGGCCTCGGTGAGGCGGTAGACGAGGCCGTAGTCTTCGCAGTCGAGGGCGACCGCGGGCGTCTTCACGTTGTAGGTCTCGAAGACTTCCATCGCGCCGAAGCCGCCGAGCGAACCGGCGCCGCCACCGCCGAACCCACTGGCGGGTCCGGCACGGAGCACCAGCTTGGGCCGCGAGGTGATGATCCCGCCGGCGCCGCCGTCTTCGAGGCGGACGCCGAGGGAGCCGCCGCCGAGGGCCATGCTGTAGCCGGTGTTGCGGATGCGGGCGGCCCAGTCAGCCTGCACGGCGCCCTGCATGGAGTCAATCCGTGCCACCGATTCCGGCGTGCCCATTGCCTCCCACTGGAACTGCGGCCGGCAGGAGAGCTTGGGTGCGGCTGTGAGAACCAGCTTGCCCTTCGCCTGCGGCAGCCACTTCACGAACTCGGTCGAGTCCTTGAAGAGTGGGAGGATGATGGTACGCATCACCACGTCCTTGCCGCCGGTGCCGGGCGAATAGCCTACCATCTGGCCCTCGAGCGAGCGAATGCGGGGCGAGATAAGGTCGATATGCGAATGGCCGCGTTCCCAGCCGCGCCAGGTGCCGAACTTCTCTTCCTTGGCGTCGATGCCCCAGGACTTGTAGGTGCTCACCAGCCAGTCTTGGGCCCGCTTCAAGTTGGTGGTCCCCATCAGGCGGGGGCCAAGCGAATCGAACAGGACGTGCGCCTGACGATAGAGGTCGGTCGAGTCCATCCCAATGGAGTAGATCCGCTTGATGACGGGGTCATTGGTCGGGAAGGTCTGGGCGGCCGCAGGTACCATCGCTCCGGTGAGGAGGAGGGCGGTCGCGGCGAGGAGGGCGCGTGCGCGGGTCATGGGCAATTCCGGTCGAGTTTTGGGGAGCGGGTGGAGACCAGCAAATCTAATTCGGGAACGAGGGGTGCGCTGGCTTTGCAGGCAATTCTGAAGTCGGGCCGATGACGTCGGGGACTCCCAGGTGGACAGGAGCGAAAGCTGGGGGTATGCTGGCGGGGTGGAGCACAGTCGAGTGGGCGAGAACCAGTCCCGCGGGAGTTCCTTCAGACATGATGACCCTCGCCGAGCAATTCGGTCAGATCGACATCTATCTCTTCGACCAGCTGCTGCGCGGTCGCCTCGCTCCTGGTAGCCGGGTCCTCGATGCGGGATGCGGTGGCGGGCGGAACATCGTCTACCTCCTGCGTTCAGGATACGAGGTGTTCGGCACCGATATCGACCCCGCCGAGGTCGATGCGGTTCGCCGACTCGCAGCGACGCTCGCGCCGCAACTGCCCGCGACCAACTTCCGCGTCGAGTCGGTCGAGGCGATGTCGTTCGCCGATGGTGCCGCGGACATGGTCATCTGCAACACGGTGCTCCACTTCGCCCGTAACGATGATCAGTTTCGCTCCATGCTCGATGAGACCTGGCGGGTGCTCGGGCCCGGCGGCATCTACTTCGCTCGGCTCGCCTCGAACATCGGGATGGAACAGCGTATGCGTCCTCTCGGTGATCGACGCTTCCATCTTCCCGACGGATCGCAGCGCTTTCTCGTCGATGAGGCGTTTCTGCTCGATCACACCCGGCGGCTCGGCGCTGCGTTGCTCGACCCGCTCAAGACTACGGTGGTGCAGGATCAGCGCTGCATGACGACGTGGGTGATGCGAAAACCCGGCTAGCGATCCGAGGTAGATTCAGGACAATCTGGAGAGGGCCTCATGCCGGCAGTGAAGCCGGTGGGGTCGAAGGAGTCATTCACTGCGGTCAAGAAGGAGCCTCGCAACCTCATGGTAGCGCAGAATGCGTATCGGCGGGATCTCGATGGCTCCACCGCAGCCCGAGGGAACCGATGAGCTACATCGACACCCACCTGCTGCCGGGAGAGGTGGTGACCTATCGCACCCGGCTGCACTGGAAGGTCTACATCGGCTCCGCGGCGCTCACGCTGCTGATCTGCCTGCCGTTGACGATCCTGGCGGCCAACTCGACCCATCCGGCGCTCGCCTGGATTCCTCCGATCATCGCCGCGCTGTCGTGGGTGCATCCCTGGCTCGAGCGCCGGAGCTCCGAATTCGCCGTCACCAACCGTCGGGTGATCATCAAACTCGGCTTCTTCAGCACCCGCTCCGTCGAACTGCTCCTGCCGAAAATCGAGGGGATCGCCGTTACCCAGAGCCTGCCGGGACGGATGCTGGGATTCGGCGAGATCGTGGTGACCGGCAGCGGGGGGACCCAGGAGCGGTTCGACAACATCCAGAGGCCGCTGGAGTTCCGCCAGGCGGTCCAGGCGGCCACGCAACCGTAGCGGGACGGCGCCGTTGCTTGACACCGCCGCCCGACGGGACACTATTACCGGGATCCACAGCCAATCGACGCCCTGCTCGACCGTCTTCCACCAAGGGGTCAGACCGTCATGTCACGTCGCAAGTTCTCTCGTCGTCAATTCGTCGCTGGTACCGGCCAGGCCGCCATGGCCGCGATGATCGTTCCCCGCCATGTGCTCGGGGGCCCCGGTTTCCGGGCGCCAAGCGACATCCTCAACATCGCCATCGTGGGTGCCGGCGGTCAGGGGATGAACAACGCCGAGCAGCTGGTGAGCGAGAACATTGCCGCGCTCTGTGACGTCGATTTCGGGTATGTCGAGCGGCAGCTCGTCGGACGCGGCATGGATGGCCAGAAGAATCCGCGCCCGAATGGGCTCAAGTTGCAGGAGCAGTACGGCAAGGCCAAGCGCTACGCTGACTTCCGCGAGATGCTTGACAAGGAAAAGGGACTGGATGGGCTGGTGATCGCGACTCCGGACCACGCCCACGCCGTCATCGCCAAGGCGGCGATGCAGCTGAAGAAGGCCGTTTACGTGCAAAAACCGCTGACGGCCACCGTCTACGAGGCGCGCTATCTCCGCGACTTGGCCAAGCGCACCGGCGTCGTCACCCAGATGGGCAATCAGGGGCACAGCACCACCGACGCCCGGCTGATCAATGAGTGGGTGCAGGCCGGATTGATCGGCAACGTGCGCGAGGTTCACATCTTCACGAATCGGCCGATCTGGCCCCAGGGTCTGGTGCGACCGGCCGTGCCGCCCACGCGCAACCCGCCCGCACCGCCGCCGGTTGGCGTCCCGGTCGGTCCGCCGCAGTGGAACCAGACGATGGTGAACGATGCCGAGGCGCTCGGCATGTGGAACGCGAACGTCCCGATTCCCGATACCCTCGACTGGGATCTGTACCAGGGCCCCATCGCCAACAAGGTGCCCTATCACCCGATCTACCATCCGTTCAACTGGCGCGGTTGGACCGATTTCGGCTGCGGCGCGCTCGGCGACATGGGCGCCCACCTGATCGACGCGCCATTCTGGGCGCTCGGACTCGGCGCGCCGACGAGCATCGAGGCGACCTCGACGCCCTGGGGCGGCGGGAGCCGGAATCCGGCCTCGTACCCGCAGGCCACCACGGTGCACTACGAGTTCGCGGCGACGGCGTCGCGACCGGGTGTGAAGCTTTCGTGGTATGACGGCGGGCTGATGCCGCCACGTCCCGACGGGCTCCCCGATGACGTCACCTTCAATCGCGAAGGCCAGGTCATTTTCATCGGCGACAAGGGGCTGCTGCTCCACGAGACGTATGGTCTCAAGCCCAAGCTCTACCCGCTGGAACTCAATGATCGCACCGCATCGGTACCGGCGAAGTATCCGCGGATCCTGACCTCCCATGAGATGAACTGGGCCAATGCCGCCAAGGGCATCGGCGAGGCCTCGTCACCGTTCGAACACGGGGCGGCACTCACCGAGGTGATGCTGCTTGGGTTGGTTGCGCTGCGTGCCGGGCAGGGGAAGAAGATTTACTACGACGCCACCAACATGACGATCCCCAACGCGCCCGAGGCGAATCAGTACCTCACCCGGCAGTACCGCGAGGGGTGGAGCGTCTGACAGACCGGCCAAACCGCGCGGCGGGGGCGACCATCCGACCGGCCGTCCCCGATGACGTTCCGCTGATGCTGCGCTTCATCACTGAACTGGCCGAGTACGAGAAACTCGCCCATGAAGTGACGGCAACCGAGGCGCGGCTGCAGCGGACGCTCTTCGGCGTTCGCCCCGCCGCGGAAGTGCTCATTGCGGAAGTTGACGGCACACCGGCGGGATTCGCGCTCTTCTTTCAGAGTTTTTCCACCTTTCTCGGCCAACCAGGGATCTACCTCGAGGACCTGTTCGTCCGGCCGGCCTTTCGCGGTAAGGGGCTCGGTCGTGCGCTGCTGGCGCACCTGGCGGGACTCGCGGTGGGGCGAGGGTGCGGTCGGCTCGAATGGGCGGTGCTCGACTGGAACGCTCTTGCCATCGGTTTCTACCAACGACTCGGCGCGCGTGCGATGGACGACTGGACCGTGATGCGTGTCACCGGCGAACAGCTGGTGGAGCTCTCGATCACATCCCCCGAACATTCCTGAGCCTTCGTGGAACCCACCATTGTTTCGAAAGTGCCCATGTCGCTCCCCCGCAGGACCCTGCTGTGTGTTGCCGCGCTGTCGACCCTGCTGGCGTGCCAAGCCGAGGAGCTGCCGACGGCGACCCCAAGCGTGAGCGCCAATTTGGTCAGTCTGCCGCCGAGTCGACTCGAGTCGCTGAATCCCTTTCTCCTGGCACGGCTGCCGACGTACGACCACAGCATGCAGGCAGTGCACCCCGACGTGGTGCATTTCCCGGGTGGCTGGAACGGATGGGAGTACTGGATGGCGTTCACCCCCTTTCCTGGTGGCGATGCCTCCCACGAGAATCCGTCGATTGTGGTCAGCCAGAACGGGCTGAACTGGCAGGTTCCCGACGGATTGACCAACCCGATCGTCGCAGCGCCGAGCTCGGGCTACAACTCCGATCCCGATCTGTCGTACGATGCGGAGCGTGGTGAACTGGTGCTGATCTACCGGACGGTGGCTGACGAATACAATCTCATTCGCGAGCGGCGGTCGTCGGACGG